>NZ_CP050177.1:4625000-4995000 GCF_011694815.1 Streptomyces liangshanensis
AAGGACCTGGCGGAGCCCGGCTTCGGCGCCAAGCTGACCCGTATCGGCTGATCCACGGCCGCACCCGGTCCCCACCCCGGGGAGAGGGGTCTCACAAGCCCCTCTCCCCGGCGAGCGTGCCGTGCTAGCGTCCGAAACGGACATCTGCTGAACGGGGCAGGGCAACTGTGGGACGCGGGGACGGCGTCCTTAGGACATGGGCCCCCGGCGCACGCGGCAAGGCGGCGCGCGGAGGGGTATGTCGGGGAGACGTGGAGAGCCGCAGTGACCACCACCGAGCCGCCCCGTACGGACGGCAGCACGGACGGCAGGACCATCTACGAGAGGGCGCTCGGAAGGCTGCCCGCGCCCCCGGACACCGACCACGACGAGCGGCGCGATCACGCCGACCGGGACCGGCCGGGCGACCACGGCGAGCACCCCGAGCACGACGCCCCCAGCACTCCCAGCGCCCCAGCCACCTTCGCCGCCGGCCTCCGCGACCGCGTCCGGAGGCACCCCGTCCTCTTCACCGGCGCCCTCGCCGGCGTGGTCCATCTCCTCTGGTTCTTCTTCTTCGCAAACAGTGGCGGGGACATCGCGGCCCAGGACGCGTGGGCCGAGTTCGTCGGCCGCCACCCCGACTCCGCGTACAACCTCGCCTGGTACGGCGGGATGCACCCGGTCTCGTACAGCGTCGTCTCCCCGTACCTGATGTCGGTCCTCGGCGTCCGTACGACGATGATGATCGCCGGGACCGTCTCCGCCGCCCTGCTCGCCCTGATCCTGGTCCGCGTCCGCGCGGTCCGTAACCCCGTCGCGTGCTCGCTCGCCGGGGTCTTCGCCTTCCTCTGCAACGCCCTGTCGGGGCGCGTGACGTTCGGGCTCGGCGTGATGTTCGCGCTCGGCGCCGTCGCCGCGGTGTTCTGCTGGCCGCACCGCTGGCGCAGGAAGCGCTGGCTCAAGGCGGTGGCCGCCGCCCCGCTCGCCGGGCTCGCGACCGCGGCGAGTCCCGTCGCCGGACTGTTCCTCGGGGTCGTCGCGGCCGCGCTGTTCGTGAACAAGCGCCGCCCCGGGGCGTACGCGCTCGGCCTCGCGCCGGCCCTCGTGGTGGCCGTGTCCGCCTGGCTGTTCCCCTTCTCCGGGACGCAGCCGATGTCGATCGGGACGGCCTCGCTGCCGTTCCTCTTCGCGGTGTTCATCGTGGTGCTGGTGCCGCGGGACTGGCGTACGGTACGGGCCGCCGCGGCCGTCTACGGCGTCGGCGTGCTGCTGACCTGGGTGGTCGACTCCCAGATCGGCTCCAACGTGTCCCGCTTCGCGATGATCGTCGCGGGCGTGGTGCTGCTGGCCGCGCTCCCGTACACCCACCCCGGCTCGCGCCGCTGGATCGCGCTGCTGGTGGCGTTCGCCGGCCTGAACTTCTGGATCGGCTTCAAGGGCGTGGACGACATCGTCCGTACCGCCCCCACCGCCTCCTGGACCCGCGAACTGGCGCCCCTGGTGAACCAGTTGCAGCGGGCGGGCGCCGAGCGCGGCCGGGTCGAGGTGGTCCCGGCCAGGAGCCACCGCGAGGCGTCGGCGCTCGCCCCGTACGTCAACCTCGCCCGGGGCTGGAACCGGCAGGCGGACATGGAGCGCAACCCGATCTTCTACGACGACACCCTGTCCGCGGACAACTACCGCGGCTGGCTGGACCGCTGGGCCGTGCACTTCGTGGTGCTGCCCAAGGGCAAGCCCGACACGGGCGCGAAGGTGGAGGCGGAACTGGTCCAGAAGGGCCAGCCGTACCTCAAGCACGTGTGGGGCGACGCCAACTGGCAGCTCTTCGCCGTCGAGGACCCCATGCCGCTGGCCGACCCGCCGGCGACGGTGGACCGCGCGGGCGCGGGCGAGCTGACGATCCACGTGAAGACGGCGGGCCGGGTGCTGATCCGTATCCCGTACTCGCCCTGGCTGGGCCTGGTCGACGCGGACGGCAAGAGCGTGCTGCCGCCGCAGGAGACGGAGGCGTCCAAGGCGGACGACGACGGCCCGAAGGTCTACACGAACCCCAACGGCTGCCTGATGAAGACCGAGGAGGACGCGGAGGGCGACGAGTGGACCGAACTCCTCGCCCCCCGGCCCGGCGTGTACCGCCTGGCGGCGCCGTACCAACTGCCGCGCGGGACGGGCTGCCCGGAGGAACTGCGCTGAGGGAGGCGGAGCCACCTCACGGCCCGGAAGGGACTACCTCACCGGGAACGCGACGTCACACACCTCGTCCGACGGTCCGGCCCCGTCCCAGTCCGCCTCGAAGTAGATCTCCCGGCAGGGCCCGGCGATCGTCAGCCCGCGCTCGGCGATCCACTCCTCCACGGCCTCGAAGGCGGACAGGATCTGCGGGTGCGCGACCTGGGCCTTGGTGATCCGTACGTACGCGAGCCGCTGCGCGGGCTCGATGCGCAGTCCGGTCGTACGGTGGTTCTCCGCCGCGTACGCCTCCGCCGCCCGGACATCCCCCACCGGCACACACGTCTCGGCGGGCCCGTCGCTGTCGAGGCTCACCTCGGCGTGGTAGGCGACGAACGGGACGCCGGCCACACCACCGCACTGTTCCGCCGCGCCCACGAGCCGGTCGAGGGCGGCGGGGATCCAGCGGGGCAGCTCGGCGGCCAACAGGTGCCTGCGCTCGGTGAGTACGGCCTGCTCGGCCACGTCCACGGTCCTGATCTCGTACATCGGGCTTCTCCTCCTACCGGACAATCGGTCACGGAGATAGGTGGCCACCGCGCCCTGCGTGGCATGACGTTCCTCGCGCTCGGCCCAGTACTCGGCGACCACGTCCGCCGCCCGCGGCCCGGTCAGCGCCACCACCTCGGCGATCCGGGCGAGCGGCATGTCGAGCTGCCGCAGCAGGGCCACCAGCCGGGCCCGCTCGACCTGGCCGGGGCGGTACCAGCGGTAGCCGGTGACCGCGTCGACCTGGGCGGGAGCGAGCAGACCGAGGTGGTCGTACAGGCGCAGCGCCTTGGGCGAGAGCCGCGACCTGGCGGCGAACTCGCCGATGGTGAGGAGTTCCGCGCGGTCGTCCGCGTGGTCTTCCGCCGGGTCGTTCGTGAGGTCTTCCATGGCCCCAATCTTCCGTCGCCGGGCCGCTGTCGGCCCGGTGACGGGAGGGTGAACCCTCCCGTCGGGGCAAGGTCAATCCCCGGCTTCCGGTTTCCGGCGGGGGCGTGATCGCGCATAGTGGGGCGGCATGAGGCCCGAGCACCCCGAGCACCCGTCACGCGTACCACTGCGCGCGGCGTTGGCCGTCCTGGTGCTGGGAGCCGTGGCCGCGGTGGTCTTCGCGGTCACCGGACGTGACACGGCGAACACAACGACCGACGAGGGCGCCCCCTCCACGGCACCGACGGACGTACAGCGGCCCCAACTCCCCGCCCTGAGGGGGGCCGTGGCGCCGACCCCGCCCCCGAACACGGGCTACTCGGTGTGGGCGGGCCCGGGTTGCGGGACGGGCAGGTACGAGGAGGCGGGCCGCTTCGAGAACGGCGACGCGGCCTGGTACACGGTGAAGTCCGGCGGCCACCAGGACGACGCGTGCGACGGCAGCTTCTCGGCGATGCCCATGTCGGGCAGCGCGAACGACGACCGCGGCTCGACGGCGACCTGGTCGTGGGAACTGGGCAGGGGTTACGAGACGTGCGCCCTGGCCGTCTACGTACCGGACAGCGGCAACGACCTCGACGCGGCGGGCGACCCCTCGGTCTACGAGGTCCTGTCCGACGCCTCCGACCCCCACTCCGGCTACGCGGCCTTCGGCGTCCGCCAGCCGGCCCACCGGGGGACGCTGGTGAAGGTGGGCAACTACCGCGTGAAGGGAACCGACTTCACGGTCCGCCTGAGGGACAGAGGCCAGGACTGGGGCACCCCCACCCGCATAGGCGCCCACCACGCAGCCGCCCAAATGCACCTCACCTGCACCTGACCGACCCACCTGACCTACCGACCTGACCTAATCACCTAACCCACCTTCGACCGGCCGGCGGCCGCCTTCAGCGCCGAGCCGACCAGGCACGCCGCAGCCACCGAGATGCCGAGAAGCTCCTTGTCGGGCGCACCGCGCTTGGCGAGCCCCGTCCGTATCTCGTCCACCAGCGTGTGGAAGAGAAGTGCCCGGCGGGGATCGGCGAGTACGGTCGCGGTCTCCTCGTCGACACCCCAACTCACCAGAGCGGCAGCGCAGTTGCCCGCGACGGCGAGCCGTGCGCCCTCCGCCACCCAGCCGCCGACATCCTCGGCCATCCGCTCCATCATCTCGACGAGCGAGTGAGGCGGCCGGCTCTGCAACCGGTCGAGCAAGGTGATGGTCCGCAGATACTCCTGGGGTTGCGTCGACAGCAGATCGGGCGACCGGACGACCCACTCCCAGTCGAAGACCGGCGCCGACCCGTCGAAGACAGCCGAGCGTTCCGTCGCGGTGAGCAGGGTGCCGAGGAAGAGCGTGGCGACGTTCCGTTCCCCTTCGTCGATCCGGTCGAGGAGCAGCTTGGCGCGGGTTCGCGCCGGCGGGTGGGTGGTGCCGCTGCGGACGAACAGGGCCTCCTCGGTCACGTGGACCGCGAGCATCGCGACGAGCGGGCCCAGCAGCGACGAGAACTGTATGGCCGGTTCCGCCGCGGTGCCCGCGAACTCGCGTTCCGACGCCCGTTCGGTGGCCCGGTGGGCCAGCAGGTCCGCGTCCAGTTCCAGACGCTGGTCGCCGGTGCACGCCGGGACGTGCTCGCCCGGCGAGAAGGCGCTCAGCGGGGTGCGGTGCTCCAGCACATGGTGTGCGAGCTCATGACCGATGACGAAGCGCGCGGCCTGGAGCGTGACCAGGCTGCCGATCTCCATGACCTGGGGGCTCGCCCGGTGCCCCAGCTTCGCGGACTTCCCGAACACCCGCTGGTTCACGTTGTAGTAGCGCAACAGCGCGGTGAGAACCGCTGGATCGCCACCCATCGCTCCCTCGCGGGCCGCGCGGAAGGCCTCGATCATTCCCCTGAGGGCGCCGCGCGCGCCGATCCGGGCCAGTCCGATCCCGGAGAACTGCCCGTACAGACCGGCCAGCGTGATGATCGAGTCGGAGACCTCCACCAGCCCCGAGCCGTCGTCGAACGGTGTCATCTGGGCCGACACGTCGTTCTGCGGGAACGAGCAGACGACCACGGTGTCCAGCCGTTCCTGGGCGAAGCCCAGGTCCCTCAGCGCCGTCTTCATCTCCTCGGTCACCTGCCGCATCAGGGTGGTCACCGGATCGTACGGCGCCGTCCCTTCGCTCTTGCGCCACTCCGCCACGCTCGCGTCGAGCTGACGGAGCGATTCGTGGTCGCCGAGCCTGACCAGTTCCGCACGGATGTGGGCCAGTTGGTCGGTGCGGTTCACCTGCAACCGGCGAAGCTTGCGTTCCGCCATCGACTCGCCACGGGTCATGACAGCGCCGGCGCGTTCGTACAGAAGGCTCCGAGGCCGATGCGCGCCACGAGCACCGCGAGCACACCGGCGGTGGCGGGCTCCTCACCGAGCTGCTGGAGCACCTCGTACACCGCGGCCGCGTCGAGCACCCGGTCCGAAGCGGTGGTGCCCAGCAGGCCCTGGACCTGCTTCTGGTGGCAGATCTTGCGTTGCAGCTCGCGGTGCTTGTGCTCGAACCACTGCTTGCCGAACCGGCGGTTGGCGCCCCGGTCCGACGGGGACATGCCGAGTCCGTCGTCGAGGAGGCCGGCACCGAGCAGCTCGAACAGCTCGTCGTCGGTCTTGTCCAGGTAGAGATCGAGGGTCATGGAAGTGCGTCCCCTGTGGTCCGGGCGGAGGGTCCGCCGCGCGGCGCGGCGGCCTGCCACCACCGTGCCACCGCCGCCGGCGCGGGCCCATCCCTCGCCGGATGAGTGGTACGCGCGGCCCCCTCACCCACCGGGTGACGCCTGTAGTCGTGCCCTCAGCGGCTTCAGCGGGAGAGGTGCTTACGAACATCCTCGGCGACCTGCTCCCGGGTGGTCATCCCGTACTTCCGGTAGATGTTCTTCAGATGCACCTTCACGGTGTTCGGGCTACGGCCGGTCTCGTCGGCCAACTCCCGGTTCCCCAGCCCGTCCACGAGCAGCACCGCCACCCGCTGCTCCACCTCGGTGAGCGAGAGGAAGCGCTGCTCGGGTCCCTCGTCGGCCCACAGCGCCATCTCCATCAGCTCGGTCTGGGTCTGCTCGCAGAGCCGTACGATCCCCGCGGCGGCGCCCCGCTCCTCGCCCTCACCCTCGTCCTCCACCATGCGCCGGGCGAGGCCGTGGATCTCGGACAGCCGGGCGGCCATGTGCTCCATGACGTGGTCCGAGGTGAGGGTCCGCGGGACCCCGCCACCGGGCAGGAGCATCAGGAAGGCCTCGGTGTCCTCCTTCTCGCGGGTCAGTACCCGCGCCAGTAACCCGGTGAGCCACTCGAAGGACCGGACGGCGTTGTCGTCGAAGGCGCCCGGCGTGTAACTGTGCATGGACACCATGCCGAACAGCACGTCGCGGGAGCCCTGTTGAGTCCGGAACATCGGCACCGTGACCGCGTCGGCGGACCGTCTGCGGGTGTCCCCGAACGAGATCCCCGCGTTCAGCACCGCGCCGTTGTCGTACGCGAAGCGGTAGGTCTGCCGGTTCTTGACCAGCCAGGCCGTCTGCCCGCTCGGCCCGTAGGTGTGGGAGGTGGGGTCGTCGAACACGCCCCCCTCGTAGCCGTACGGAAAGCGCACCCGGTCGGCGCCGTGCAGCAACCCCACGTAGAACGAGTCGAACACCGCCAGCTTCGCCGCCGTAGCCCGGACGTAGTCGTACAGGTCGTACCGATCGCGAGCGAGCCCGCCCCGCATCTTGTGATACGCCTCATGCAGGATCCCCACGCTCCTGGCATCAACCCGCACCAACCCACCCCTCCCAAACCCCGCCCCCACCCCACACCCCCTCATCGTGCCCCCAGACGACAATCACCAAAGCCCCCTAGCCGCCCCACTCATCCGCCCGGCGTCAGACCTCATCCCCCGAGGCCGCCGCCACCGTGTTGCGGCGCATCGGCCGTTCCCCCGTCTCCTCCGTACAGATCCCCCCGGAGACGCTCCTTGGCCGCTTCGAGGCGCGGGCCGTAGTCAGCCACGAAGATCTCACCCAGCGTCGTCTCCAGCGTTCCCGAGATCGCGTAGATCGGCGACCACACGGCCCGGTCGTGCACGATCCCGTCCAGATCATGGGACTGGAACATGACTCGATACAGCCAGTCCGACAACACAACCGCCTGATCGCGCGTAAGCCTGATGCTGATCCCGTCATCGTCCACCCCAGAGCAATGCTCAAGACCTGTGGATCGGTTCCGGGAGGGACGCGAAGGGCGTACCTTCCCGAATGATCCTTTGATGGTCACCCGCGTTCGCAGCGCGGGTCGGGAAGGCACGCCCATGTTCAGCGTAGTGAATGTCGACGGTTCCACCGAGTCCGGCTCCCTGATCGACGAGATCGTCCGCGAGGGTGCCCGCCGGATGCTGGCCGCGGCGCTGGAAGCCGAAGTCAACCATTACGTAGCCGAGTTGGCTGGCGAGACCGACGAGACGGGCCGTCGCCTGGTCGTCCGCAACGGCCACCACCGGCCCCGCACCCCCGACGGGATCCACCCGGAGGTCAGGCTCGGCCAGGCGCACTCGTGCGTGCTGGTCCTTCTCGGCGTCCGCCTGGACGCCACCAAAGAGGTGATCGCTCTGGCCGAGGGGCTGCGGGAGTCCGCTGACGCACGGCACCAGCGCTGCTGGGTCCACGAAGCCTGGAACGTCATAAACTGTCTTCCGAAGTCCGCCCAGCCGGGGGCGACGAAGGCGATGCAGGAGATCTACAACGCGGAGGACAGGGCCCACGCCGAGAAGGCGATCGAGGCGTTCGCCCGCACCTACGGCACGAAGTCGCCCAAGGCCGTCGCGAAGATCGCCGACGACCGGGACGAACTGCTGGCTTTCTACGACTTCCCCGCAGAGCATTGGGTCCACCTGCGGACCACGAACCCGATCGAGTCCACGTTCTCCACGGTCAAGTTGCGGACCAAGGTCACCCCCGGGGCCGGCAGCCTCGCCGCAGCCCTCGCGATGGTGTTCAAGCTGGTCGAGTCCGCCGGGACCCGCTGGCGCGCGATCACCGGGGCCCACCTCGTCGCCTTTGTCCGTTCCGGCGCACGCTTCGAGAACGGCGTCCTGGTCGAGCGCGCCGAGGCGGCGGCATGACCGCGCACGCCAACCCGGACAAGCACGCGGTCAAGGTCGAACTGCAAATCGACCAGGTCGCCGTCGTGACCGCGACCGAGGCCACCGCCACCGTGCGCTGCACACTTGGGCCCGTTCGTCGCGGAGCCCGCTTCGACCACATCCGCGACGCCGTGGAAGCCATCGACCTGGAACTGACGCAGATCCTCGCCTACCACCGCTCCGTCGAGGAGCTCGACCCCGTCCACACCGCGCTCGTGACCCTCCAAGGCCGAGGCGTCCGACACCTCACGTCAGCCACCCCGGGCTCCCGCTGGCAGGCGATCCAGGGAACCAACCCTCCAACACCATGAGCGACTTATCTACAGGTCTTGACTATTGCTCCGCGAAGCTGCGTCGTGAGGATAGATACCTAATCTGGCACCGGCACGAGCCGCTGGCAGCCAGAGAAATGATCTGCACATCTACGTGCGGCCAGCATCCGAGAGGTGCCACAGTACGGAGATGCTTGTAAGCCCGCTGCCCGGCGTTGACCGGAAGCACCTGCACAAGACGCTTAGCGCGGTGTGTCAGAGGGTCTCGAACCTCCACGCCGGCGGCCCGCATGAGTACTACGAACGACTGTTGGCCTACCTCGACTGGGCAGCATATGCCGTGGACCAGCTAGACACGCTGATCAGCAGTGCTGACCTCGATCGACTCGTTCTCACTAAGCGGCATGACCAACTGCTGGCCGGGCTGGACAGTTTCACGATCGGAACGACTCAGCGCCTCGTGAGCCAGCTAGTGGGTGCCGAGCTTCGTCAGCGGGCTGCGGCTCTCCAGGCCGCTACTGATGCGCTAGGACGGGAGATGCGGCAATGGCAGCTTCGCGGGCTCCCTGTGGTGGCTGACAGTAGTTTCTACGTCCATCATCCGGACAAACTGGAAGAAGCTGACTTTCCTGGGCTAATAGGATCAAAAGGTGCCTTCGTGCACCTCATGGTGCCGATGGTTGTAGTGGATGAACTCGATCAGCTCAAGGAGAGCAAGGCTCCGCAGGCGAGATGGCGGGCACGGTACACGCTGGCGGTTTTGGATCGCCTCTTCCAGAAGACCGCGGACCAGGCTGTGCTTCGTGAGGCCGACGCCGAAGAACTGCGAACTACCGGCCTTCGACGTGGCGAGGTGAGAGTGCAGCTCTTGTTTGATCCGCCAGGCCATGTGCGGCTGCCGATCAACGATGACGAGATCGTGGATAGGGCGCTGGCCATCAAGCCGCTGTCCGGGCGGGAAGTGACAGTGCTTACCTATGACACTGGGCAGGCAACCCGCGCACGCATTGCGGGCCTGCGTGACCTCAAGCTGAGTATGCCGGTTGGTGACGAGCTTGAGCCGCGCCAGGGCAGCACTAAGAATCCCCCATCCAAGGGAATGATGGGTTGAGGTGTCGGCCATTGGTTCGGATGGATTGGACATAAGCGGCTGCCTAAAGCCGCGGAGCCGACCGCCCAGCCACAGAGGTGTCTCCCACTTCTTGCCCGTAGCTCGCCAGCGCGCCGCCGGGCGCGGCCAGACGGGGCGCAGACAGGAGGCAGGCCCTGCCGCAGAGGCGGGCGCGGGCCCGCGCCCGTGCGCGGGCCTTGAACCAGTAGAGAAGGTGTAACTCAGTACGTGGCGTGGGGCTTGAAGTCGTACGCGCAGGATGGAAGTTCAAGGCTTCGCCGGTGTGCCAGGGGTAGGAAGAACGCTGGGGCTGTCCAAGTGATGCGTGTGCGGCCCTGGTTGATGGTGACCGTGCAGGGTTCCGAGCACAGGAGAGCTCTTCTCGTCCCGATGCGGCCCTCGTACAGCCATTCCCAGGCTTCGTCGGAGGCTCTGGGGTCCAGTGCTGGTGTGATGGTGCGCAGTGCACGGCACCGCCACCCTGCTCACGGCGGCCGGAGTCGTGCCCCGCGTCGTGATGGAGATCCCCGGGCACTCGCAGATCAGCATCACCATGGACGTCTGCACGCACGTTGTGCAGGACACGCAGCGCGAGGCCATGAGTCACATGGATCGGCTGCTCAGGAGGCGTCCGGGTCGTCAGTGACCGTGCTCGTGGATGTCAGAGGGGCCTCACCTCCCAAACTTGGGAGGTGAGGCCCCTCCGAACTGGTGCCCCCGGCAGGATTCGAACCTGCGACACCCGCTTTAGGAGAGCGGTGCTCTATCCCCTGAGCTACGAAGGCGGGGGTCTGTCTGGGGACGTTTCCGGGGTGGGGGCTGTGGGCCGCCGCCCTTGTGTGTCCTGGACAGACTGACGATCAGCTGGTGGGAGCCTGCGCGTCGCAGCCAGTGTAGCGGTAGGTGTCCGTGGCCGGGTGTGTGGTTGTGAGGGGGGCCGGGATAATCTGCCTCGCTCTGAATCGGCCACGGAGGGGTTTGCCATGACTCGTGTCTCGTCGTCCTTGCCCGAGCGGATCGAGCTTGTGGGTGAGGGGCTGGTGCTGCGGGACTGGACGGAGGCGGACCTCGGTGCGATGCCGGGGTTGTTCGATCATCCCGACATCGCCTACTGGACGCCGATCGTGTCGCCGTTCGACGAGGGGGCGGCTCGTGCCCGGTTGGAGCGGGACCGGCGGATGCGGGCGGAGGGGACGACCATTCTGCTGGCCATCACTCTGGACGGTGGTGTGCCGCTCGGCGAGGTCATGTTGCGGCGGGCCCCGGAAGGGATGGAGATCGGCTACGCGGTCGGGCCGGCGCATCGGGGGCAGGGGCTCGCGGTGCGGGCGGTGCGGGTGGTGGCCGGGTACGCGTTCGAGCAACTGGGCGCGGAGCGCGTCGTGTTGGAGGTCGAGGCCGAGAACGGCGCCAGCGTCGCCGTGGCCGTGAAGGCCGGCTTCGGACTGCTCGACGTGCCGCTGATCAGGGGGGAGGAGAAGGGGCGGGCGTATGCCTTGCAGACGTGGGGGTTGGACCGACCCTGAGGGTGTGGCGGTCCGCGGTCGGTCTGTGGTTGACCCGGGGGAGCGGGGCGCATAGCGTCCGGCGGTGTGGGCGATCTTGGGCGGGTTGTGGGGGCGTTGACCGGGCCCGGGGCGCCGTTCGCGGTGGTGCGCGGGGAGAGCGGGGGGCTCGTCTACGCGAGTGGGCCCCGGACCCTGCGGGAGTTCGTCGAGACCACCTGGGCCTACGGCGACCGGCCGTTTCTTGTGTGCGGGGAGCGGACCTGGGCGTACGGGGAGTTCTTCGCCTCCTCTGCCGCGTTGGCCGGGCGGCTCGTCGGGGAGTACGGGCTGCGGGGCGGCGATCGAGTCTGCATCGCCATGAACGATCGGCCCGAGTGGCAAGTCGCCTTCTGGGCCGTTCAGTTGGCGGGGCTGGTGGCGGTTCCGGTCGATCCCTCCTGGGGGGAGGAGCCGTTCTCGTACGTGGTGGGGGATTGCGCACCCCGCCTGGTGTTCGCCGAGCGCGATCGGTTGCTGCCCTCCGTTGCCGGTTGGGCGTCCCGTGCCGGGGCGCGGGTCGTTTCCTTGGAGGAGGAGAGGGAGGGTGGGAGCGGGGGATTTGATCCTGGCGTCGCGCCTCCTGACCTGGATGTGCGGGCCGAGGATCCGTCCACCATCTTCTATACGGGTACGGGTACGGAGAGGGCCGCCCGTCCCGGTCCCGGCGCCGTGGCCACGCAGCTTGCCCAGGCCGGTGCCGTTATGAACGCGCGCTTCCACGCCGCCGTCGCCGATCTCGGGCGGGGGCGCGTCCCCGGGTTCGGGCCCGTGGCCGCCATCCCCCTCACGTACCCCTTCTTCCACCCGGCCTCCTTCGCCGACGTCTATCGCGCCATGGCCGTCGGCGGCAGTCTGGTGATGAAGGAGAAGGAGAGGGAGAGGGACAACCCCGAGAAGAGTCTCCCCGTGGGGCTGGACCTGCGGCTCGCCGAGACCTCCGGGCCCGTCCTCCTCGACGGGCGGCCCACCCCCGTCACCGAGGTTCGCGTCGCCGGGCCCCGCGGCGCGTCCCTCCCCGACGGGGAGGTGGGGGAGCTGTGGGTGCGCGGGCAGTCGCTCGCCATCGGCTACTGGGGCGACCCGCAGGTCGGCCCAGGCCCAGCCTCAGGCCCAACCCCAACCCCAGGCCCAACCCCAGCCCCCGGCGCCTTCCCGGACGCCGGCGGCGGGTGGTTCATGACCGGCCTGCGGGCCGCGCTCGGCGAGGGACGTGTGGTGCGGTGGGACGGCGACGCGCGGTAGGCCGGCGGCGCGTGCCCTACGACCGCGTCACCCGCACCCTGAAGTCCCCGCCCCGCTCCTCCCCCACCACCGCGATCCGGATCCCGTTCGCCCGGTCCACGAAGGACTCGCCCGGGCGGTACGGCGCGTCCGACAGCTCCGCGTGCACGTTCGGCCGCCGCGTACAGCCCCCGCTCGTCTTCGCGCTGTCCGCCACCGTCACCGGCCCGCGTCCCGTGTCCACGCCCGAGTCCACCCGGTAGATCAGCACCCCCGGCCGGCACACCGCGTCGTCGTTGCCCGCCCGGGTCCGTACCTCGATCGCGTACCCCGCGTCCTCGGATATCGGCACGAACGTCATCTTCGGCCCGCCGGCCGTCGCCAGCGGCCCCAGCACGTGCTCACTGCTCCCGTTCGCCGCGGCGCAGCTGATCTGCGAGTCGTCGAGCCAGCCGAGCTTCCACTTGTGCCAGCCCAGCAGGTCGTTGTTGGCCCCCCAGTCCTCCGACATGATGTCCCAGTGCCCGACCGTGCCCCCGCCCTGCGGCGTGTAGAGGTCGGGCAGGCCGAAGACGTGGCCGTTCTCGTGGGGCAGCACCCGGTAGCCGGTTTCCGCGTACGACCCCGAGCCGTCGTCCTGGCGGCTGTAGACGAACGACGTGTTGGCGAGCGGCACGCCGTCCGCGTGGGGCGCGTCGCCGTTCCCCGAGAAGGTCACCGACAGGACCGTGTCCAGCGCCGAGGGGCCCGCGTTGGGCGTGACCAGGATGTTGACGAGGTCGTACGCGCTGAAGTCGACCTTCGGGTCCGCCGCCCGCACGATGTCCTCGACGAGCTTCCGGTAGCCGGGCTCGTACGGTGACCCGCGCACTATCCCGTACGCCGTGAAGTCCCGCGGCATCCGCAGCCAGCTCGTCACCGGGGCCTCGGGACGGTAGTCGAGCCGCCCGTACGAGCTGGTCCTGAACCACTCCGACGTCTGCGGGAAGAACTCCGCCATCCGCCCGAGCGCGGCCCCCGGGCCCGGCGCGTCGGGGAAGTCGATCATCAGGTTGAGGGCCCGGACCTTGCCGGTGGAGGGGGAGTAGCCGGGCGGTGTGGGCACGCCCTCGGACATCTGTACGTGGGAGGCGGACGCGATACGGCACGGGCCGAGGGCCGAGTCCTGGCCGGTGGCCACCGGACCCGCGCTGGCCCGGGACGGGGCCTGGAGTGTCGTGCTCGCCGTGGTGAGCGCGGCGAGGGTGAGGGCGGCGAGACCCGCGAGGGCGCCGATCCGGCCGGGTCTGCGGTGCCGGCCGCGGCGCGGACCCGAACGGCCGCGGTACGGGCCCGGCCGGCCGTCGTCCCCGCCCCTGCGTATCCGACGCGTCTGCTGCATGCGGTCGCCTCCGGGTCCGCGGCGGCGGGCCGGTCCTGACCGCTGCCTGTTCGATCACCCTCCGTCGGTCGGCGTGTCGGCGCTCGCTGGGTGCGCCGATCGTGCGTTTTTCGCGGATTTGTGCGTGTTTCGCGCATGATCCTTTTGGGTGTGACCCAGGTCACGCGAGGGAGGTGAAATAAGCGGGGACCCTCTCCCCGTTTGCACGTGTGTCGCAGGGAAACGGGGACGCGATCCCCGCTTACCGGGACCGGCTGAACGGTCGGACCGACATGTATCAGCCACATGCACGACACATGGGACACGTACGAGCCGTACAAGATGGTTGTACGACACGGACGAGGACGAGCAGGACCGACAGGACGAGACGAGCCGAGGGAGGGCTGGACGTGAGCACCACCGCCGCGGAACCACGTGTGCGCCGCATTCCCCGGCCGCGCGCCGACGCGCTGCGCAACCGGGAGCGGATCGTGCACGCGGCCCGCGAGATGTTCGTGGAGTTCGGCCCCGAGGCCGCGCTCGACGAGATCGCCCGCCGCGCCGGCATCGGGAACGCCACGCTGTACCGGCACTTCCCCGACCGGCGCTCCCTCGTCCACGACGTCGTGCTCTCCGTCATGGCCCGTACCGCCGAACAGGCGGAACGGGCCGCGATCGAGGAGGACGACCCGTTCGCCGCGCTGCGCCGCTTCGTGCACGCGGCCGCCGACGAACGGATCGGGGCCCTGTGCCCCATGCTCTCCGGTACGTTCGACCGGGACCGACCCGATCTGGACGCCCAGCGCGAGCGCCTCGAAGGCGCCGTGGAAGGGCTGATGGAGAGGGCGAGAAGGACCGGACAGCTGCGCACCGACGTCGCCGTGGGCGATCTGATGGTCGCGCTGTCCCAGCTCACCCGCCCGTTGCCCGGTACCGGCTGCGTGGACATGGACCGGTTCACCCACCGGCACCTGCAGCTGTTCCTGGACGGACTGGCCGCCCCGGCCCGCTCCGTACTGCCGGGCAAGGCCGCCACTCTGGAGGATCTGCGCCGCGCCGCTCCGTGACGCGCCCTGAACCAAGACCACGGAACAAGACCCACGGAACAAGACCCACGCAACAAACCCTCACCACAAGACGCAAGCAAGACCACGGACCGTACGTGAGGACCGCGCGCCGCGGATCTTCCAGACGAGACTTCACCAGGCTCACCAGACCCACCAGACCCACCAGGGCGGACGCACCGGACACGGTGCCGGAATCCGTCCGTCCATCACTCCGTCACCCTGTGACCCCAGTGACTCCATGACCTCGTAAGGCATGCACCGTCGCATGTACTTACGTACGTTTTCGCCTTTCTGCACCCTTAGGTGGATCCCTCCATGTCAAAAACAGCCGAAACCCGGCTCCCCGCCCAGGACGCCTCGGCTCCTGACCCGACCCGCTGGAAAGCGTTGGCGTTCATCGCGCTCGCCCAGCTGATGGTCGTCCTCGACGCGACGATCGTGAACATCGCCCTGCCCTCCGCCCAGAAGGACCTCGGGATATCGGACGGCAACCGGCAGTGGGTCATCACGGCCTACGCGCTCGCCTTCGGCGGTCTCCTCCTCTTCGGCGGCCGCATCGCCGACCTGTGGGGACGCAAGCGCAGCTTCGTCGTCGGCCTGTCCGGCTTCGCCCTGGCGTCCGCGCTCGGCGGCGCGGCCACCAGCGAGTACATGCTGCTCGGCGCCCGTGCCCTCCAGGGTGCCTTCGGCGCCCTGCTCGCCCCCGCGGCCCTGTCGCTCCTCGCGGTGACCTTCACCGATCCCAAGGAGCGCGCCAAGGCCTTCGGTATCTACGGGGCGATCGCCGGTGGCGGTGGCGCCGTGGGTCTGATCCTCGGCGGCTTCCTCACCGAGTACCTTGACTGGCGCTGGACCTTCTTCGTCAACGTCCCGTTCGCGGTGGTCGCCG
The DNA here is from genome assembly GCF_011694815.1 of Streptomyces liangshanensis. Lineage (NCBI taxonomy): Bacteria > Bacillati > Actinomycetota > Actinomycetes > Kitasatosporales > Streptomycetaceae > Streptomyces > Streptomyces liangshanensis. The sequence goes on from NZ_CP050177.1 coordinate 4,640,734, forward strand.
CCCTCGGCGCCTACTTCGTGATCCGCGAGCCCGCGGGCGGCCGTAACCGCTCCGCCCTCGACATCCCGGGCGTGGTCCTGTCCACGCTGGGCCTGGTCTCGCTCGTGTACGGCTTCACCCGCGCCGAGTCCAAGGGCTGGTCCGACCCGACGACCATCGGTCTCTTCGTCGCCACCGTCGTGCTCCTCACGGCGTTCGCGGTGGTCGAGTCCAAGGTCAAGAACCCGCTGCTGCCGCTGCGCGTGGTGACCAACCGCAACCGCGGTGGTGTCTACCTCTCGCTGGGCCTCGCGATCATCGCGATGTTCGGGCTCTTCCTCTTCCTCACGTTCTACCTCCAGATCGTGAAGGGCTACTCGCCGGTCGAGACCGGCTTCGCCTTCCTCCCGATGATCGCGGGCATGATCATCGGCTCGACCCAGATCGGCGCCCGCCTGATGACCCGGGTGCCCGCCCGGCTGCTGATGGGCCCGGGCTTCCTGCTCGCCGCCGTCGGCATGCTGCTGCTGACGCAGCTGTCGATCGGCTCCTCGTACGCCGGTCTGATCCTCCCCGCGGAGGTCATGCTCGGCCTCGGCATGGGTACGGCGTTCATGCCCGCCATGTCCCTCGCCACGTTCGGCGTCGAGCCGCGTGACTCGGGCGTCGCCTCCGCGATGGTGAACACCTCGCAGCAGGTCGGCGGCGCGGTCGGTACGGCCCTGCTGAACACGATCGCGGCCTCCGCGACCACCTCGTACCTCGCCTCGCACGTCGCCGGTTCCGGCGGTCCGAAGCTGCTCCAGGCCGAGGCGCTGGTGCACGGTTACGCGAGCGCCATCTGGTGGGCGGTCGGGATCCTGGTCGTCGCCTCGGCGATCGCGGTCTCGTTCATCACCGCCGGGCGTCCGAACATGGACCCGACGAAGATCGCCGGCGGCGAAGGGGCCGAGGGCGAGGTCCAGGTCCCGGTCGCGATGCACTGAGGTTCGCTCGCGACGCACTGAGGGTGCCCGAGGAGAAAGCGGCGGGAGGAAGCGGCAGTAGAACGCCGTAGGAGATCGCCGCAGAAGAACGAAGCGCGGTCGGCGACCGCGTCGCACGGTAACGACGGATCTGCCCTGGTGTCGCGGTGGTTCAGCGGCGCCAGGGCAGATCCGCGCCCGTACCCTCCGGCTGCAACCCCTTCGCGATCACCCACATGATCTCCCCGAACTGCTTCACCTGCTCGGGAGTCAGCCGGTCGAAGATCGCCTGCCGTACGGCGGTGACGTGCCCCGGCGCGGACCGCGCGAGGACCGCGTTGCCCTCCTCCGTCAGGTACGCGTTCTGGCCGCGCTTGTCCGAGGCGCACTCCTCGCGCTGGACCCAGCCGTACTTCTCCAGCCGGGCGACCGCGTGCGAGAGCCGGGACCGGGTGATCTTGGCGGCCCTGGCCAGCTCGGTCATCCGCATGCGGCGGCGGGGCGCGCGGGCGAGGTAGACCATCAGCGCGTAGTAGATGTGCGGCATGCCGGCGTCGCCCTGGAGCTGGCGGTCGAGGTGGTCCTCCAGGAGGGTGCTGCCCTGGACGTAGGCCTGCCAGGTGTCCTGCTCGGCGGGGGTGAGCCAGCGCGGTTCGGCGTCGTCGGCTATACGGCTCCGGCTCGTACCGCTCGCGTCACCTGTGCCGTCCGCACCGCCTGTACCACCCGTATCGCCTCTGCCGCCTGTATCGCCTGCACTGCCTGAACCGCCCGTACCGGCCGCGCTGCCGGAGGATGCCGTGGTCATGAGGCCACTCTACCTATTCTTGAAAGTTAAACTAGATACGGATAGGCTGCACGCGGCAAGTGCTTGAAGTCTCAAGTCTTTGGAGTCGCCATGAACGCCGTCGCGGAGCGCATGCCTGCCCTCTACCTCTCCCACGGCGCGCCGCCTCTCGCGGACGACATGAACTGGACCCGGGAGCTGGCCGCGTGGTCCGCGGCCCTGCCCCGCCCCAAGGCGATCCTGATGGTCTCCGCCCACTGGGAGGAGGCCCCCCTCGCGCTTAGTGCGACCGAGACCGTACCCCTCGTCTACGACTTCTGGGGATTCCCCGAACGCTATTACACCGTGGAGTACGCGGCGCCGGGCGCGCCGGAACTGGCCGATTCCGTAAGGAAGTTGCTGCGCGGAGCCGGTACGCCCGTGCAGGACGTGCCGGACCGGGGCCTCGACCACGGCGCGTACGTGCCGCTGGTGGAGATGTTCCCCGAGGCCGACATCCCCGTGCTCCAGGTCTCCATGCCCACGCTCGATCCCCGGAAGCTGCTGGAGATCGGGCGCAAGCTGGCGCCGCTGCGCGACGAGGGTGTGCTGATCGTCGGCAGCGGGTTCTTCACCCACAACCTGGCGGCCCTGCGACACGCGGGCGGCGGGGTGCCCGGATGGTCGGCGGAGTTCGACGACTGGGGTACGCGGGCGCTCCTCGCGCAGGACATCGACGCCCTGCTCGACTTCGAGAACAAGGCGCCGGCCGGGCGGCTGGCCCATCCCCGTACGGGACACTTCGCGCCGCTCTTCGTCACGCTCGGCGCGTCGGAGGGGGAGCTGGACAGAGGGCGGAGTGTGATCGACGGCTTCTGGATGGGGCTGGCGAAGAGGTCGTTGCAGTTCGGCTGAGGTGTGGGCGGGGTGTTGGCCGGGGCCGGTCCGGTTCTCAGAACGCCGGCGGGTTGAGTTCGATGGCCCGTACGGCGGCGGCGAGCGCGACGCTGTCGGTACGGTCGCCGGACCCGGGAGCGCCGGACCTGGGGGCGCCGAACCCCGCCGCGTCCAAGGCCGTGTCCGTGAACTTGATCGTGTGGTCGTCGCCGTGCGCCGCCGCCCGCGCGAAGACCTCCTCCGGCGCGAGCGAGGTCGGCGCGTACGGCGCGGGGTCGTCCGGCGCGTACGCGGCGGTCACGGCCGCGCTCGCCGCCCAGGCGGCCTCCAGGCTCGGCGCCCACAGCTCGGGCGGGAGGGCGGGGAGGGTGCGGAGCACGGCGTTCGGCGCGGTCGCGGCGTGCACGAGCATGATCGGCTCGCCGTGCCCGTGGGTCGCGTAACGGTGCACCGCCGCGCTCACCAGCTCCCCCAGCAGCTCCCGCGCGGCCTCGGGGCCGGCAGGGCCGGCACCGGCCCGCGGCCAGTCGGGGAACGCCGTGAGCAGCCTGAGCCGCTGCTCGATACCCCCGGTCCGTTCGGCCACGGGCGGTACGGCGGCCAGCGCGGCCGCGGCGCCCGTCGCGCCGGGGAGCCGTACCAGGGGGAGCCGTACCAGCGGCGGGAGCGGGCGGTACCGCGCGGCCCAGTACCCGAGACCGTGCGCCAGCTCCGCTAGGCGCGGGGCGGTCTCCTCGGTCGTCAGCAGCGTCCGTACGGCATGCCCCACGCGGATCACCGGATGCGTCGCGCCCCCCGCGATGCCGGGCAGCAGCCGGGGCCACCACGTGGCGAGCACGTCGCGCCAGGGGTGTTCCGCCGTCTCGCGCCCGAAGTATCCGGTCCAGTCGGCGACGCGCCCGATGTCGCCGAGCGCCTCCCGCCAGGTGTCCGCCGTGACCGGGGCGCCGGTCGGGGGCATGTCCTCCAGGCGGTCGCGGTAGTGGTCGAGCCAGCGGTGGACGGTGGGCGCCTGGCCGTGCCGTACCAACGCCTCCACGGCCATCGGGCCGTGGTTGCTCAGGTACCCCTGGCGCTCGGGCCCGGAGGCGTGCAACCGCTCCAGCGCCTCGTCGAGCGTGCCGGTGGTGTCGGGCGCGAGGGGGGCGAAGGGGGACATGGGGGAGAAAGCGGGCGCGTGGGCGGAATCGCCCGGGCCGTCGCTGTTGTTCTCACTGATGCCGGTGATGTCCATATCCGCACGCTAGGCGGGGGACCGTCGGCGGCGTAACGGCCTGCGGACCTACGGTGACGGCGGGCGGGCCTAGGTCTCGGGCCCGAGTCCTCAGCAACCAAAAGGGCGTGCGGGCGGTCTTTACAGGGCGGGGGCGCGGCAACGGTGACCGCTCCTCCGAAGTGAGAACCGAAGTGAGAACGACCGCGCCGAATGTGACGGCCGTCTCAGGGGTGAAGTGGTGGTAAATGTCCGTGAGTGTGCCGAGATCGGCCTCCGCCCCGGCCTGACCTGCACGTCCGCCGGCCGCTGAGGCGTGCGCCCTCGCTCGTGAGCCGGACAGGGTACTGCATGATCACAAAAATCCAGGCACGCAGGGGAATTCTGTCCTGATTCCAGTCGTTGTTTCCAACGGATGCAGGGCACCCGAATGGGTGTCGCGACCTACTCAGTCCAGTAAGGGAGCTCGCATGGCAACCCGTGCCGTCGCCCGTCGTTCCACCACTGGTGGTTCGAAAGCGGCAAGCAGTGTTCGCGCCGTGGGCGGGGAGATCGCCGACCGCGACCTGGTCGGCATGTACCTCGACGAGATAGCGCGCACACCCCTGCTCGACGCCGCCAAGGAAGTCGAGCTGTCCCAGACCATCGAGGCAGGTGTGTTCGCCCGGCAGATCCTCGACGGAGAGGTGAGGAGCGAGGCGGGCGGAGCTTCGCACGAAGAGCTCGAGGCGCTGGTCGTCGCGGGCGAGCGCGCGAAGGACGTCTTCATCCGCTCGAACCTCCGTCTGGTGGTGGCGGTCGCGCGCAGGTATCCGCGCAGCGGCCTGCCCCTGCTCGACCTGATCCAGGAGGGCAACGCCGGCCTGGTGCGTGCCGTGGAGAAGTTCGACTACGCCAAGGGCTTCAAGTTCTCGACGTACGCGACGTGGTGGATACGTCAGGCCATCACCCGGTCCATAGCGGACCAGTCCCGTACGATCCGGCTGCCCGTCCACCTGGTGGAGGAGCTGGGCAGGATCCGCCGCGTGCAGCGCGAGTTCAACCGCGAGCACGGCCGCGATCCCGAGCCCGCCGAGGTCGCCAAGGAGCTGGACTCGACGCCGGAGCGGGTGAACGACGTGCTGGACTGGGCCCGTGACCCGGTCAGCCTGAACATGTCGGTGGACGACGACGGGGACACCCAGTTCGGCGACCTGCTGGAGGACACCTCCGCCGTCTCGCCCGAGCAGTCCGTCATGACGCTCCTGCGCAGTGAGGAGCTCGACGACCTGATCGGCAAGCTCGACGAGCGCACGGCGTCGATCATCAAGATGCGTTACGGCATCGTGGACGGCCGGGAGCGCACGCTGACCGAGGTCGGCAAGGAGCACGGCCTCACCCGTGAGCGGATCCGGCAGATCGAAAAGCACGCGCTCATGGAGCTGAAGAAAATGGCTCGTGACACCGGCTTCGACGCGGCGGCGTGACGTCGCCGCCCATCGGCCGTAGTGTCAGCCTTACGCACATCGCTTCCGGGCGTCGCGTACGGGCCGACATGTCGGCCCCCACAGACGAGCCCCGGCACCAACCCCCCCCAGGTGCCGGGGCTCACCTCTGCCCGGGTGCCGGGACTTACCTCGGCCCGGAGGTCGGGTCCGCCTACGCTCCGGGGGCTTTCGGGCCCGTCGGAGCCGCCGCCGCCCGGGTGAGCCGCGCGCCCAGGTCGCTCAGGTAGTCGGTCAGTTCCGGCGGGCCGTGGGCCGTGAACTCGCAGTCCACCAGAGAGAAGCGCAGCGCCAGCCACTCCAGCGAGTCGCGCGACGTGGTGCGCAGCCGGCAGGAGTCCGGCCCGGTCGGCTCGGGTGCGCCGAGGTACGCGGGCAGGCGCGCCGCCACGAACTCCGCGGGCGCGGCGAAGCTCACATCCACCTCCACCCGCGGCTGCATCCGTGCCATGGACCGCTCCATGAACTTCGCCGCGTCCCCCGTGGGCAGTTCGCGTGGCGTGAAGCGCGCGCCGGTGGCCACGGGATCGCTGACCCGGTCGACGCGGAACGTACGCCAGTCCTCCCGCCCCAGGTCGTACGCCACCAGGTACCACCGCCGCCCCGTCGACACCAGGCGGTACGGCTCGACCTGACGGTTCGTCTCCGTACCGTCGCCCGACCGGTAGCCGAAGCGCAGCCGCTCCTTACCCGTGACGGCCGACGCGATCACCGTCAGCGTCCGCGCGTCAATGGTCGCGCCGTCGCCCCGCGTCAGCGGCATCGTCGCGGCCTGGAGCGTGGAGACGCGGTGCCGCAACCGCGACGGCAGCACCTGCTCCAGCTTCGCGAGCGCGCGTACGGACGCCTCCTCGACGCCCTCGATGGCATGCCCCGCACCGGCGCGCAGTCCCACCGCGATGGCGACGGCCTCCTCGTCGTCGAGGAGCAGCGGCGGCATCGCGGTGCCGGCCACCAGGCGGTAGCCGCCGACCGCGCCCTTGGACGCCTCGACCGGATAGCCCAGGTCACGCAGCCGGTCGATGTCGCGCCGGATGGTGCGCGGGCTGACGTCGAGCCGCTGGGCCAGCTCGCTGCCCGGCCACTCGCGCGGCGTCTGGAGGAGGGAGAGGAGACTGAGGAGCCGTGCCGGAGTGTCGGTCATGGCTCCATGATGGCGGCCATCTAGGACACAACCTGGCCTATATGGCCTCTAGCTTCTCCGCATGACCACTTCGGCCGCCGTACCGGATACGGCTTCTCTTCCTGCCACCGAACCCGGGGACCACGACCTCACCGGCGACCGGCGCCGCTGGCTGGCGCTCGCGGTCGTCATGACCGCGGCCTTCATGGACCTGGTCGACGTCACCATCGTCAACATCGCCGTCCCGAGCATCGAGCGGGACCTGTCGACCTCCTTCGGGGCGATCCAGTGGATCACCGCCGGATACGCGCTGGCCTTCGCGGCCGGGCTGATCACCGGCGGCCGGCTCGGTGACATCTACGGCCGCAAGCGGCTCTTCCTCGTGGGCATCACCGGCTTCACCGTCGCCTCGGCGCTCTGCGGGTTCGCGGTGAACCCGGACATGCTCGTCGCCTCCCGCCTCCTCCAAGGCGCGATGGCCGCGCTGATGGTGCCTCAGGTGCTGGCGATCATCCACGCCACCTTCCCGGCCCACGAACGCGGCAAGGTCTTCGGGATGTTCGGCGCGGTCATCGGGCTGGGCGCCGTCTCGGGACCGCTGCTCGGGGCGCTGCTCACCCAGTGGAACCTGTTCGGCCTCGAATGGCGCCCGATCTTCCTCATCAACCTGCCCGTGGGGATCGCCGGTGTGCTGCTGGGCCGGAAGTTCATCACCGAGTCCAAGGCGCCCAAGGCGCTGCGCCTCGACCTCGTCGGCGTCGTGCTGGTGACCGCCGGCCTGCTGATGCTGATCTACCCCCTCACCCGGGGGCGCGAGTTGGGCTGGCCGCTCTGGGGCCACCTGTGCATGGCGGGCAGCCTGGTCGTCTTCGGCGCGTTCGTGGCGTACGAGAAGTACAAGACGCGCAAGGACGGGTCGCCGCTCGTCGAACTCTCCCTCTTCAAGGTCAAGAGCTTCGTCGCGGGCATCGCCGTCCAGCTCACGTTCGGTGTCGCCCTGGGCATCTTCTTCCTGGTCTGGACGCTGTACATGCAGATCGGCCTCGGCTGGACCCCGCTGCGCGCCGGCCTGACCGGTCTGCCGTTCTCCGTCGCGGTGTCCGTCGCCGCCGGGCTCTCCGTGCAGATCCTCGTTCCGCGCTTCGGCCGCAAGGTGCTCCAGGCCGGTGCGCTGACGATGATCGTGGGCCTGCTCCTCTACATCGGTGAGGCCGCGCGCTACGGCACGCACATCCACTCGTGGCAGATGATCCTGCCGCTCACGGTCATGGGGGTCGGGATGGGCCTGATCGTGGCGCCGCTGACGGACGCGGTGCTGTCGGAGGTGCCCCGCGAACACGCCGGCTCGGCGTCCGGCCTCATCAACACGACCCAGCAGATGGGCAACGCGCTGGGCCTCGGCCTGGTGTCGGTGGTCTTCTTCGGTGTCGTCGACGACCGCCTGGGCGGGGCGCCGGACCCGGCGGCGACGGCCGCGGCGTTCACGGACGGCTTCCAGAACGCCCTGTGGTGGGTCGTGGGCGTCCTGACGCTGATCTTCACGGTGATGTTCGCGCTGCCGTCGAAGGCGCGGAGCGCTGAACGCGCGGCGGGCTGAGCGGCTTCGTCACCTCACCCAGGAGGTGCCCGTCGTAACCCGCGTCCACGAGGGACGCGAACGCGGCGAGCACCTCCTCCGGCACGTCCTGCTCGACGGCGTACCCGCGCTTCGGGTACTCGATGACCCGCTGGAGATCGCCGACCATCATGTCGACGACCAGCTTCTCGTCCCCCATCGTCTTGACGTACGCGTCGAACCCCAGCGGCACCGAGGCACAGGTCACCTCGACCTCGGGCCACAGCTTCCGGGCCGTGGCGTAGGCCCGGCGCTCCATGTACGGCTTGGAGACGAGCAGCACGCTTCGCGGCACGACCCCGGCCGCGGCGAGCAGGTCGCGCGAGAACGCGATGTTCTCCCCGGTGTTGGCCGCGTCCGGCTCCACCACGATCGCCTCGTCGGGGACGCCGAGGGCGAGCGCGTGCTCGCGGAAGTGCGTCGCCTCCCCGCGGGGGAACCAGTCGAGCGTGCCCGGGCTGTTGCCACCGGTGAACAGCAGGGTCTTGAACAGCCCCGCGTGATACAACGCGGCGCAGTGCGCCGCGACCCCGAGATCATGACTCCCGAGCCCGACCGCGACATCGACGACGCGGGGGGTATGCCGCATGAGGTGGTAGCCCCACACGGTCTCGATGTCCCGAGAGCGATCCACGCCCCATACCTCCCACACCTCAGCCCGAAGACCGACCTAGACCCAGCCCGACCAGCGCTCTCCCCAGCCTGTCCGGCGTTTGAGGACATCGGTAAGCCGCACCCAAGCACGGACAGAGGCACCCCCAAGCCCGTCCGGCGCTTGAGGACAACAGGTCGGCCACGAGGCCGATGCGCCGCCCGCCGCACGGGCAACGCGGCGCCCGCCCAAGTCCACGCGTCCTAACGAACCCGCGCCCTGGCCTCCATCACGTCGCGCGCAACCCGCTCCGCCCCGTACACCTCGCACATGTGACGCCCGTCCGGCGTCGCCGTGTGCTCGACCTCCCACAGGCTCATCTCACTGCCGTCAACGAGTAAAAACGCGTGCTCGTAGAGCATGAAGCCCGCATCCTTGCCCTCCACCTGGCACTGTCGCCCGAATACCTGCGTGATGTGGTGGGCGAAGGCGGTCCGCAGCAACCGCGCCGTCTCCTCGCCCGGCCGGTCGGCGTTCTCCGCGCGGCGCAGGACCCTGCGGGCGTGGTCCGGGGAGTTGTCCGGCACATACATACGGGGCTGTGGCGTCGGTGGCGCCGCCAACAGGCGGTCCAAGAGGTCGAAGTCGAGCTCGTCGAAGGCCGGCGGCCCGGCGGAGAGCAAGGGCTCCGGCGTCCCGAGCCGCGGCGCCTCGGGGCTGCCCGGGCGGCACAGCCGCGACGCCGCCAACTGCGCCTCGGCCTCGTCGGCGTACAGCTCGTGCAGCTGCGCACCGCCCCGCCCGGTGTTGTGCACCAGCTCCCAGAGCGTCAGGGTGCTGCCGTCGGTGAGGAGGTAGGAGTGTCGGTATGTTTCGCGGTGCAGTCCGGCACTGTGGTGGGCGGAACACAGCGAACTGGCGTGGGCCAACGCCGAATCGAGCCGCTCGACCAGTGCGTCGGGAAGGTCGAAGGAGTTGAGTGCCCGACCCAGGAGTCGCTCGAGGTGCGTCTCGGTTGTCTCATGCGGATCGTTCAAGTTGGGTCTCCAGGCCGTCGCCACATGTCACTTGGTGATTGCATAACGTAGCCCCTGGGGGTGACATTGCGTCCCAAGTTTATGAAAACTATGGGCGCGTTCGCGTGGTTCATTCGCGCCCCCTCAACTCCGTTGACCCGTAGGCCGGTCGAGCCCGTACAACTCCCGGTAGGAGGGAAACATTCCGCCCGCCCCCTCGACGCTCTCCGCGGCGAGCACGGCCCGCACGATCGCCCTGGTCACGACGTCGGCCCCGGCAGCGAGGATCTCGTTGAGGGCGAGCGGCCCGTCGTCGGCGAGCGGGCGGTCGCCCGTCGCGAGGGCGAACACGGTGTCGCCGTCGTGGAGCAGGTGTACGGGACGGACGGCGCGCGCGATGCCGTCGTGCGCCGTCCCCGCGAGCTTCTGCGCCTGCGGGCGGTCCAGCCCGGCGTCGGTGGCGACGACGGCGAGCGTGGTGTTCAGGGGCGGCGGCCCGGCCTGTTCGCGGAGTGCGGCCAGGCGTCGCTGGGCCGCCTCGTGGACCTCGGCCCGCGGATACGTCACCGGCCCGTCGAAGTACCGCCCGTACAGCACCCCGGTCAGCGGATCGACCGCCGAGCCCGCCGCGTTCGCCACGACCAGCGCGGCGACGGTGATCCCGGAGGCCAGGACCGTGCTCGCCGTGCCGACCCCGCCCTTGAGGGGGCCGACGAGGGCGCCCGTGCCCGCGCCCACCCCGCCCTCGGCGACCGGCGCCCCGCTCCCGGTGGCGTCCGCCGCCTCCACCGCGGCCCGCCCCGTCGCCGCGTCCGGGCGGATCAGCCAATCGCCCCCGCGGCCCAGGTCGAAGATGCCGGCGGCCGGGACGACCGGCACCACCTGGGCGGGATCCGGCCCGACCCGCACCCCGCGCCCCCGCTCCTCCAGCCAGGCCATCACGCCCGCCGCGGATTCGAGCCCGAACGCGCTGCCGCCCGACAGCACGACGGCGTCGATGCGCCGGACGATGTTGCGCGGATCCAGGGCGTCGGTCTCCCGGGTGGCCGGCCCGCCGCCCCGTACGTCCACCGCGGCCACCACCCCGCCCTCCGGCGCCAGGACCACGGTCGTCCCGGTGAGAGCCGCCGCCCCCGCCACCCGCGCGTGGCCGACCCTCAGCCCGGCCACATCGGTCAGCGCGTCGTTGGCTGCCATCAACATCGTTCCCTTCCGCGGATCCGCGCCGGAACGCGGTGACCGTACTCTGGAGGTATGAGCATCGCCCCCACCCCCGACCCGGCCGCGGAGCCTCTCCGGCCGAAGCCGCCCCGCCCGAGCCAGGGGCTTGTCTTCGACGACCCGCTGGACCAGCAGTCCTCGGACGACACGGACGGCGGCTGGGGAGAGCGACCCGCCGGCGGTGGCGACAGCGCCTCCGACCTGGCCCGTTTCCTGGACGAGAAGCCGCCCCACCACATCTGATCCGGACCGCCGGGTCTCCGGCGGCGGACGGCCAGGGCGTGCCCTAGGGGGTGCGGGTGGTGGGTACGCCGTTGCCCGGCCCACGCTGGGCCACGAGCGTGTCCCTGATCTCCTTCAGGACCTCCAGCTCGCTCACCTCCATGACCTCCTTCACCTCTTCCTTGGCGGCCTGGTTCTTGGCCCGCCGGGCGAGGAACTTCGACATGGGCAGCACCATCAGGAAGTAGACGACGCCTGCCGTGATCAGGAAGGTCAGGATCGAGCTGAGGACCAGTCCCCACATGATCGGGATGCCCGTGACGTTGCCCGCCGCGTCCGTCGTGCACGGCGACTTGAGGCACGACTGGTACCCGTTCAGGTCCTTCGTGCCGAACGCGCCGACCAGTGGGTTGATGATGCCCTTCACGACCGAGTTCACCACGTTCGTGAACGCCGCGCCGATGACCACCGCGACCGCGAGGTCGATCACGTTCCCGCGCATCAGGAAGGCCTTGAAGCCCGCCAGCACGCTTTCCTTGTCCTTGCTCACGAGTGAGCCCTTCTTCGTATCTGCGGTACGGATGACCAACTGCCCCGCAACCTACGACAGCGTGTGCCCGCGCTGTCCAATCCGCATACGCGATCAGGCGACCCGCCAGCTCGTCAGTACGACTCAACACAGCGTCACCGCCAAGGGCGACACCGCGCTCGCCCCGGCCAGATCGGCGGCGGTGGCGCGGGGCACGGACAGAACGACCAGCGCCCCGGTCTCCGTCGGCGTCCCCAGCTCCGCTTCCCCCTCCCCTTCACCGGGCTCGGGGATCTCCGCCACCCGGGCACCCGCCGCCACCACGCGTGGCCCGGCCCCCTTCTCCCCGCCGTCGAGCTCGGCGGTGGGCGTGGCGATCACGTCGACCCGGTCGCCGCGCCGCAGGAGCCGTACCGTCGCCGCGTCGGCGATCCGCACGGGCGCGGAGGCCATTTCGACAGGTGGCGGACCGGCGGCCGTCGCGTGACGCGGTGAGGTGCCGGGCGGCGGGGCTGCGTCGGGAGCGCCGGACGCGTTGTCGCTCCGGGACCCGGTGTCGCCCGGCGCCCCCACCGATCCGCCCGCCCCGCCGGCGGCCAGGGCGGCCGCCGTCATGGCCAGGCCCGCCGCCATCACGCGCCGCCGCCTGCGCAGCGCCCGGTTCAGCCGGTGGCGGGGGCCGCTCACCCGCAGGGGCTCGAAGGCCGGGACGCCACGGAGATCCGGCGCGGACGAGCCGGTGGGCCCGGGCAGCGGGACCGGGGCCTTCGGGGCCGGGGACGGGGAGAGCGGGGGTGTCGAGATCGGGTGGGGCAGGGGCCCGCGGGGGTGAGGGTGAGAAGAGTGATCGTGCGCGGGAGAACGGGACATGGCAACCACCGCCGGTCGTGAGGAGTTTCTGCGGTCGCTCCTCACGATCCACGCTTCGCGGCGATCCCGCCGAGGCCTGTGGACAGCCCGCCGATTGTGGATAACTCGGCCACTCGCTCGGGTGGTTCGGCCGTCCGGCCGCTTGGCGCGGTTTCGGTCAGGGCAGTTTCAGACCGGTGTCGATTCCGTCGAGCGCATGCGCACACAGACAGTTCCGGGTCTCGCTCGCCTGCAGTCCGCCCACTGCGTCGAACAGGACGGTGCGCAGCCGGTCCACGTTGGAAGCGAACACCCTCAGCACCTCCTCGTGCGAGACGCCCTCACCCGTCTCCGCTCCCGCGTCGAGGTCCGTCACGAGCGTCATGGAGGTGTAGCAGAGGCCGAGTTCACGAGCCAGGATCGCCTCGGGGTGTCCGGTCATCCCGACCACCGACCAGCCCATCGCCGCATGCCACCGGGATTCCGCCCGGGTCGAGAAACGAGGTCCTTCGATGACTACCAGCGTTCCGCCGTCGACCGGCTCCCACGCGTGCCGCCGCGCCGCCGCCAGCGCGGACTTACGGCCCTCCGGGCAGTAGGGGTCGGCGAGCGAGATGTGGACGACCTTGGACGCGCTTCCGTCGGGCAGCGGCACCCCGTCGTAGTACGTCTGTGTCCGCGCCTTCGTCCGGTCCACCAGCTGATCGGGTACGAGGAGCGTGCCCGGTCCGTACTCGGGCACCAGGCCGCCCACGGCGCACGGGCCGAGGACCTGCTTCACACCGACGGACCGCAGCGCCCAGAGATTGGCGCGGTAGTTGATGCGGTGGGGGGCCAGGTCGTGGGCACGTCCGTGCCGGGGGAGGAAGGCGACCCGCCGGCCCGCGATCTCGCCGAGGAAGAGGGAGTCGCTGGGCGCTCCGTAGGGAGTGTCCACCTCGACCTCGGTGACGTCCTCCAGGAAGGAGTAGAAACCTGACCCACCGATCACGCCGATCTCCGCGTTCGCCATGGGGGTCACATTAGCCGCACAGGCATACGCCAAGGACCCCGGCCGTTGGTGACGGCGGGGTCCCGGAGAGGAGGGATCAGGCGGCCGAGGAGCCGCTGGAGCTGCTCGACGAGCCGGAGCTCGATCCGCTCGACGAGCTGCCGGCGCCCGACGAGGAGCCGGAGGAGGACGACGAGGCCGCTGTCGCGGACTTGGAGTCCGACGACGACTTCGTGGCGGCGGAGCCCGAGGTGGAGGAGCTCGCCGAGGCCGGTGCGCTGCTGGACGACGAGCCGCGGCTGTCGTTCCGGTAGAACCCGGACCCCTTGAAGACGATGCCTACCGCGGAGAACACCTTCTTCAGGCGTCCCTCGCAGGCGGGGCACACGGTGAGGGCGTCATCGGTGAACTTCTGCACCGCTTCGAGGCCCTCGCCACACTGGGTGCACTGGTACTGGTAGGTCGGCACTTGTTCCTCCTGGCACTCTCACTCAATGAGTGCTAACGACGCTCCATAGTGACGTATTCCGAGAGTTCAGTCCACTGTCACCGGCACGCGGTGACTCATCCCACGCGCCGCGACGTGTCCAGGACCCTTCGGCGAGAGCCGTGAGCGCAGCGCCACCAGCGTCGCCAGAGCCAGGGCGGTACCGGCGAGCGGCACCAGGAATCCGGCGCTCGCGCCGTGCGCGTCGGCGAGCTGCCCGGCGACGGTGACCGCCGCCGCCTGGCCGAGCGCCACGGCCCCGGTGAGCCAGGTGAAGGCCTCGGTGCGCGCTTCGGGCGGCACCAGCGATTCGACCAGCGTGTAGCCCGTGATCAGTGCGGGCGCGATGCACAGACCCACGAGCAGACCCAGTCCGGCGAGAAGAGGAGCGGAATGCACGGTCCACAGGACGGAGGCGGCCAGCGTCAGCGCCGCGTACGCCAGCAGCAGCCTGCGGCGCGGGCCCACCTTCCAGGCCACGGCGCCGCACACGATGCCGGCCAGCATGTTGCCCGCCGCGAAGATGCCGTACAGCACCCCGTTGCTCCCGGGCTTCCCGATCTCCTCGGCGAACGCCGTCAGGGAGACCTGCATCCCGCCGAAGACCGACCCGATGCCGAGGAAGGCCACGGCGAGGACCGGGATGCCCGGCACCGAGAGGGCCGAGGCGCGCGGCCGGGCAGGGGTGCCCGCACCGCCCGGGCGGCGCTGTTCCGCGGTCCGCGGCTGGGTGCCCCGCTGGGCCGCGAAGAGCAGGCCGCCGACGAGGGTGAGGGCCCCTTCGGCGATCAGCCCGGCCGCCGGGTGGACACCGGTGGCCAGCGCGGTCGCGAGCACCGGGCCGATGACGAAGGTGAACTCGTCGGTCACGGATTCGAAGGCGGCCGCTGTCGGCAGCAGCGAGGAGCGGTTCCCCTTCCCGAGGACGGCCGCCCAGCGGGACCGCACCATGGGGCCGATCTGCGGGACGGAGGCGCCCGTGGGGACGGCTGCCGCGAACAGGGCCCACAGCGGGGCCCCGGCCAGCGCCAGGGCGATCAGCGCCGTGACGGACACGGCGTGGACGAGCACGCCCGGTACGAGGACCGCGCGTTGGCCGAACCGGTCGGCGAGCTTGCCGCCCTGCGGGGCGAAGAGCGCCATCGAGACGCCGGTCACAGCGGCGACGGCGCCGGCCGTCCCGTACGAACCGGAGGTGTGCTCGACGAGCAGCACGATGCCGATCGTCAGCATCGCGAAGGGCTGCCGGGCGGCGAAGCCGGGCAGCAGGAAGGTCCAGGCGCCGGGGGTGCGCAGCAGCCGCCCGTAGCCCGGGCGGGGTGCCGCGGTGGTGTCGGTGTCCGAGGACCGCCCGGCGGTGTCGACCGTGTGGGACACGGTCCGTGCCTTTCTGCCGCCTGGTAGCGGGCCCCCGCGTGTGCGGGGGCGGCCGAGAGCTGTCCTCTTGCGCGGATCTGCGGTAGATACCGGGGCCCACCGTGGGGGCGCCGCGGCCGCCGTGCGGTCGCGCCAGCTCTGCGTCAGGCAGAGGTGGTTGATCAAGTGCGCCTTCATCGTACAGGTAGGAGTTTCCCGGGGCTGGGAAACTCCTGGTGACCCCGGGGGGTGCCGGAGATTGCCCAGGGCCGTCCCGCCCTCCCCGGCGGGCCGGCGGGACAGCCCTCAGACGCGCGCGTTCGTCCCCAGCCATCCGGCGAGCTTTCCGCCCTGCCCGACCGCCCGCAGCCGCCGTTCCGCCGCGTCCCGCACCGGGTCCGTCGCGACGACCAGCAGCTCGTCGCCCCGGCGCAGCACGGTCGACGGCAGGGGGACGAAGCTCGTCCCGTCCCGTACGACCAGGGTCACCGCCGACCCGGCGGGCAGCCGCAGCTCCGCGACCTCCACGCCGTGCATCTTCGACCGCGTCGGGATCGCCACGGACAGCAGATGCCCCCGCAGCCGCTCCAGCGGCGCCGATTCGATCCCCAGGTCGGCGGCGTCCGAGGAGCCGCCCAGCCGCAGCGCCTTGGCCAGCCACGGCAGGGTCGGCCCCTGTACCAGCGTGTACACGACGACAAGGACGAAAACGATGTTGAAGATCCGCTTGCTGCCCTCGATCTCGGACACCATCGGGATGGTCGCCAGGATGATGGGCACGGCGCCGCGCAGCCCGGCCCAGGACATGAGGGCCCCCTCCTGCCAGGGGACCCGGAAGGGCGCGAGGCTCACCAGGACCGACAGCGGCCGCGCCACGGCGGTCAGCACCAGGCCGACGATCACGGCGGACCAGAAGTCGTGGCCCAGTTCGTGCGGCGTCACCAGGAGTCCCAGCAGGACGAACATGCCGATCTGGGCGATCCAGCCGAGCCCTTCGGCGAAACCGCGATTGGCGGGCGCGTGGGGCAGCCGGGAGTTCCCGAGGACGACGGAGGCGAGATAGACGGCGAGGAAGCCACTGCCGTGGGCCGTGGCACCGATCGCGTACGCGGAGACGGCGATCGCCATCACGGCGATCGGGTAGAGACCGGAGGCGGGAAGCGCCACATGCCGCAGACAGAACGCGCCGATCCACCCGACCGCGATCCCGATGAAGGCGCCGATGGCCAACTCCATCGCGATCTCGCCGACCAGGATGTACCAGTGCTCCACCGGACCGGACGCGGAGAGCGCCACGACGATGATCACCACGGGGGCGTCGTTGAAACCGGACTCGGCCTCCAGCGCCCCGGTCACCCGGGTCGGCAGGGGCACCTTGCGCAGGACGGAGAAGACGGCGGCCGCGTCCGTGGAGGACACGACGGCGGCGATGATCAGCGCCGCCCGCCACTCCAGGCCGACCAGATAGTGGGCGGCCGTGGCGGTCACCGCGATGCTCACGGCGACGCCGACCGTGGACAGGACGACCGCCATGGGCAACGCGGGCGCGACTTCCTTCCACTTCGTGCCCAGACCGCCCTCGGCCAGGATCACGACGAGGGCGGCATAGCCGATGACCTGCGTCAGTTCGGCGTTGTCGAACTTGACGTTGAAGATCCCGTCCTGGCCTATGGCGATCCCGATGCCCAGGTACAGCAGCAGGCTGGGAAGGCCGCTGCGGGACGAGATCCGTACGGCGGCGACCGCGATCAGCAGCACGAGGGAGCAGATGAGCAGGAGTTCATTGAGCTGGTGGACAGTCAGCGGCCGATCCTTCCCCTCGTGCTCGCCGGATCGTTCCTCCGGCAGCGGGTACTTCGTTACCTTACCTAATCTTTAACGTTTTCTTGACGCGCTCGATCGCCAGTACGAGTACCGCTGCCCACGCCGCCTCATCGACCCCTCATCCTTGTGTGATCGTCTGATCAGTCGCACTACATGACACCGAGTCCTGATCGTTGAAGCGCTGCGCCTATGGTTGCTCCAGCATTCCCAGGACCACCCTGCCCCTCGAAGGACAGCGATGCCCGCCAACACAGCCCCCCCTTCCGCCAAAAAGAAGGGGCGACGCGTCCGTCTGATCCTGATCGTGCTGGTGCTGGCGCTCGTTGCGGGTGTCGGCTTCGGCGCGTACTGGGGTGTGAGCACGGTCCGCGCCTCCTTCCCCCAGACCACGGGATCCCTCCAGCTCAAGGGCCTGTCCGGCCCCGTGGAAGTGAGAAGGGACAGTTACGGCGTTCCGCAGATCTACGCGGACACCGACGCCGACCTGTTCCGCGCCCAGGGCTACGTCCAGGCGCAGGACCGCTTCTGGGAGATGGACGTCCGGCGTCACCTGACGTCCGGCCGCCTCTCCGAGATGTTCGGCAAGAGCGAGGTGAAGACCGACGCCTTCCTCCGCACGCTCGGCTGGCGCCGGGTGGCGCAGAAGGAGTACGACACCAAGCTGTCGGCGGAGACGAAGAAGAACCTCCAGGCGTACACGGCGGGCGTCAACGCCTATCTCAAGGGCCGTGACGGCAAGGACATCTCCGTCGAGTACGCGGCGCTGAACCTCAAGAACGACTACAAGCCCCAGAAGTGGTCGCCGGTCGACTCGGTGGCGTGGCTCAAGGCGATGTCCTGGGACCTGCGCGGCAACATGCAGGACGAGATCGACCGTTCACTCATGACGAGCCGGCTGAGCGCGAAGCAGATCGCCGAGCTGTACCCGACGTACCCGTACGACCGGAACGCCCCGATCGTGGACGAGGGCGGGATCGACCCCGTCACCGGGAAGTACGACCCCAAGGCCGAGCCGACGGACAAGCTTCCCGGCGACGGTGACGGCACGGGCGACGGCACAGGTACGGGAACAGGCCTCGGCGACGGGACAGGGACCGGCACAGGCCTCGGGGACGGCACCGGCACCGGGGACGGCACAGGTACAGGCACCGGCACCGGCGTCGGTACCGGAACCGGCATCAGCACCAACAGTGCCGACAACACCGCTTCCGGCAGCCCCGCCGACGCCACCCAGGCCCTGGCCTCCCAGCTCGGCTCCCTCTCCACCACCCTCGACGACATCCCGGCCCTGCTCGGCCCCAGCGGCAGCGGCATCGGCTCCAACTCCTGGGTCGTCTCGGGCTCCCTCACGACGACGGGCAAGCCGCTCCTCGCCAACGACCCGCACCTCGCGCCCCAGATGCCCTCGCTCTGGTACCAGATGGGCCTGCACTGCCGCAGCGTCTCGCCGAAGTGCCAGTACGACGTCGCCGGCTACACGTTCTCCGGCCTGCCCGGTGTCGTGATCGGCCACAACCAGAACATCGCCTGGGGCTTCACCAACCTCGGCGCCGACGTGACCGACCTCTACCTGGAGAAGGTCAACGGCGACTCGTACCTCTACGGCAACAGCGAGAAGCGCTTCGTCACCCGCGAGGAGACCATCAAGGTCGCCGGCGGCCCCAGCAAGAAGATCACCATCCGCGAGACCAACAACGGCCCCGTGGTCTCGGACCGCAACTCCGAGCTGGAGAAGGTCGGCGACAAGGCGCCCGTGGGCAATCTCGCCCCCGACAGAGGCACCGGTTACGCGGTGGCCCTCAAATGGACCGCGTTGCAGCCGGGCAGGACCATGGACGCGGTCTTCGACCTGGACAAGGCGGCGGACTGGACCCAGTTCCGCAAGGCGGCCTCGAACTTCGACGTCCCCTCGCAGAACCTGATCTACGCCGACACCAAGGGCAACATCGGCTACCAGGCGCCGGGCACGATCCCGATCCGCGCCAAGGGCTTCGACGGCAGGACACCGGCCCCCGGCTGGGACCCGAAGGCGAACTGGGAGAAGGACCCGATCCCGTTCGACCAGCTGCCGTACGAGTTCAACCCCAAGCGCGGGTACATCGTCACCGCCAACCAGGCCGTCATCGACGCGAAGAAGTACCCGTACACGCTGACCGAGGACTGGGGCTACGGCGCCCGCAGCCAGCGGATCAACGACCTCATCGAGTCGAAGACCAAGGACGGCGGCAAGGTCTCGACCGATGACATGCAGACGATGCAGATGGACAACAGCAGCCCGGCCTGGACGCTGCTGAAGAGCTACCTGCTCAAGATCGACATCTCGGACCCCGCCGTCCGCGAGGCGCAGAAGCTCCTCGAAGGCTGGGACGGCACCCAGGAACCGGACTCCGCGGCGGCCGCCTACTTCAACGCGGTCTGGCGCAACGTCCTCAAGCTCGCCTTCGGCAACAAGCTGCCCAAGGAGCTGCGCGCCAAGGGCGACTGCCTCACCGTCCCGCCCGCCGACAACACGGGCCCGGTGGACGACCTCGACACGCGCGCGGTACGGGAGTGCGGCCAGCGTGCCCCGGACGCGGCGCAGCCGGACGGCGGCGACCGCTGGCTGGAGGTCGTGCGCAACATCATCAAGGACGACAACAACGCGTGGTGGACGGCCGCCCCCACCCGCAGGGACGACGCCACCAAGACCCGCGACCAGCTGCTCGCCCGGGCCATGACGGACGCCCGCTGGGAGCTGACCGCCGCCCTCGGCAAGGACGTCTCCTCCTGGAACTGGGGCCGGCTGCACCAGTTGACCCTCAAGAACCAGACCCTCGGTACGGCGGGACCCGGCGTCCTGAAGTTCATACTGAACCGCGGTCCGTGGAACCTGGGCGGCGGCGAGGCGTCGGTGGACGCGACGGGATGGAACGCGGCGGGCGGGTACGACGTCATCTGGGTCCCGTCGATGCGGATGGTCGTCAACGTCGGGGACTGGGACAAGTCCCGCTGGATCAACCTGACGGGCGCCTCGGGACACGCGTACAACGCCCACTACACCGACCAGACGGACAAGTGGGCCAAGGGCGAGCTGCTCGACTGGTCGTTCACGCCCAACGCCGTCGAACGCAGCACGACCGACACGCTGAGGCTGACGCCATAACCCCGCCGAATCCGTCACGCAGTCGTCAGTGATGCCCGGCCCGGCGGCCGCCCTCCTCCTGAGGAGGCGGCCGCCTCCGGCCCCCCATCGTCAAGGACGGACATCGGTGAAGCGCCTGACACCCCCGGGCGTCACCACGGCGTGCACGGGGCGGTCGTGCGGCTCCTCCGGGACCCGCGCGAGCACCTCGTCGTCGTACAGCAGCACCGCCAGCGTGGGGGTGGCGCCGGCCTCCTCCAGCCGGGCGAGGACCCGGTCGTACGAGCCGCCGCCCCGCCCCAGTCGCATCCCGCGTGCGTCGACGGCCAGCCCGGGCAGCAGCACGACCTCCGCCGCCAGCACGGCGTCCAGGCCGAGCCGGGCCCCGTCCGGCTCCCACAGGCCCCGCCCCGCCCGTACGAGCCGCTCCGCCCCCTCGTACCGCGCCCAGTCGAGGTCGTTGTCCGCGCGCAGCACCGGGAGCAGCACCGCGACACCCCGCGCGCGCAGCGTGTCGAGCAGCACGCGTGTGCCGGGTTCGCGTCCGACGGAGACATACGCGGCGACCGTACGGGCCCCGGCCAGCTCGGCCAGATCCCCGGCCCGCCGCGCGAGAACCGACGCGGCCTTCCGCGCGTCTTCACTGGACAGCAGGGCCCTCGCGGCGAGCAGTTCACTCCGTACGGCGGCCTTTCCGGACATCTCATGCACCACCGGACATCACAAACCTCTCGATAGCGGATGTACACCCATAGGTGCGGCGAAAGTTAACCGGAGCATCATCTTCCGCGCATAGCCCACCGGATAGGGTCGTCCGCATGACTCAGTCGCCCTCCCGGATCACCAAGGCTGTCATCCCCGCCGCAGGCCTCGGCACCCGGTTCCTCCCCGCCACCAAGGCCACTCCCAAGGAGATGCTGCCGGTGGTCGACAAGCCCGCGATCCAGTACGTGGTCGAGGAGGCGGCCGCCGCCGGCCTGTCCGACGTGCTCATGATCACCGGCCGCAACAAGCGCGCCCTCGAGGACCACTTCGACCGCAACTACGAGCTGGAGGGGGCGCTCGCCCGCAAGGGTGACGCCGAACGGCTCGCGAAGGTTCAGGAGTCCAGCGAGCTGGCCACCATGCACTACGTGCGCCAGGGCGACCCCAGGGGCCTCGGCCACGCCATCCTGTGCGCCGCGCCGCACGTCGGCGACCAGCCCTTCGCGGTCCTGCTGGGCGACGACCTGATCGACCCGCGCGATCCGCTGCTCTCGCGCATGATGGAGGTTCAGGAGCGCGAGGGCGGCAGCGTCATCGCGCTCATGGCGGTCGACCCCGAGCAGATCCACCTCTACGGATGCGCCGCGGTGGAGCCGACGGGCGAGAGTGACGTGGTCAAGGTCCACGACCTGGTCGAGAAGCCCGACGCCGCCGACGCGCCGAGCAACTACGCGATCATCGGGCGCTACGTGCTCGACCCCGCGATCTTCGAGATACTGCGCAAGACCGAGCCGGGCCGCGGTGGCGAGATCCAGATCACCGACGCCCTCCAGCAGCTCTCGGTGGACGAGAAGGTCGGCGGACCGGTCCACGGTGTGATTTTCACCGGCCGCAGGTATGACACAGGGGACCGCGGCGACTTTCTCCGTGCCATTGTCAGACTCGCATGCGAACGTGAAGACCTGGGCCCGGACTTCCGCGCCTGGCTCCGCAGTTACGTCAGCGAGGAGATGTAGCACCTTGAGCAGCACGGCAGAATCGGCTCCCGCGGCCCGCCACGAGCAGCTGTGGTCGGTGGACGAGCACCTCGCGGACATCCTCGCCGCGATCCACCCGCTCGAACCCATCGAGTTGCAACTGCCCGACGCCCAGGGCTGCGTTCTGGTCGAGGACGTCACGGTGCCGGTGGCCCTGCCGCCGTTCGACAACAGTTCCATGGACGGGTACGCGGTCCGTACGGCCGATGTCGCGGGCGCCACGGACGAGTTCCCCGCCGTGCTCACCGTCATCGGCGACGTCGCGGCGGGCAGCGGCGACCTGCCCGTGGTCGGCCCCGGCGAGACGGCCCGGATCATGACCGGCGCCCCGCTCCCGCCGGGCGCCGAGGCCGTCGTCCCGGTCGAGTGGACCGACGGGGGTACGGGCGAGGGCCCGGCGACCTCCATGCGCCCCGCGGGCGACGCGCCGGGCGGCGCGAG
This sequence comes from Streptomyces liangshanensis, assembly GCF_011694815.1. Lineage (NCBI taxonomy): Bacteria > Bacillati > Actinomycetota > Actinomycetes > Kitasatosporales > Streptomycetaceae > Streptomyces > Streptomyces liangshanensis. The sequence goes on from NZ_CP050177.1 coordinate 4,663,167, forward strand.
CGGCGAGGTGCGGGTCTACCGCCCGATCGAGGCCCGCGGGCACGTCCGCGCCCAGGGCAGCGACGTACAGGCGGGTGACCTGGCCCTCAAGGCGGGGACGGTGCTGGGCCCGTCGCAGATCGGGCTGCTGGCGGCCATCGGCCGGGGTTCCGTGCGGGTACGGCCGCGCCCGCGCGTCGTCGTCCTGTCCACCGGCAGCGAGCTGGTCCAGCCCGGCGAGCCGTTGGGTACGGGGCAGATCTACGACTCGAACAGCTTCGCGCTCACCGCCGCGGCCCGGGACGCGGGCGCCATCGCGTACCGCGTCGGGGCCGTCACGGACGACGCGGAGACCCTCCGCGCCACCATCGAGGACCAGCTGATCCGCGCCGACCTGCTCGTCACCACGGGCGGCGTCAGCGTCGGGGCGTACGACGTCGTCAAGGAAGCGCTGTCCTCCGTAGGAGACGAGGACGAGCCGGGCAGCGGCATCGACTTCCGCAAGCTCGCGATGCAGCCGGGCAAGCCGCAGGGCTTCGGCTCGATCGGCGCGGAGCACGTCCCGCTGCTCGCGCTGCCCGGGAACCCGGTCTCGTGCTACGTCTCCTTCGAGTTGTTCGTACGGCCCGCGATCCGCGCCCTGATGGGCCTGGAGGACGTCCACCGGCCGACGGTCCGCGCGACGCTGGTCAGCGACAAGCCGCTGTCCTCGCCGAGCGGCAGGCGGCAGTTCCTGCGGGCCAAGTACGACCCGGAGGCGGGCACGATCGCGCCGGTCGGCGGCGCCGGGTCCCACCTGGTGGCGGCCCTCGCCCATGCCGACGCGCTGGCCGTCGTCCCCGAGGAGGCCGTCTCGGTCGAACCCGGTACGGAACTCGACGTGGTGCTGATCGGTTGACGGCCTCATGGTGGCGGTAGCGTGTCAGCCCACACAGGCCCTCTCGGGCCCGGACCGGGAGCGCTCACAGCAATGACCGCGTTTAACCGGGGGGAGACCTCCGGACCCTCTCAGCAAGACTCTCAGCAAGACCCTCCGTCAGTCCCGTCGGCCGCCCCGCCGACAGCCCCTCCGTCGGGCTCGTTGCCGGAGGGACCGGCGGAGAGCCTGACCCACATCGACGCGTCCGGCGCGGCCCGCATGGTCGACGTCTCGGCGAAGGACGTCACCGCGCGCACCGCCCGCGCCAGCGGACGCGTCCTGGTCTCGCCGCGTGTCGTCGAGCTGCTCAGGGGCGGGGGAGTGCCCAAGGGGGACGCCCTCGCCACGGCCCGTATCGCCGGCATCATGGGCGCCAAGCGGACCCCGGACCTGATCCCGCTCTGCCACCCGCTCGCCCTCTCGGGCGTCACGCTGGACCTGGTGGTGGCGGACGACGCCGTGGAGATCCTGGCGACGGTCAGGACGACGGACCGCACCGGCGTGGAGATGGAGGCCCTCACGGCCGTCTCCGTGGCCGCGCTCACGGTGGTCGACATGGTCAAGGCGGTCGACAAGGGCGCCGTGATCACGGACGTACGGGTCGAGGAGAAGACCGGCGGCAAGTCGGGGACCTGGACGCGCGCGGCGCGTGACGGTGACGGGGGTACGGCATGACGGACGATTCCGCACCCCGGACCGCCCCCTACCGCGCGCTGGTCGTCACGGCCTCCAACCGCGCCGCCGCCGGGGTCTACGCCGACACGGGCGGCCCGATCCTGGTCGAAGGCCTCACCGCGCTCGGCTTCGCGGTCGACGGCCCCCGGGTCGTCCCCGACGGCGACCCGGTCGAGCGGGCGCTGCGCGACGGCGTGGCCGCCGCGTACGACGTCATCCTGACCACCGGCGGTACGGGCATCTCGCCCACGGACCGCACCCCGGACGTCACCCGGCGTGTCCTGGACCACGAGGTCCCCGGCATCCCGGAGGCCATCCGCGCCCAGGGCGCCGCCAAGGTCCCCACCGCCGCACTCTCGCGCGGGCTGGCGGGCGTGGCCGGCCGGACGCTGATCGTCAACCTGCCGGGCTCGTCCGGCGGCGTGCGCGACGGCCTCGCGGTCCTCGGGAAGCTCCTCACCCATGCCGTGGACCAGCTCCGCGGCGGCGATCACCCCCGTACCTCCGGATGAACCCCTCCTGGCCCGCGCTGCTGGTGGACGGAGACGTGACGCTCCGTCCGATAAGGATGCGCGACCAGCGCGCCTGGCGAGAGGTCAACCGGCGCAACCGCGACTGGCTCCGTCCTTGGGAGGCGACGATCCCGCCGCCCGCCCCGGGTGCGCCGCTCGCCCAGCGCCCCACGTACCGCCAGATGGTCCGTCACCTGCGTGCCGAGGCGAACGCGGGCCGGATGCTGCCGTTCGTCATCGAGTACCAGGGGCGGCTGGTCGGGCAGTTGACCGTCGCCGGGATCACCTGGGGGTCCATGTGCTCGGGGCACGTCGGCTACTGGGTGGACCGTGAGGTCGCCGGCCGCGGCGTCATGCCGACGGCGGTGGCCATGGCGGTCGACCACTGCTTCCGTTCGGTCGGGCTGCACCGCGTCGAGATCTGCATCCGCCCCGAGAACGGGCCGAGCCGCCGCGTCGTCGAAAAACTGGGATTCCGCGAGGAGGGGCTGCGCCCGCGCTATCTCCACATCGACGGAGCGTGGCGGGATCATCTCATTTACGTACTCACGGCGGAGGAGGCCCCGGAGGGGCTGGTGCACCGCTGGCACCAGGCGCGGAGGCCGGGAACGTCAAGGAAATGACATAAGTGTTCGAATCCGGTCCGATGTGACCATCAAGCGATCCGAACAATCACAAAAAAAGTCCGTGATATCAGCCAGATCGTGCGACACACCGGCCCAATTGGCGGATGCCCTCGCGCGAACCCCTCTACGGTGTGAACCGTGAGCAGCAGCGGCCTCATCTACGCAGTCATCGTCGGGGCCTGGGCCGCCTACTTGGTGCCGATGTGGCTCCGCAGGCAGGACGAGCTCAACGAGGCACGCCCGACGGAACGGTTCAGCACCGCGATCCGGTTGCTGTCCGGCCGGGGCGCCATGGAGCGTCGTTACGCCAGGGAGCTACAGGAACGTGCCGCCGAGGAGGCGGGTTCCGACGTCGAACCGGACGCTCGGACGGAGTCGATGAGCTCCGTCGACGTCCGGGCCTTCTCCGCGCCCCCGGACCGGACCGAGGCGCGCCTGGAGATCCCCACCGAGCTTCGCGGCAACCTCCAGGCACCGCCCGCCCGGCCCCCGGCGCAGCGCCCCGCGCCGCCCCGGCAGGCGGCGGCCCAGGCGGCACCGGCACAGGTCCACGCCCCCGTCCCGGACCCCGATCCCGACCCCGCGCCCGCGCGTCGGGAGCGCAGGTCCCGTACGGCCCGTCCGGTACGGGTCCCGCGCGCGGGACGCCAGTCGGGCGCCGCGGCGGAACGCGCCCGGCGCTCGCAGGTCCTCGCGCGCCGGCGCCGTACCACCGTCCTCCTCTTCCTGGCCTTCACCCTCGGCGCGATCGTGGCCGCCGTGGGAGGCCTGGGACTGCTCTGGGCACCGGCCGTCCCGGCGGTCCTGCTCAGCGTCTACATCGTGCATCTGCGCGGCCAGGAGCGACGGCGCTTCGCCTTCACCATGGACCGGCGCAGGGCCGAGGCGGCGGCGCAGCGCCTGCGGGAGAACCGGCCGCGCCGCCACCAGCCGTCGCCCGCCGGCGGCGCCGGCACCGGAGCGGGGGAGCCGGACGAGGAGGAGCCGGAATCCTCGCCCGACACGGCGCCCCCGGTGACGGTCTCGCCGCAGGAGGCGGGCCGCCGCGCCCTGGTCGAGCAGACGGACCACGCGGAGTGGGTGGACCAGCAGCGCGAACGCGGCCCGGCGCGCGGCGACAGCTGGGAGCCCGTCCCGGTCCCGCTCCCGACGTACGTGACGGCCCCCGTCGCGCCCCGCGCGAACGGCGGAGTCGAGGTCGGCGACCCCGAGACCTGGAGCGCGGCCCGCTCCTCCACGGCGGAACCCACCCCGGAGGCCGCCCCGCAGCCCCCGGCCTCCCGCACCCCACCACCCCGCCGCAACCGCGACCGGGGCAGGACCCCCCTCTTCGACCAGTACGAGGAGGGCGACCGCCCCCGAGCGGCCAACGAGTGACGACCACCCCGTGACCAGCCGCCGACCGCCACCAACGGATTTCCGGGCACGGCGACGGGGGTGCTAAGGTTTCACTCGTTGCAAGGGCCTGTAGCGCAGTCTGGTAGCGCACCTCGTTCGCATCGAGGGGGTCAGGGGTTCGAATCCCCTCAGGTCCACCGCAGCTCAAAGCCCCTACCGGGGAGACCCGGTAGGGGCTTTTCTGTGCCGTACAGCAGCTACTTCGGATCTTGATTGCCGAGATGACTCCCGAGCTTGCGCAGGGCCTTGCGCGTGGCCTCCGAGGAGATGTGGGTGTAGACCTCCGTCGTCACCGCGGGATGGCAGCTGGGGCGAGTGGTGGCTACTGTGGCGCTTTCGCGCGCGAGACCAGGTGGGCGAGAGATGAGGAGACCCGTGCGGGATCGCCTATACGTACGCTTTCAGGGAGTGGTCCGGAGTCGGCGCGGCCATTTTCCCGGCGTGTTCGCTCTGGCCAACGGCCTTGCTCGTGACGGGAAGCTCAGCGAGGACGAGTACCGGTTCTGGCGAGCCAACAACGACTGGTACGACGCGGCCTATCCCGACCCATCGACTACCGACCCCAGGGTGTACGACCACGAACTGCACCCCGGTGCGGTGGCTTGGTTCAAGAGCACCGCTACCCACCTGATCGACCGGGTGTCTGGCTACCTGGAGATTCTGGACGTCCACGGAGTGCGGTGCGAGCGCATCGAGTCGCCATCGCCCGGTCGGATCATCTACGAAGACGATGTTCAGGTTGTTGTGGTGCCGTTCGAGGGACCGCCTGTAGCAGCAGTACAGCAGCGAAGTACAGCAACCACCGCGCCCGGACCACCTCGCCGGTAGTTCGCATTGAGGGCTCGGGAGTGGTTAGCGAGATCCCGTCCGGTCTGATCGACCGGACGGGATTTCGGCGTTTCCGGACCGTTTTCGTTCGAGCCGGCGGACCTGGCCGGCGGCGCGGGAGCCGGGCCTTCAGGGCGCTTCGCCGTGCGGCGGGCGCAGGTCCTGCGTGGGTTCGCTTTGGGGGGTGGCGGGGTTAGGGGGTTGGGGTGGGGAGGGGGATGGGGGTGTATGGGGGCTCTGTGTGTTTCAGGGTGGCTGATTTCGCTGCTTGGTGGTGGTGCAGGAGTTGGGAGATCAGTTGTACGCCGGCTGGTAGGTCGTCTCTGATCAGTACGTCCAGGCGGTCGGAATGGTGGACGTAGCTGCCGTGCTCGTTCTTTACGGAGGTGCTGCCGCCGGTCTCCGCTCGGCCCAGGTCGGCTGTCTGGAGCGCGGTGGAGAGTTCCGCGGCGAAGTCCTGTGCGAAGCGCCAGGGGTGTCCGGCGGCGGGCAGGGTGAGGGTCAGCCGCCAGGAGCTACTGCCGGCCAAGGGGCTGGGGCCGTGCCAGGTGGCTATCAGCTCGCCCTGTTCCAGGCCCGCAAGCGTTTCCACGGCCCAGGCCGCCTCCGCCGACGCGATCGGCTGGGACAGCGCGCGGAGCAGCGTCGGGTGGTCGAAGCCCGCGCGGGACAGCGCGGAGGCGAGAGGGGCCAGGTGGTGGTGGCCGTTCGGTTGTGTGCAGAGGTTGAGGGAGGACTGTACGTCGGGGGTATGGAGTGCGGGATTCGTTCGTATGGAGGTGAGTCGGTCCGTCGCGCGGGCTAGGAGGGCGGACCAGGCGGCGAACGGGAACTCCTTCGACTCGGGCTCCCTCAGGGAGTACAGCGGCAGTCCGTCGCGATCGTGCTGGGTCACCGCTCGGTGGCCGTCGGGTCGGGTCCGCCACTCGATTCCGGTGCTGCGGAGGTCGCGTAGGTCGAACCAGTCGCGGGTCTCCGACCGGATGGCCGCCAGCGCTCCGGGGGCTGCTGGCTTGTCCGTTGCCGCGGGCCGGACCGCGGCGAAGGCCGCGTTCGCGAGTGGGGTGACCGCGTCCAGGTTCTCGTTCTCGGTGAGGAACGCGAAACGCAGCAGCAGCGCCAGCATCGGGCCCGGATGCCGCAGGGCCGGGTTGTGCAGGGCTGCCGCGCGGCACAGCAGGTCCAGTTCGGACCAGGGCATGACGTGGGGGTGGAAGTGGGCCAGGTCGTCCCAGCCCACGGTCTCGGCCTCGGCGGTCCGGGGCGAGCGGACGGCGAGGTTGACGTAGGCGACGCCGGGCTCGAACTCCAGCTCCAGCCCCAGGTCGTGATCCAACCAGAAGGCCGCCCGGAGGACCTCGTCCTCCGCCTCCTCGCCCTCCTCTTCCTCGTTCTCCCTGGCCTCCTCGTAGGCCTCCATCGCGTGGTCGTCGAAGAGGTACAAGGGCCAGAAGTCCGGCTCCGCGGCGCGGGCGGTCAGATCGTCGTCACGAGACATGCGAACACGCTAGCGACCCGGTCCGACATCGCTCGCAGGGCGGCTCCGAAGTCGCCGGGCGAGTGGCCGCGTTGCTTGCTCGGCGCTCACCCCAGGAGATCGTCGCGACGCAGCAGGTCCTGTGGGATCTGATGGCCGACTCCTACCGGAATCCGCTGTGGGCCGCCGCGTACGTGCTCAACGGCGGGTGCTCGGACGACGGGTTCGACTACTTCCGCGGGTGGTTGATAGCCCAGGGGCGTACGACGTTCGAGCGCGTCCTTGATGCCCCCGACTCGCTCGCCGAACTCCCGGACGTCCGCGCCGCCGCGGGGGAGGGGGCTGACTTCGACTGCGAGGAGATGCTGAGCGTCGCCTGGAACGCGCATTTGGCGGTGACCGGTCAGGAGCTTCCCGCCGACGCCTTCACCATCCGGTACCCGGACTTGTACCGAGACCCCGCCTGGAACTTCGATTTCGACGACGAGGACGAGATGTCGCGCAGGCTCGCTGCCCTGACCGCGCTGACCGCGTCGGGTGGGAAGTAGACCTCCACGACTCCACGACGGCGTTTCTGACCTCGTACGTCTGCTTGGGGAGTGGTACGGAACCGGGCCGCGTTCCGGTGGGGGGTCGGGGCAGCATGGTGGGGTGCCTGGGCTGCTGTGGGATGACGTGAAGTGCTTCTTCGACCCGGAGTTGATGGGGGCGCTGCCCGATGTGGTGGTGGCCGGGGCCTCGGTGGGCGGGTGGCAGATGGTGCTCGACCTCGTTGGTGAGCGTGGTTGGGCGTGTCGGTACTCCGAGGGTGGGGTGGTGTTGCCGCTGCCCCGGGCGGAGGTGGTTCTGTCCCGCCCGGCTGGCGCCGAATGCCCGGAGCTCAGGGTCTGGCCCGTTGCCGGCATGCTGGCGATCTTCCGGTTCTCGGCGGCGGACGAGATCGACGTCGACCTGCGGGAGATCCAGGGCCAGGAACGACTGGACGCGTTCTGCGGCTTCCTGCGGGTGCTCGGTCTGCGGCTGGGGAAGTCCGTGCTGGTGCATTCCGAGGGCGGTGAGTGCGGCCCCCCGGCGCTCGGGTTCGATGTGGAGGTCGGTCGCGTGGTGGTGTAGGCGGCGCGCTGAGGCCGCCCCCGGTTCGGGCGGGCGAACCGGGGGCGGGTGCGGTGGGTCAGAACTGGGTCACGTAGTACGGGGACACCGTCAGGGTGCCGTTGGCGCGGGCGCCGGTGAGGGGGCCCGAGGAGGTCTGGGACAGGGTGTACCAGGAGTCCACGTAGTCGGGGTCGTTGGTGTACCAGGAGGCGGGGATCGCGTCGAGGATCGCGTTCACCAGGGGGATGTAGGCGCCCAGGTCGGTGATGGTGAGCAGGGCGTCCGCCAGGGCCTTGGCCAGAGCCTGGTAGTTGGTGTCGCCGTCGTCCTCCATCATCACGACGTCGGCGAGGTTGTACTTGTAGGAGGACCAGTTCACGAGGATCTGGTTCGGGTTGTACGTCGTGCCGTCGTTGTCCAGGTACGGCATGTCGACCGTGTCGACGCGCACCTTGCCGTCGAAACCGAAGCCGCTGACGATCGAGAAGACCTCCGCGTCGCCCGAGACCCAGGGCTCCTCGTCGTTCGACAGCCGGACCGAGTCGATCTTTGTGGTCCAGAAGCCCGCGGAGAGGGAGGAGGTGGGGGACTTCTCGCTGGTGCGTGTGGGGGTGCGTGTGGCGGAGGGCGCGGGGGCCGGTATGCCCCTGGCCGTCAGCTCCTTGTTCAGCGTCCTCAGGCCCGCCTCCGTCGCCCGCGCCCCGTCGATGTCCACCACGTACACCGGGCGGTCCGGGACACGGTCGGCGTCCAGCGTGTGGGCGCGGCCCCGGCTGTCGTACGCGGTGATCGTCTCCGCGCCGTCCTCCGTGGCGGCCGCCGCCACCAACGGGGCCGTACCCGAGGCCAGTTCGGCGCGCATGGACGGGGACGCCAGGCGCAGGCGCAGCAGCGAGCCCGTGTCGGACGCGAGGCCCTTGGCCTCGGCGATGCGGCGGTCGGCGGTCGCGACGGCCGGTTCGAGGGCGCTTCCCGCGCCGGTGCGGGTACGGCTCGTCAGCGCGCGCAGGTCGACCTCGTCCGAGGCGAGCGCGGCGGTACGCACCTGGGTCCGCCAACTCCCCTCACTGAGCGAGGCGGCGAACGCGCGCGCCGTGCTGTCCTCGATGACCCCGACCGTGGACGGTGCGGAGATCGGTGCCGCGCCCGCCGTCGGCGACGCCACGCCTTGCAGCGTGGCGACAGCGGCGGCGCAGAGTGCGAGAGCGAGGGCACGGCGGCGTGCGCGGGGTGTGCGCGACATGCGGAACGGGCTCAAGCGATCCTCCTGGAGGCCGGCCGCCCGTGCCTCTCGGCGCGGCGGCGGTGTGGGGGCCGTACGGGGCGGTACGGGAGCGTTCAGGATTGCGCCGGATCGATCTATGCGGGTAGACAGCGCCGTGAAAAGCATGTCCGTGGCATGTCAAATGCACAAGGGCGCCCAGGTGAACAAACGCGGGCGCGCTCAGAGCACCAGATGCATCACGTGCAGCCCCACGTACCCCTTGGCCGGATGCCGGAACGCCCCGGGCACCGTGCCCACCACCTCGAAGCCCAGCGAGCGGTACAGCCTCACCGCGTGCTCGTTCGTCTCCACCACCGCGTTGAACTGCATCCCCCTGAACCCCGCCGCCCGCGCCCACTCCACCGAGTGCTCGCACAGCGCGCGGCCCACGCCCTGCCCGGAGCGCGCCGGGTCCACCATGTAGCTCGCGCTCGCGACGTGCGCGCCGTTGCCCATCTGGTTCGCGTTCATCTTCGCCGTACCGAGGACCGTCCCGTCGTCGTCGACGGCGACGACCGTACGGTTCGGGGCCGACAGGAGCCACATGTCCCGCCCGCCCTCCTCGGTCAGGTCGACCGGGTAGGTGAAGGTGTCGCCCGCGGCGACGATGTCCCGGAAGAAGGGCCAGATGGCGGGCCAGTCCGCGGCCGTGGTGTCTCGGATCAACATCCGGACACCATGGCATGCGGGCCGCATCAGCGCCGAACGGTTTACGGCGAGCGGGGTCAGCCGTTCCCTCCCTGCCCGTTCCCTCCCTCCCCGAGCGCGTACGGCATCGACCGCACCCGGTTGTCGAAGTTCGACGGCACCAGCACCGGCGCGCCCGTCGCGCGCAGGTCCGGCGCCCGCGTCAGCAGCTCGCGGAACAGCGCCTTCATCTCCTGCTTGGCGAGGTACGTGCCCAGGCAGTAGTGCGGCCCCCCGCCCCCGTACCCGACATGCGGGTTCGGGCTGCGCGTGATGTCGAAGGCGTCCGGGTCGGTGAAGACGGCCTCGTCGCGGTTGGCCGACGCGTAGAAGAGCACCACCTTGTCGCCCTTGCGGAAGGCGTGGCCGTTCATCCGGTGGTCGCGGGTGAGCGTGCGCCGGAACTGGATGATCGGCGTCGAGTGCCGCACGATCTCCTCCGTCGCGCCGTCCGCGTACCGGTCGAAGTCCTCCACCAGCAGGGCCCGTTGCGCCGGATGGCGGGTGAGCAGGTCCAGGCCGTGCGCGATGGCGTTACGGGTCGTCTCGACGCCCGCGACCATCAGGAGCGAGAAGAAGGCGCCCAGTTGACGGCCCGTCAGCGACTGCCCGTCGATGTCGGCGCTGACCAGCATCGAGACCAGGTCGTCCGTGGGGTTCTTGCGCCGCTCCCGCCCCAGGTCCGCCACCATGCCCTGCATCGAGGCCAGCGCCCGCAGCCCCTTGCCCGGCATCCGGAACCGGTCGCGGGCCGCGCGCGCCACCCCCGTGTCGCCCGAGGCGCGGTTCACCTGGCCGAGGATCGCGGGCCGTTCCGCCTCCGGGATGCCCATCAGGTTGCAGATGACCTCGAACGGCATCCGGGACGCGACGGCCGTGACGAAGTCCCCCGCCCGGTCACCGAGAGCCCCGCCCCCGGCCCCCGTACCCCCGGCCCCCGCACCCCCCTCCGCCAGCACGTCGTCGACGATCCGGGCCGCCACCGCCCGGATGTCCTCCTCCGTACGCCCGAGGATGCGCGGGGTGAAGGACCGGGAGACGATACGGCGCAGCTGCGCGTGCCGGGGCCCGTCCAGATTGACCAGGGAGTCGCCGAACAGGGCGCGCACCCAGCGGGCCGGCTCGGGCGTCGTGGCGCCCGGCGCGCTGGCGAACACCTCGGGGTTACGGCTCGCCTCGACCACGTCCGCGTGCCGGACCAGCGCGTGGAATCCCCGCTCCCGCCGCCCCCGGCCCCTTTCCCGCTCCACGAAGTACTGAGGCGCCTCCCATTGGCGCAGCAGCGCGAATGCGCGCAGCCTTTCGGCGTGCGGGAGTTGCCAGAACGACGGATCTCCGAGATCCGGTCGCGGTCTTCCCGGCTCTTCTCCCTCTACCGCGGCCTGTTCCGCCAGCGTGGTCATGGGAATTCCCTTCCGATCGGTGTGACCGTGGTCGCGCGTGGTCAAGGAGCTTGCCACGAAAAGGAGGTCCGGGCGGGGGACCAACTCTCGTACAGGAGAACGAGAAAGGAGTGCGCTCGCCCACTCGGGTGAAGCGGGCTCACGGACATTCCCCGCGGGCCGCTACTGTGCGGGAGCATGACCACTCCCCACACCGCCGCGAACACCCTCAAGTACACCCCTCTCCTGGGTACCCTTTCGGTGATTCCGTGGACCAGCGACCCGACCGACGAAGAACGCAACGCGCCCTATCTGCTCGCCTATTCACTGGGTGACGGCCGCGAGGGGCCGGAGGTCGGCGAGGAGACGATGCGGACCGTCCTCGGCGAGGTCGGGCTGAAGCCCGGCGGCGACCTGGTGGACGTCGGCCGCAACCCCGGCCTCGGGATCAAGCTGCTGGTGGAGGCCGGACGGGCCGTCCTGACCATGCCGTACCTCAACGCGCAGTGCCCCGTCCCGCCGGAGTGGGAGGAGGACGCCCGGGGGATCGGGCAGGTCTACTTCATGGTCGCCACCCGCCCGTGGACGTCGGGAACGCCGGGAAAGCCCGTCACCGAGGAGCAGTTGCGGGCCTTCGTCGGCGACGACGAGGTCCTTTCCAGCGCCGCGCACTGCCTGCTGCCGGTACGGAGCCTGCGCGGCTGAATCCGTACCGCCCGGCGAACGCGTAAAGGGAGCGTGGAAAGCATGGCGTCAGCACTGGTCGGCAAGGCGACAGCAGGCGAAGGACACAGGAAACCCGGCGGCGACGGAACGGCGAGGGAACCGGCGACGGCCGACGGAACCGGCCTTTCCCCGGCCGGAGTTCGGGCATTCGCGCTGATGCTGGTGATCACCGGTGCGATGGGAACGCTGGCGGCGTGGGTGATCACCCTCGACAAGTTCAAGCTGCTGGAGGACCCGAATTTCACCCCGGGGTGCAGCCTGAACCCGGTGGTGTCCTGCGGGAACATCATGAAGAGCGAGCAGGCCTCGGTCTTCGGATTCCCGAATCCGATGCTGGGGCTCGCGACCTATCCCGTGGTGATCGGGATCGGTGTCGCGCTGCTCGCCGGGGCGCGCTACCACCGCTGGTTCTGGCTCGGGTTGAACGCGGGCGCGCTGTTCGGCGTCGCGTTCTGCACCTGGCTCCAGTTCGAGTCGCTCTACCGGATCAACTCGCTGTGCCTGTGGTGCTGCCTGGCCTGGGTCGGCACGATCGTCATGTTCTGGTACGTGACCTCGCACAACCTCCGCCACGGGATCATCCCCGCGCCGGCCGGGCTGCGGGATGCGCTGGGCGAGTTCACCTGGGTCCTGCCCGTGCTGCACCTCGGGATCATCGGCATGCTGATCCTCACCCGCTGGTGGGACTTCTGGATCAGTTGACGGTCCCGGCCGGGCCGACGGTACGAGAAGCCGGGGCGGTCCGGGCAGCCGGAGCGGTGCGGCCCCCGGCCCCGGCGACGGGGCGGGGGGCCGGCACGGCGAACGAAGCTCCGCCGCTACTTGCCCAGCGGGAGTCCGCCGAGGAGCTTGTTGCCCTTCGACTTGCTCAGGCCGGCCGCGGTGTCCTTGACCGCGTTGACGAGCGAGCCCTTGTTCTTCGGGTCGAGCGCGTTGGTGTTGACGGGCGAACCGCTGCGCAGCCCGTCACTCGCCAGGGTGTCGACAGCGCCGTTCAGGCTCATCGAGGACGGGCCTTCGGCGGCGAAGGCGGGGCTGGCGGCACCCAGCGCCATCATGGAACCGGCGACGACCGCGGCGACCTTCATGGGCTTCATTCTTGAATCCTTCTTTCAGCGATGTCCGTTGCGAGGCGGCGAAACAAAGGGCGAGACAACTCGCCTGTCGCACAGGCCTCTTGGAGGTCTCCCTTGCGTGGCCTCGTCATGGGTAACGATTCCTGGGCGCGCCGGAAACTCCGTGGGGAAGGAATTCTGGGCAGGCCACCCGAATGAAGCGGACTCGGCCTATCCTCCTATGAAATCCCCCGCGCCCGGACCCCTGGGTGCGGGGTCCGGGCGCGGGAGGGTACGACAGCCCGTTCTCACGGGCGTCGTGCGTTCAGGAGGACAGCTCGGGGGCCGCCGGGAGCTTCGGTGTCGTGGGGAGCGTGGGGAGTGTCGGCAGCGTGGGCGCGCCCGGGGTGGCGGGGAGCGTCGGCAGGCCGGGCAGGACACCGCTCAGCAGGTTCGTGAGCAGGCCGACGAGCGACGCCAGGAGGGACTGGATCTGGCTGACCACGTCGGCCGGGGCCGCCGCGGCGGTGGCCTTGACCAGGCCGTCCGTCGACTTCCGTACCGCGGCGAGCGCGTCGCTCCGCACGTCGGCCGGGAGCGTCTTGAAGCCCTCGTCCGCCTGCTCGGGGCCGGGCACGGCCGGCTGGGGGGCGACCGGGGCGGCCTTGCCCACGGCGGCCAGCGCGTCCTTGATCGCCGCCGCGTGCTTGTCCGCGTCGGCGGCCGGCAGCCGGCCGTTGTCGGCCTTCAGCACGTCGTTGAGCAGCGCGGTGACGGGCGTGAGGACACCGGCCACCTCGGTCAGCGGCTCGACCTTCTTGCCGAGGGCGTCGGCGGTGGGGAGCGGCGCGCGAGAGGTGTCGACACCGGCCTCGCGGAGGGCGGAGAGGGCGACGCCGGCGGAGGCGGCCTCGTCGGCGGCGTGGGTGGCGGCGACGGCCGGGCCGGCGGTGCCGAGGAGCAGGGCGACGCAGACGGCGGTGGTGGCGGCGCGGCGTGACAGCAGGGGACGCATGCAGGGGTGTCCTTTCGGGGGTGCGTCGGCAACGTTGATCTCACCGTGGGTTCCGCGACCGCGGCCCGCAACCGATCAGGCATCTGATGCCCTGTCGCCCAACTGGTGGTCGTACCTCCCCTGACCTGGTACGACCCGTCGGCGCCCGGCACCCCGGCGGCCGGCCCCGCGCCGCCGAAAGGGTGGTGGCGCCGCACCCGTACAGCGGAAGAGCCGCCCTGCCCCCGAAGGGTGGGCGGCTCTTCCTGGTGTCGACGACAACAGCGACCGAGGTCAGTTGTTGACGCAGGTGTTGCCGAAGGTCGGGTTGAGCAGGCCGATGACGTCGACCGTGTTGCCGCAGAGGTTCACGGGGATGTGGACCGGGACCTGGACCAGGTTGCCCGAGAGCACGCCGGGGGAACCGACGGCCGCGCCCTGCGCGCCGGCGTCGGCAAAGGCAACGCCGGACGCACCGGCGACGGCGGCGGCAGCCGCGGTGGACAGAACAACAGCCTTGGCGATACGCGACATGGGGGAGGGCTCCTCGGTGATAAAGGGAACGGCATGGCGGGCGCAGTTGCCCGACTCATCCATCAACGCCGCAGCAGGCCATCGGTTGCGCGCCCGAATGAGTGAAGCTCGCCCGCCGGCCGGGCGCGCGGACGTCGGCCGGGCACGCGCGGGCGCCGGACGTGAGCGGGGCGACGACGGCGTACGCGGCTTCCGCGCGTTTCGAACAGCGGACGAAGAGGTACGCGCGCCCTCGCGGTGCCTTTCGAACGACCGTTCCGGACCGGTGCTTCGAACGGGCCCCTCGAACGACACCCGCCGGGAGGAGTGGTGCGCGGCCCCGGCCGGCGCCACCCCGGACGGACGGCACGCCGGTCGCGCGTCGTACGGAGATCCCCGGGGATTCGCTTTCCCCGCCGGATCCGGGGCGCCTTCCGCATCACTTCCCCGTCCCTTCTTCCGCCGTACGCCAATAGCGCGGGGTGCTCGACTCCCGAGCACCTCAGGCGGATGACAGAGACGTTTTCCCTAAGCGCGGGTGCGGTTGTACGTTCAGCATTTTTCCCGGAGTTCCAGCGCGTCTGGCGTGATTTTCAGTCCGGTCTCTGTAAAGGTTCCCGGGTGTTTGTGTATGGAATTCAGCGACACGCCCGGACCGTATCGGCATTGCGTTCGATTCGTTGTCGGGCGTGACTCCGCTCCTCCCGGTGCGTTTCTCGTAGAGGCAGCAGCACGGGGCTGAGCTCCGTGGGTCCACGAGTGGAAAGAGTTGCGCGTGCAGCCACAGCGGCACCGGCCGGGGACCGGCTTCACGGCACTCCATCTTGTCCAGCCGGTCGACGGCGGGGTCGCGACGGTGGTCCTGGACCTGGCCGAGGCTCAGGTCGCGGACGGGATGCGGGTTGTTGTCGCGTGTCCCGGCGAGGGGCCGCTCGCCGCCGAGGCGGCGCGCAGGGGCGCGGAGGTACGGGAGTGGCGGGCCACCCGCGACCCCGGACCCGGCCTGTACGAGGAGACACGGCAGGCGGCCCGGCTCGTCGAGGACCTACGCCCCGACCTCGTCCACGCCCACAGCGCCAAGGCCGGCCTCGCCGGCCGCCTCGCCGTCCGGGGGCGCGTCCCGACCGTCTTCCAGCCGCACGCCTGGTCGTTCGAGGCGGTCGGCGGGGTGACGGGCCGCCTGGCCCGGCGCTGGGAACGGTGGGCCACCCGCTGGACCGACCGGGTCGTCTGCGTCAGTGACGCGGAACGGCTCACGGGCGAGCGCGCCGGGGTACGGGCCTCCTGGTCCGTCGTCCGCAACGGCGTCGACCTCGACCGCTTCCGGCCCGCCGAGGAACCGGCCGCCGACCCGGCCGCCCTCCGCGCGGCGCTGCCGCTCCTCGCCCCGCTGCCCGCCACCGCCCCGCTGGTCGTGTGCGTCGGGCGGCTGTGCCGGCAGAAGGGGCAGGACATCCTGCTGCGCGCCTGGCCGCTGATCGTCCGCCAGGTCCCCGGGGCCCGGCTCGTGCTCGTCGGCGACGGCCCCGAGTCCGCGGCGCTGCGGGACGCGGCCCCGGCCTCGGTGCTGTTCGCCGGAGCCGTACCGGACACCACGCCCTGGTACCGGGCGGCCGACCTGGTCGTCCTCCCCTCCCGTTGGGAAGGCATGGCCGTCGCCCCCCTGGAGGCGATGGCCTGCGGCCGCCCCGTCGTGCTCAGCGACGTGGACGGCGCGCGCGAGAGCCTGCCGCCGGGACGGGAATCCCTCTGCCTCGTACCACCCGAGGACCCGCCCGCGCTGGCGGAGGCCGTGAGCGCGCTGCTCCGGGACAGGCCGCTGCGCGAAGCCGTCGGCAGTCAGGGCCGGCGGCACGTACTCAGCAGTTACGACGTGCGGCAGACCGCGCGGGCCATCGCGGATGTCTACCGCGACGTGGCCGCCGTGCCGCGCCCCGAACGCAGGGAGCCGATCGCCCAGTGACTACCGAAAGCGCCAGCGTTCCCCCGCCGTCGGGGCGCGCGCGCCCGGCCGGCCCGTCCTCAGGACGCCCGTCCACGGTGCGTCAGCCGTCCGGCCCGCAGACACCCGGCCCGCAGGCGTCGTCCGGCCTCCAGGCGTCCGGTCACCAGACGTCCAAGCAGGCGTCCGGTCACCAGGCGTCCGGCGTCCAGGCGTCCAAGCAGGCGTCCGGCGTCCAGGCGCCGGGCGGGCAGACGGCCGGGATCCAGGCCGCCGGCGTGCAGGCCACCGGCTTGCAGGCGGCCGGTCCGCACCCCACCGCCCTGCACCCCACAACCCTGCAACCGGCCGCCCCCGGCCCCCACCCCCCGGGCCGCCGGCTCCCCGGCCGGGTCTCCGTCGCCTCCCCGCCCCGCGACACCCCCGACCGCGTGGCGGTGCCGCCCCGGCGTTCGGGGCGCGCGCCCCTGCGCTTCGGGCTGCCGCTCCTCGCGGGCGACTCGCTCGCCGCCCTGCTCTCCACCGCCTTCCTCAGCGAGGAGCAGCGCGACGCCGTCCTCCTCCCGCTGGTCCTCGCCGTGACGATGCTGAACGCGCTCGCCGGCCTCTACCGCCCCGGCCTCGTCCTGTCCGGCCTCGACCAACTGCCCACGCTCGCCGCCCGGATCGCGGTGTCGTGGTGCGCGGTCGCCGCCGTCCTCGCCGCGTTCCTCCCCGGCCACGCGCTCGGCCTGGCGGCCCTCCTCACGGCGGCCGCCCTCCAGCTCGCCGTCGGGTGCGCCTGCCGCTCCCTGGTCCACGGCCGCCGCCGCGCCACCGCCCGCAAGCGCCCCCGCTCCACCCTCGTCGTCGGCACGGCCCCGGCGGCGCGCCGCGTGGCCGCGCTCCTCGCCCAGCACCCCGAGTACGGCCTGCGGCCCGTCGGCATCGCCGCGCCCGCGCACGAGGAGGGCGGCGACACGGGCGCCCTGCCCGTCCTCACCTCCACCGAGGAGATCCACCGCGCCGTCATCCAGAACGGCGTGTGCGAGGCGGTGTTCGTCGACCCGGGCCCGGGCCCGGAGCTCACCATCGGCTCCGCCTCGGGCATCGTCCCCACCGACGGTACGGGTACGGACCGGCCCGGGCGCTGGGACCGCCCCGCGCTCGTCGGCCTCTTCCACGAGTACGGCTGCGCCACCTGGTTCGTCGGCGCCGGCCCCTGGGACCAGGCCCTCGCGCACGGCGGCGCCCCGCTCGACGGCGCCACCGGCCCCGACCACATGGCCCGCCACGTCTGGGGCCACGCGGGCCGCCGCCTGGAGCCGCCCGCCGCCCGCCGCCGCGGGGCGTTCGCCAAACGCCTGCTGGACGTCGTCATGACGGCCCCCGTCCTGCTCGCCGTCTCCCCGGTCCTGCTGGTCTGCGCCCTCGCCGTCCGGTTCTGCGACGGCCCCGGCGTGCTGTTCCGCCAGGAGCGCGTCGGCCAGGACGGCCGCCCCTTCACCCTCCTCAAGTTCCGCACCCTGCGCGCCGATCCGCACGAGGCCGCCACCCGCTGGAGCGTCGCGGGCGACCACCGGATGAGCGCGGTGGGCAACTTCCTGCGCCGTACGTCGATGGACGAGCTGCCGCAGCTGTGGAACGTCCTGCGCGGCGACATGAGCCTCGTCGGCCCGCGCCCCGAACGCCCCTACTTCGTCGCCAACTTCAGCAAGACCCACCCCGGCTACGCGGCCCGCCACCGGATGCCCGTCGGCATCACCGGCCTCGCGCAGGTGCACGGGCTGCGCGGCGACACCTCGATCGAGGACCGGTCGCGCTTCGACAACCACTACATCGACCACTGGTCGTTGTGGCAGGACGTGTGCATCCTCCTGCGGACCGCCGCGTCCCTCGTCCGCCCGGCCGGCAGCTGATGACGGCCACCGCCGCGTACCTCCCGGCCGCCGACCCCCCGTCCCCCGGGCACCCGCGGGCCGCCGCCCCCGGCGACGGCCGGACGGCCTTCGCCGAGCGGTGGCCCGGCCTGCCGGGCCGGTACGCCCCGCTGCTCCCCGCCGTCGCCGTCGTCGCGCTGCTCGCCGTACCGGCCGCCCCCGCCGGGGACGGATCCGCCGGTTCCGGCACCGTGGCCGACGCCGCGTCCGGGCTGCTCGTCCTCTTCTGCCTCGTACGGGTCCTGCGCGACCGGGCCCGCCCCCTGACCCGTACCGCAGCGCTCGTCCTCGGACTCCCCGTCCTCGGGGTGTCCGTCGCGGCGATCACCTCCCACGACCCCGCCGCCAGCCTGCCCGGGGTGGCCCGCTACCTCCAGATCTTCGTCCTCGTGCCCGCCGCGCTGCTGCTCCTCCTGCGCGACCGCCGCGACTTCCGCGTCGTCGCCGGGGCCGTCGTGGTCCTCGGCCTCGGGCAGGGCGCCCTCGGGGTCGTCCAGTACCTGACCGGCACCGGCGCCTCGTACATGGGCGAGGACATCCGCGCGGTCGGCACGTT
Organism: Streptomyces liangshanensis; assembly: GCF_011694815.1. NCBI lineage: Bacteria > Bacillati > Actinomycetota > Actinomycetes > Kitasatosporales > Streptomycetaceae > Streptomyces > Streptomyces liangshanensis. The sequence goes on from NZ_CP050177.1 coordinate 4,681,714, forward strand.
CGGCGCGACGGACGTGATGGGCATGGCGACCGTCGTCGCGTACGCCCTGGTCATCTGCGTCGGGTACGCGCTCGGCGAGGACCGGGACGTGACGGGGCGCCGGCGCGCGGTGGCCCTGGTCTGCGCCGGACTGCTCTTCGTCCCCCTCCTGCTGTCGTTCAGCCGGGGCGCGTGGATCGCGACCGCCGTCGCCCTCCTCCTCCAACTGGCGCTCTCCGGGGTACGCCGCGCCACCCGCGTCGTCCTCGCCGCCGCCGCGCTCGGCGTGGTGCTCGTCGGCGGCCTCGGCATCGGCTCGCAGATGATCACCGAGCGGCTGAGCAGCATCACCCAGGTCGCCGACGCGCCCGACCAGTCGGTCACCGACCGGTACACGATGTGGGCCGCCGCCACCGACATGTGGCGCGAGCGCCCCGTCACCGGGGTCGGGCTCAAGGGCTTCCCCGCGTACCGCGACAGCCACTCCTCGCTCGCCCTCTCCGCCGCCAGCGACACCGCCGGCGCCGGGGCGGGCTTCCAGCGGCAGCCGCTGCTCTCCCCGCACAACATGTACCTGCTCGTCCTCAGCGAACAGGGCCTGGTCGGCGTGCTCGCGCTGGCCGGGAGCTGGGCCGCGCTGCTGGTGTGCGTGCTGCGCCGGGTGCCCGGGGCCCGCCGCTCCCGGGCCGGCGCCGGCCCGGGCCTGGTGGTCGGCGGGCTGCTGGTCTGGCAGTTGGTGGACTTCGGGTACGCGGACATCGGCGGCCCCTCGACCGTCCTGACCGCGATGATGCTGGGCCTCGCCGCCTGGTGGGGCCTGCACCGGGCCGCCGTACCGACGGACCACCGGGAACGGCCCCACGGCCACCGGCCGCCGGAGCACCACCGAGCGAACAGCGGGGCTGCCCAGGCGTGAGCGAGACCAGGCAGTCCCTTCCCGAGGTCCCCCCGCAGCCCGGCCCGCCCCGCCCGGCCGCCGGGGAGGCCGGGCCGACCGCGCAGACCGGCACGAGCGGCCTCTTCACCGGGAAGTTCCTGGCCCGCGCCGCGTTCCTCACCGCTCTGCTCACCGCCGCCGGCGCGCTCCTCGGCCTCCTGCGCGACCAGACCATCGCGCACCTGTACGGCGCCGGCCCCGACACCGACGCCTTCCTCGTCGCCTGGACCGTGCCCGAGGTCGCCTCCACGCTCCTCATCGAGGACGCCATGGCGCTCATCCTCGTCCCCGCGTTCAGCCTCGCGCTCGCCCGCCGCGCCTCCCACCAGGCCCCCGAACCCGATCCCGTGCGGGTCCTGATGCGCACGACCCTGCCCCGCCTCTTCCTCGCCCTCAGCGCGGGCGCCGCGCTGCTGGTGGCCGCCGCCCCCTGGGTCGTCGCCGCCCTCGCCCCGGGCCTGCCCGAGCCGCAGGTCGCCGTCGACTGCACCCGGCTCACCGCCACCTGCGCCTTCTCCATGGGCCTCGCCGGATACATGAGCGCCGCGCTGCGGGCGCACGGCAGCTTCGTCGCGCCCGCCATGATCTACGCCTCGTACAACGTCGGCATCATCACCACGATGCTGCTCCTCAGCGACCGGCTCGGAGTACGGGCCGCCGCCGCCGGAGTCGCCGCCGGGGGCGTCCTGATGGTCCTCGTCCAGGGCCCGGCCCTGTGGCGCAGGCTCAAGGAACGCCGGCCCGTCACCGGCCGGGAGCCCAAGGACGCGCCCCGGGTGCCGCCCGTCGCGCTGGGACTCCTCGCCCCCGTCATCGTGTTCGCGCTCAGCCGCCAGTCACAGGTCCTCATCGAGCGGTTCCTCGCCGCGCCGCTGCCCGCCGGGGCCATCTCGCACCTCAACTACGCGCAGAAGGTCGCGCAGATGCCGATGGTGCTCTCCCTGATGCTCTGCACCGTAACCTTCCCGGTGGTCGCCCGCGCCATGGCCGCCGGCGAGACCGACCGGGCGCGCCGCCGGGTCGAGCGGGACCTCGCGATGGCCGGGATCATCGTCCTGATCGGCGCCGCGACCGTCATCGCCTGCGCGCCGCAGATCATCGAGGTCCTCTTCCAGCGCGGCGCGTTCGACCACGCCGACACCGCCGCCACCGCCGCCGTGATGCGGGTGTACGCGCTCGGCCTGCTCGGCCACACCCTCGTCGGCGCCCTCGTGCGCTGCTACTTCTCCGCCGCCCGCCCCCTCTGGTTCCCCGCCCTGGCCATGCTGGTCGGCCTCGCCCTCACCACCGTGGCGGGCGCCCTCCTCGTCGAGGTCTGGGGCGTCCTCGGCATCGCCGCCGCCAACGCGCTCGGCATCACCGTCACCGCGGCCCTGCTCCTGCACGGCCTCGCCCGCCACAGCGTGCCCCTCAGGACCCGGTACATGACCGGCGCCCTGGTCAAACTCATCGCCGCCGCCGCCGCGTCGACCGGCTCGGGCTGGCTGTGCGGCGCCCTCGTCCCGTCACCCGTACTCGGCGCCACCGCCGCGTTCGTGGTGATCGCCGTCGTGTTCCTCGGGATCGCCCGCGCCCTGCGGGCCCCCGAGATCGACACCGTCCTCCGTCCCGTCACACGAAAGCTCGCTCATGCCCGCTGACACAGCGTCCGCAGGCCCCTTGTGGGCAGTCATGTACCACTCGGTCGCCGACCGCACGGACGACCCCTACCAGGTGACGGTCTCGCCCGGACGCCTCGAACGCCAGCTCGGGTGGCTGCGCCGCCGGGGACTGGCCGGCGTCAGCATGGCGCAACTGCTCCGCGCCCGCGCGGAGGGCCGGGGCGCCCGGCTCGTCGGGCTGACCTTCGACGACGGGTACGCCGACTTCAACGAGGCGGCCGTGCCACTGCTCCACCGTTACGGCTTCACCGCCACCGTCTACGTCCTGCCGGGACGCCTCGGCGGCGAGAACGAGTGGGACAGCCCCGGCCCCCGCAAGTCCCTCCTCACCGAGGACGGCATCCGGCTGGCCGCCGAGGCCGGCATGGAGGTCGGCTCGCACGGGCTGCGCCACATCGACCTCACCGCGGCCGACGACGAGACGCTCGCCGCCGAGACCGCGCGCAGCCGCGCCCTCCTCCAGGACATCACCGGCACCGAGGTGACCGGCTTCTGCTATCCGTACGGGACGGTCGACGAGCGCGTCATCGGGGCCGTACGGGACGCCGGGTACACGTACGCCGTCGGCATCGACCCCGGCCCGCTCACCGGCCTGTTCGCCCTCCCGCGCATCCACGTCGGCGAGAACGACACCGACCTGCGCCTGCACCTCAAGTGGCGGCTGCACCGGTGGCGCCGCCAACCCGTGCCGTACGCCGCCCCCTACGAGCCCGAGCGGGCGCGCCCATGAGAGTCCTGCACGTCATCACCGGTCTCGGCATCGGCGGGGCCGAGCAGCAACTGCGCCTCATGCTGCGGAAACTGCCGACGGACAGCGACGTCGTCACCCTCACCAACCCCGGCGCGGTCGCGCGCGGCATCGTCGCCGACGGGGTCCGCGTCCGGGACCTCGCGATGACCGGCAACCGTGACCTCGGCGCGCTGCCCCGGCTCACCGGGCTGGTCAGGCGAGGGCAGTACGACCTTGTGCACACCCACCTCTACCGCGCCTGCCTGTACGGGCGGTTCGCGGCGCGGCTCGCGGGGGTGCGGGCCGTCGTCGCCACCGAGCACTCCCTCGGCGACGCCCAGATCGAGGGCCGCCCGCTGTCCTCCGGAGCCCGCGCCCTCTACCTCGCCGGGGAACGCCTCGGCACCGCCACCGTCGCCGTCTCCGCGACCGTGGCCCGGCGCCTGGAGCGCTGGGGGGTACGGCGCGACCGCATCCACGTCGTGCCCAACGGCATCGAGGTCGACCGCTTCGCCTACGACGACGCCGCCCGCCGCGACGCCCGCAAGCGCCTCGGACTGCCGCAGGACGCGTTCGTGGTCGGCGGGGTCGGCCGGCTCACCGGCGGCAAGCGCTTCGACACCCTCGTACGGGCCGTCTCCGACCTGCCCGACGCGCGCCTGCTGCTCGTCGGCGAGGGCGCCGAGCACGTCAGGCTCCAACGGCTGGCGTACGTACGGGGGGCGGCGGACCGGATCCTGCTGCACGGCGCGTGCCAGGACCCGCCGCCCGACGCCTACACCGGCTCGGGCACCGGCACCGGCTCCCCGGCCGCGGACCCGGCGGACGGGCCCGACCTGCCCGCGCTGCTCGCCGCCATGGACGTCTTCGTCTCCACCTCCCACGACGAGGCCTTCGGGCTCGCGATCGTCGAGGCGCTGGCCGCCGGACTGCCCGTCCTGCACGTCACCTGCCCCGCGCTGGCGGACCTCCCCGCCGAAGCGGCTCCCGGCGCGCGGCAGATCACCGGCAACGTACCCGAACTGATCGCGGAGCTGAGGCGGTTCCAGGAGGCGGCCCGGGGACCGGGTGTCCACCGCCTGCCCGTCCCGGACGCCGCACGCCACTACGACATCTCCCACAGTGCCGAACAGCTGATGGCCGTCTACGAGAACGCGCTGCGCGGCCCGGCCCCCACCCGAGAAGTGAGTTGCCCATGACCAAGGAATCGAGTTCTCCGCGTCGCGAGGGCGTCAGGACCTCGCCGGTGCCGTCGAAGCCCTCGGCGTTCAGGAAGCCGCCGCTGTGGACGGTCGTGCCGGTCGCGGCCCTGATCGGCGCCCTGGCCGGCGGGGTGTACGGGACGGTCCGTACCCCGCAGTACAACGCCACCAGTTACGTCCTCGTCGTCCCCACCGAGAAGTCCGACCCGGCGGCGGCCCTCGGCTTCGCCACCGCCTACGGGCGGGTCGCCTCGCAGGTCGCGATCCTCGGCGACGCCCAGGTCTGGGCCGGCGTCCCGGCGGCCACCCTCAGGGCCAACGTGCGCACGGAGACCTCCCCGGACGCGCCGATGATCTCCGTCACCGCGACCTCGTCGAGCGCCTCGGTCGCGGTCAGCATGGCCGACGGGGTGGCCCGCTCCCTGGTCGTCAACGGCTCGCACCTCCAGACCAGCACCAACGTCAAGGTGCTCCAGTTCTCCCGCGCCGTGAAGCCGACCGCCCCGGTCTCGCCCTCCGCCCCCCTCGCGGCCCTCGTCGGGGCCAGCGCGGGCGGCCTCCTCGGCGGCCTCGGCCTGCTCGTACGGCCCAAGCGGCGCCGGACGGCCCCGGCCTACGGGACCGTACCGAACCCGTCGGCGTCGGAATCCCCGGCGCAGTCCCCGCAGTCCCAGCCCCAGCCCCAACCGGAAACGGTGTGATGGCCACCCAACCGCAGACACGTACGACGCCCGCGTCCCCCACGACGACGACCACGGTCAACGGTGCGCGCAGGACCGTGACCCCCTCCCGGTTCACGCCCTCCCGGTTCACCCGCTCCACCGCCGTCCCCGCACCCCTCACCGGGCCCGCCCCCGGCCCGGTCCTCACCACCGAACTCGTCCGGGACATCGACGGCTTCGCCGCCCTCGCCCCCGCCTGGAACGACCTGTACCGCCGCTCCCGCACGGCCACCCCCTTCCAGAGCCACGCCTGGCTCCACTCCTGGTGGCTCTCCTACGGCACCCCCGGCCGCCTGCGCGTCGTCCTGGTCCACCGGGGAGGGGACCTGGTCGCCGCGGCGCCGCTGATGCTGATCCACCGCCCGTTCCCCGTGCTGATCCCGCTCGGGGGCCCCATCTCCGACTTCTCCGACGTCCTGCTGGACGACACCTGCGCCGACGCGGCCGCCGCCCTCGCGAAGGCCCTCGCCCGCGCGGCCCGTACCGCCGTCATCGACCTGCGCGAGGTACGGCCGGGAGCCGCGGCGGAACGCGTCCACGCCTGCTGGCCCGGCCCCCGCCGGCGGCTCGCCGACTCGCCCTGCCTGGAGCTGCCCGCCGTCCCCATGGACGAGCTGCTCGGCCGCCTCGCCTCCGCCCGCGCCCAGCGCGCCCGCGCCAAGCTCCGCAAGCTCGACGCGCTCGGCATCGAGGAGCGGATCGTGCCCGGGGACGAGATCCCCGGCGCGGTCGGCCGGCTCCTGGAACTGCACCGGCTCCAGTGGCAGGGCCGCGGCGTCACCCCCGAACACCTCAGCACCCGCTTCTCCGAGCACCTGACCCGCTCGGTCCGGTCCATGGCCGAGCAGGGCGACGCCATGATCACCGAGTTCCGGCTGGCCGGGGAACTGGTCGCCTCCGACCTGACCCTGATGTCGCCCCAGCTGGCGGGCGGCTACCTCTACGGGGCCGACCCGGTGCTCCGCGCCAAGAAGGTCGACGTGGCCACGATGCTGCTGCGCACCTGCGCGCGGCAGATCGGCGCCGACGGGCGCACCACGCTGAGCATGCTGCGCGGCAACGAGCCGTACAAGCACCACTGGCGCCCGGACACCGTGTGCAACCAGCGCTTCCTTCTCGCCAGGACGTACCTGACGCCGTGGCTGCACCTGCTGGCCGCCCGCGCGGCGGGCCGCGGCCGGGCGGCCGCCCTGGTCAAACGGCTGCGGCGGGGCGGCGACAAGGCGTGACCCGGATACGGGCCGCCGTGCCACCGCCCCGCCGCGCGGGGGTGAGGGGCGTCAGGACCTCTTGCGCTCCCACCAGTCGACACGGAGGCAGAGCTTGCCGCCGAGCCAGGTCTCGACCCAGCTGCCGAGGTTCATCGGCGTGCACCCGTCCGGTGTGGGCGGGACCGGCGGCACCGGCGGCACCGGGGGCGGGGTCGGCGTCGTGGGCGTCGGCACGGGCGGGGTGGGCACGGTCGGCGTGGGGACCGGGGGCGTCGGGACCGTCGGCGTGGGGACGGGCGGCGTCGGCACGGTCGGGGTCGGTACGGGCGGCGTCGGCACGGGCTCCGGCAGCCGTCCGTACAGCTTGGAACGGAACACCTTCGACGACTGCGGATTCTTGTCGCACTGCCACACGCCGTGCGGGCAGTAGTCGGTGACGGTGTTGTAGATCGGTTTGTGGGTGTCGATCCATTCGAGCATGCGGCGCATGTACGTCGGGTTGTCGCCGTTGCGGTAGAGACCCCATTCGGGATAGGAGACGACCTTTTTGTGTGCGGCGGCGAAGTCCACGTGCTGTTTCAGGCCGTAGGGCTCATTGACCTGTTCGTCGAAGGTCCGGCCGGGGGGCTGGTCGTACGAATCCATTCCGATGATGTCCACGACGTCGTCGCCGGGGTAGCACCGGGTCCACGGCACGGCGTCCTCGCCGCGGTTCGGCGCCCAGTCGAACCGGAACTTCTGGCCGGGCACCGCGCGCATCGTCGTGACGATGCTCCTCCAGTACTTCTTCCACGACTCCGGGTCGGGGCCGCAGCGGTGCGTGTACGTGGTGCCGTTCATCTCCCAGCCGAGCACGATCACCGTGTCCGGGACACCCAGCCCGACGAGCCGTTCCGCCAGCGCCCTGAAGTGGCCGTCGTAACTGCCCGAGGCGCCTCTCTGCAGCTCACGCCGTACGACGTAGTCGGGGACCCGGCCCTCGTTGCGCTCCAGCATCGGGACGTTGAGGACGAACATCCGGTCGGCCTTGGCCTTGCGCCACTCCGCCCAGTCCGCGACGAAGCTGGGGCTGCCCTCGATGTTGGACCAGACGTCGCCGGGCAGGTAGGTGTGGCCGACACGCAGTTCCGTACCGCCGAGCCACTTCTGCATCTCGGCGATGCGCCGCACCCCCCTCGGCCCGTAGTCGAGGTAGGCGCCGAACGCCGGCGCCGGGGCCTGGGGCGGTTTCGGGTCCGGCGGGTCCACCGGACCCGTCGTGGCGGCCGGCGACGGAAGTCCCGCGCCGGTGGCAAGAAGGCCTGCCGTGACCGCACCCAGACAGGTGCTCGCCAGTCGTCGACGTCGGGACATGTGCGCTCCTCGTGATCGAGCCTCAGCTTCCGATTGCTCAGCTTCTGGTCCAAAAGTATTTCTAATAAGCCAATGGGGAACCCGGGTTGGCTTCCCAGTAGTCCGTTCGTGCATTTGATCCCCCGCATGGGTTACCGAAATGAAGGGCACACCGTGCCGAGCTTTGACACCCGCGTTCCCGCCGTGCTGCTGCGGCTGGACCGGAATCCGTTCCATCACGGCACACTCGGCGCCGTCAGATCGCTCGGCAGGGCGGGCATCGAGGTGCACGCCGTCGTCGAGGCGGCCGACAGCCCCGTCACCCGCTCCCGCTACCTCCGCGAGGCGCATCCACGGCCGGGCGACACCACGGATCTGGCGGGCATTCAGCGACTGCTGACCGGCATCGCCGACCGGCTCGCGATCCCCGCCGTCCTCCTCGCGATGGACGACCTGAGCGCCATCGCCGTGGGGCGGCTCCGGCCGGCGCTGCGCACCCGGTACCTGCTGCCTGAACAGCCGTCAGGACTGCCCGAGCGGGTCGCGGACAAGGCCGAGCTGGTCGGGATCTGCGCGGAGCTGGGCGTACCGCACCCGGAGACGGTCGTCCCCGGGAGCGCGGCGGAGGCCGCGGCGGCTGCCTGGGCGCTCGGGCTGCCGGTGGTGGCGAAGTGGAGCCGGCCGTGGCTGCTCCCGGAGGGCGCGGGGCTGCGCAGCACGCAGGTGCTGCGCTCGTCGCGGGAGGCGCGGGAGCTGTACGGGCGGAGCGCCGAGGCGGGCAGCGGGCTGCTGCTCCAGCGGTTCCTGCCGCCGGGCCGGGACCTGGACTGGTTCTTCCACGGCTACAGCGGCCGGGACGGGACGTGCCTGGTGGGGGCGGCCGGGCGCAAGGAGCGCTCCTGGCCGGTGGGGGCGGGGCTGACCGCGGTGGGGCGGTGGCTGTCCCACCCGGAGGTGGAGCGGACGGCGCGTCAGCTGGTCGCCGCGCTCGGCTACCGGGGGATCCTCGACCTGGACTTCCGGCAGGACGCCGCTACCGGCGCGTACCACCTGCTCGACTTCAATCCCCGGCCCGGCGCACAGTTCCGGCTCTTCACGGACGGCGCGGGCACCGATGTCGTACGGGCGCAGCACCTCGACCTGACGGGGCGGGCGGTCCCGGCGCCGGTGGCGGCGTACGGGCGGACGTTCGTGGTGGAGAACTACGCGCTGCTGTCGGCGCTGGCGTCGCGGGGCGCCTCGGCGGGGGACTTCCCGGGCGCCGGGTCCTTCCCGGGGGCGTGCGCGGGGCGGGAGGCCGCGTGGTGGGCGCGGGACGACTGGCGGCCGGCGGCGGCGATGGCGGGGGCCTGGGTACGGCACGGGGCGCGGCGCGGTGGCCGGCGGCTGCTGCGGGGCCGGGCGGCGGGGGCCGGCGCGGCGGCCGGGGAGGTGGTTCTCGTACGGCAGCGGCGGGGCGGTTCCGGTGCGCCGGCGCGGCCGCCGGTTCCGCTGGGGGGCCGGTCGCCGGACGGGTTCGAGGAGGGACCGTCCGGCGACCGGTGACGCGCCGTCGCGGATACGGGCAGAGCCTGTCGCGGGCAGGCACGGTCACGATCCGGAGGGGACGGCCGGGGCGCGTGGCTTGAGGCGTCCCGGGACTCGTGTCCAGGCGCGTGCCTGGACGCCTGCCTAGACGCCTGCCTAGACGCCTGCCTAGACGCGTGCCTTGGCGGTGCTGCGGCGGTAGAGGATCCCGCCGCCGAGCAGCAGGCCGGCGCTCATCGCGGCGGCGGCGAGGAGGTGGTCGCCGCCGGTCTCCGCGAGCTGCGGGGCCTCGGCGCGGGCCGGGGCGTGCGGCCGGTGCTGGGCGGGGACGACCGGCGGGGCGGTGTGGTGCGGGACGGGCGTGTTCGGGTGCGTGACGGGGGTGTTCGGGACCACGGACCGGTCGTCGACCGGGGGCTGGACCGGGGGCACCTGGCGGACGGGGGCCGGGGGCGTGACCTGGCGGGTGCCGCAGTTGTTGCCGAAGGCCGGGTTGAGGAGGCCGACGACGTCCGCGGTGTTGCCGCAGGCGTTCAGGGCGAGGTCGACGGGGGCTTCGAGGAGGTTGCCCGCGAGCACGCCCGGGGAGCCGGCGGCGGTGCCGGAGGCGTGCGTGGAACCGGCCCCCTCGACGTGGGGGCGCGGGGAGACCGGGGCCTCGTGCACGGCGGGGCCGGGCTGGGGGCGCGGGTCGGGGGCGGGGGCGGGCTTGTGCTCGCGTACGGGCGCGGGGGCCGGGGCGTGCGCGGGGGCGGGCGCCGACGTGTGGGGGGCGGGGCGGGCGTGGGCCGGCTTCGGCGCGGCGTGGGCGGGCTTCGGCGCCGCGTGGGCCGGGGCCGGGGCGGGGGCGGCCTGGGCGGGCTTCGGTGCGGCGTGGGCCGGGGCCGGGGCCGCGTGGGAAGGCGCCGGGGCGGCGTGAGCCGGGGCGGGGGCGGCCGGGGGGTGGTTCTCGTGTGCCTGCGGGCGGGGCGCGGGCGCCGTGTGCGCGGGCGCGGGGGCCGGGGCGGGGGCCTGCCGGTACGCCGCCGGGGCCTGCGGGGCGTACCGGCCGTACGTCTCGTGCGCGGAGGAGTGGGCGGAACCGGACGTGGACCCGCAGTTGTTGCCGAACGACGGGTTGAGGGCGCCCACCGGGTCCACGGTGTTGCCGCAGACGTTGACCGGGACCTCCAGCGGCGCCTGGATGGTGTTGCCCGAGAGCACGCCGGGCGATCCGACGGCCGCCCCGTCGGCCTCGGCCGCCATGGCGTAGCCGCCCGTCATGGACAGCACACTCGACGCCGCGGCGGCGGTGAGCAGTCCCTTGCTGATGAGGTCTCGCATCTGGTTCTCCTCCTGCTGGCGGATTCGGCAAGCAGTTGTCGCGGGTGGATCAGGTCCCAACTGAGGCCGGTCCCCGAGCGCGTGTCGCACGCGCTCGGGGACCGGCCGAAGAAGCAGCCCCGAGGGGGCGTTCGCGTAACGTCAGTCGTTGACGCAGGCGTTGCCGAAGGCCGGGTTCAGCAGACCGATGATGTTGATGCTGTTGCCGCACACGTTCACGGGGATGTGCACGGGCACCTGGACGACGTTGCCGGACAGGACGCCGGGGGAGCCGATGGCGGCGCCCGTCGCGTCGGAGTCGGCCATGGCCGGGGCAGCGGCGCCGACGGCGAGGAGCAGCCCCGCGACGACGGATGCGGCCTTCTTGTACTTCATCTTTGAGCCCTTTCCGCAGCGGAGGAAACGTCCGCACGACTGTCGTGGTACGCGAGCCTCGTAGGACCGGCTCACACGTCCGCTGCTGGAACTCCAACGAGTCGGCGGATTCAAGGAAACTGGCCGGTTTGTGCCTTTTCCCGGTTTCACCCGACTGCCGCGCGGAGAGGTTTCGTTTCTGCGGCGAGATCGCGTATGCGGAGGCGAAGAACCCGTACCGGATTCCCCGGATTTCCCTTTTTCCGTACCGGCGACGTCATAGCGGCACAGTCGTATCGGCACAGTCATGGCGGCACAGCGAAACGGGCCGGCCGGGGCGTCGGTGCCCCGGCCGGCCCGTCGGCCGGGACCAGGGCCCCGGCGATGGCGCGTACGACGGATCAGCTGTTGCCGACGCCGTTGCCCGAGAGGACCGGGATGTCGTCCAGGATGTGCGACAGCGGCTCGTCGCCCTTCGCCTGGGTGGAGTTCTCGGTGCACTGCTGGTTCTGCGGCGAGGCCAGGACGTTGATGTCCTGGACGGCGACCGGCACGAGAACGCCGACGACCGAACCGACGTTGGCCTTGACCGGCAGGCCGACACAGAGGTCGTTCAGCGAGCTCTGGACCAGCTCACCCTGCGGGCTCATGGCGCCGTGGGTCGAGTTGTTGCCGTACGACGAGCCGGCACCGTTGCCGCTCGCGGAGGTCGTGCCGTGGTCGTTGCCGACCGCGAGCGCGGTGGGCGCCGCCGCGGCGGATACGCCGACTACGGAGGCGGCGACGGCGGCGCCGGCCATAATCTTCTTGATCACGAGAGTGTCCTTTTCTCAAAGAAATCCAGGTGGAGCGACCTGCACAACCGCGTCCCGGGTGTTTGGTTGCGGTGCTTCACTCGATCGGCTTGTTGAACGCGGGTAATAGGCCATTGGAGTGAAGTGAAAGAACTAAACCGACGATGCGAAGTTGCTCAGTGCGCCCCGGGGACTTTGGGGCATCCTTCAGAAGGGGACTTATCGTGATCAAGAAGGTTCTGGCCGGCGCCGCTGTCGCCGCTTCCGTCGTGGGCATCTCCGCCACGGCCGCCCCGCAGGCCCTGGCCGTCGGCAACGACCACGGCACCACCTCCGCCAGCGGCAACTTCGCCAGCCAGCAGTACGGCAACTCCGCGACGTACGGGAACATGAGCCCGCAGATGGCGCTCATCCAGGGTTCGCTCAACAAGCCCTGCATCGGGCTGCCCGCGAAGCTGAACCTCGGCTCCCTCGTGGGCGCCGTCCCGATCGCGGTCCAGGACGTCAACATCCTGTCCTCGCCGCAGAACCAGCAGTGTGTCGAGAACTCGACGCAGGCCAAGGGCGACGAGCCGCTGTCGCACATCCTCAACGACATCCCGATCCTGTCCGGGAACGGCGCGAACAACAGCTGACACGTCGACCGAGCGATCGGCCGAGGGCCGGACCACCGCTGAACCCCGCGGCGGTCCGGCCCTTTCGCGTCCCCTGTTCCCCCTCCCCCTGTTCCCCCTCCCCCTGCTCCCCCTCCCCCTGTTCCTGCTCACATCGGTGGTGCCGCGCTCGTGTCCAGACGATCCTGCGTCCGCTTCACCCTCCGGGCCGTCGCCCTGACCGTGCTCATCGGTACGGGGCTGGGCTGCGCCTCGACCGCCGTACCGCGCGTCGAGCGGACGGATGTCTTCGGCGGTCTCGACAACCGCCCCGAGGCCGGTCCCGGGATGAACATCCTGTTGGTCGGTACGGACGGGAGGGAGACCGTCACGCCGTACGAGAAGCGCGTGTACCGGATGGGCGGGATCGCCTGCGACTGCACCGACACGATGATGCTCGTCCACGTCTCCGGCAACCGTGACCGCGTCAGCGTCATCAGCCTGCCCAGGGACTCGTACGCGCGGATCCCCGCCCACCGCGACCGCCGCGACGGCCGGGCGCGCCCGGAGCGCGCCGGCAAGCTGAACGCGGCGTACCAGCGGGGCGGTCCGGCGCTCGCCGTACGGACGGTGGAACGGATGACGGGCGTCCACATCGACCGGTACCTGCAACTCGGCTTCCGTAGTTTCATCAACACCATCGACGCGCTCGGCGGCGTCGGGATCTGCACGACACGCCACCTCAAGGATCCGTCGACCGCGCTGGACCTGGCGCCGGGCACGTCGGAGGCGAAGGGGAGCCGGGCCCTTCAGTACGTACGGTCGAGGAAGGTCGACGGGACCGCCGACTTCGGCCGGATCCAGCGCCAGCAGCGGTTCCTGGTCGGGGTGTTGCGGCGGATGGCCCGCGACGACACGGCGCGCGACCCGTCCCGGATGAAGGCGCTGGTGTCGGCGCTGCTGGGCGGGGCCGGGCAGGTGCGGGTGGACCGCGGCTTCACGACGGCGGAGCTGCTGACGCTGGCGCTCCAGCTGCGCGACCTGCCGCCGGCGGCGACGGAGTTCGCGACCGTGCCGGTCAGCGGGTTCCGGAAGCGCGTGCCCGGCGTCGGCGAGACGCTCCAGTGGGACACGCGCAAGTCCCGCTCGATCTTCGCCGCGCTGCGCGCCGACGAACCGCTCGCGGCGGTGAGCCTGGACGCCCCGCCGCCCAGCGCCTGGCACGAGAGCGAGTACGCCCCGGTGTCCGGGGCGGCGCTGGACTGCGGCTGATCACGGGGCGGCGCATGACAGGGCCTTTCGGGCTCTAAACAGAAAAGCGTTGGGCCGTTCGGGGGAATGCCCGAAACCATCGGCGCTGTGGCGAGTTGAGCAAATCGGATTCCACCGGTGGAGTCCGACTTTCCGGAAAGGCATTTAAATGAACAAGCTGTGGGCAACCGCTGCTGTAGCGGCATCGCTCGTCGGGGCCTCGGCCGCCGTCGCGTCGCCGGCCCTGGCCGTCGGGAACGACACGGGCACGACGTCGTTCAGTGGTAACGGTGCCGAGCAGTCCTTCGGCAACTCGTCGACCCACGGGGACATGAGCCCGCAGCTCAGCCTCGTCCAGGGTTCGCTGAACAAGCCCTGCATCGGCCTGCCCGCCAAGGTCAACGCCGGTTCGCTCGTGGGCCTCGTCCCGATCGCGGTCCAGGACATCAACGTCCTGTCCTCCCCGCAGAACCAGCAGTGCACCGAGAACTCCACCCAGGCGAAGGGCGACGAGCCGCTGTCGCACATCCTGGACGACATCCCGGTCCTGTCCGGCAACGGCGTCGGCAACAACTAGTTGCCTCGAAGGCCCGGCCCGGCGTGCAGACGCCGGTCCGGGCCTTCGCGCTGTCCGGGGTCCCGTTCCGTCAGGTCCCATTCCGTCAGGTCCGGTCCTGTCCGGTTCCGTTCGGTTCCGTTCGGGCTGTTCAGTAGCCGCGGCCGAGGTCGGCGCGCAGGAGGTTCGGGTCCGGGTTCGCCGGGGTCGAGTAGGCGGCGCTGGTCACGTACAGCGTGCCGTCGGCGATGCCGATCGAGGTGGGGTCGTCCAGACCGTCCGCGGCGCCGAGCACCACGGAACGGGTGCCGTCCGGCTTGATGAACAGGACGCGGTCGGAGCCGAAGTCCGCCGCGAACACACTGTCGCCGCGGCCGGGGAAGGCGAAGTCGTCGATGCCGGGCGTGCCGGTGTACCTGGTCTGCGCCGTGCCCGCCCGGCCGTGCGGCCCGATCGGGATGCGCAGCAGGGTGCCCGCGTCCAGATTGGACACCCAGACCGCGTCGTTGTGCAGTTTCAGCCCGTTGGCGCCGAACGACGCCGTCCTGGCGAGCGCAGCCCCCGTCGCCCAGGCCGTGGGCCTGCCACCGGCGGCCGGGGCCCGCCAGACGGTGCCCAGCGAGGAATCCGCGATGTAGAGCTGACCGGTCGCGCGGTCGAGGGCGATCCCGTTGGGGAAACTGTCCGCGGGGAGGGCGACGACGCGCTGCGGGGTGCCGCCGGGACGGATGCGCCACACCCCGGTCCGGCTGTCGTTCCCGGCCGCGTAACCGACGTAGAAGGTGCCGTCCTGGTCCTTCGCCAGGCCGGTCGCGATCGCCACACCGATCGTCGGGGTGCGGATCCCGCCGTCCGCCGGCGCGGGCAGGGTGGCGAGCACCTTGGTGCTCCCGTCGGCCGTCACCCTCGCGATCTGGTGGCTGCCGGCGAAGACCAGGGTGACCGAGTGGTCGGCGTCGACCACCTGGTTCTCCGGCAACTGCCCGGCGGCGGCGTCGAAGTGCTTCACGACCCGCGGGTGGGACACCGGCCAGTTCGACGCCGGTGAGCCGGTCGCCGACGCCGAGGCCACCCCGACGGGGGCGGCCAGCGCGGCGGCGGAGAGGACGAAGGCGACGGCTGCCCGTAGGGCGGTTCGGTACGACATGGTGACTCCTGCTCGGAGGTGAAGGAGCATGGCCCGACAGCCATGCCGATCTGGCGGTGAGTCCGGAGCGGCTACCGCTCACACCATGTATACGAGCCGCGTTCCGCCCCTGGCCGGGGCGAAGGTGGCCCCGTGAGGGCCAGCTTTCCCGGCGAGGCGCGCCTGGTCAGACCAGGCAGAACTCGTTCCCCTCCGGGTCTGCCATCACGAAATGATCGGGCCTGCCCTGGAGTTCGTCCTCGCGGATCACCATCGCGCCCGCGGCCGTCAGCCGGTCCCTCGCCGCCGTCACCCGGGGCCACCGGATCTCCCACGGGGTCTCCCGGCCGCCGCCGATCTGGAGGTCCAGGTGGAGCCGGTTCTTGGCGACCTTCGCCTCCGGCACCCGCAGGAACGAGATGCTGGGTCCCACGCCGTCCGGGTCGGACAGGTAGGCCCCGTCGTCCCACTCCTCCTCCGGTACGTCGTGCTGGGCGAACCACTCCTCCCAGCTCGCGAACCCGGCCGGTGCCGGACGCTCCACGTACCCGAGCGCCAACGCCCAGAACCGCGCCAGCTCGCCGGGCTGCGCGCAGTCGACGGTCACGGTCCACTTGGTCGACATGAGGGTTCCTGTCAGCTCGGATCCGGGGGGTGGCGCGGCCTTCCGCGTCAGCAGGATAGTCCTCGCCTTTCGGGCGGCGGGCCCGCGCTCCGGGGAGGTCGTTACGACGCGGCGGGCCTCGCGAGAGTCAGTTCGGTCCACCGCCGCAGTTCCTCCGCGTGGCTCCCGACCGCCGTCGCCCGGGCGACCGCTGGGGCCTCTTCGGGCGAGGGCTCGCCCTTGCGGGAGAGCAGGGTGAGGGGCCAGGCCGGGACGCCGGACCGCACTCCGTCGAAGGGATGCCAGTCCCAGGCCGCGTCGAACCGCCAGGCGCGCCCGTCCTGGTCGGCGACCTCGTCGCCCGGTTCGAGGAAGGCGTAGGGGCGGAGGAGCAGTCGGGCGCGGATCGGTTCGTCGCCCGCCGGGTCGATGGTGTAACCCTGGTCCTCGAACTCGGGGTTGTGGGTCTCGCCCCGCAGCAGGACTTCTACGTACGACGCGGGCCGCGGCAGCATTCCGGTCACCAGGGGCGGATCGAAATGGTGGATCGCGTGGACGTGCACGACAGTTGGGGGGATGCCCACCCGGCAGGTGTCGCCGGGTTTCAGCGCGGTCTCCGCCGGCTCGGTTCGGAAGATCTCCTGGTCGTATTCGTAGGACTCAGGGGTGGGAAGCCCCCTGTCGCCGTTCCACCTGAAGTTTGCGGCCTGCGGGTCCACTTCCGACCACGGCCACCGTACGGAGACGTGGAAGGGGGTGGTCCCGGTGACCGTGGTCTCGGTGAACGCACACTCCAACTCCAGTACGTCACCGGCCCGGAACCGGTCCCCACCGCTGTCCGCACTCTGCCCGTCCACCGCGTCCTCCTCGAAGTTCAGGGCGATCCTGGTACTACTTGATTCATGCAGGAAGAGACGGCGCGGTCCGCGATCGATACGTTCATCTCCGCCTTCAACGCCTCGGACGACACGTATGTGACGGCGTTGCTCTCGCAGGCGCTCACCTCGGACGTCGTCTTCTGGGGGCCGTTGGGCCGCAGCGAGGGGATCGAGGCGGTCGAGCGGTTCGTGCTGGACCTCCGGAAGCACCCGGCCGGGCCCGGTTCGATGGTCCGGTGCTCGGCGGTGGACATGCCGGACGAGTGGGCCCGTTACCAGTGGGTCTTCGCCACCCCGGACGGAGGCCCCCGCCTGGCGGGAACGGATGTCGTCCACCTGCGCAGGAGCCTCATCGACCAGATCATCGTCTTCGCGGGGGAGATCGATCCGTCCCCGTGAGGGTTCCGGTCAGTTCGGGTCGCCGACGAGGGTGAGCAGGGCTGTCCAGGCGGTGGGGGAGAAGGTGAGGACGGGGCCGGTCGGGTTCTTGCTGTCGCGGACCGGGATGAGGTTGTGGGTTGCCGCGTAGGTGGGGGACCACTCGATGCAGTTGCCGCCGTCGCCGCCGCTGTATGTGCTCTTGACCCACTCGCGGATGTTGGTCATGTCGCGTGATCCTCCGTGATCTTGCGGATGAAGGCCGCTGAGTCGTCGGGCGACAGTGCCGCGGCGCGCAGCCTGTCGTACGTGGACTGCGCGTTCGCGACGGCTGTCGCCGAGTCGGTTACGTGTCCTCGACCCGTCGTCTCCGAGTACATGACGGGTGCCCCGTCCTCCTGCGTTAGCAGGATAAACGGAACGTGTGAAGCGGGCGCACCCGCTCTGAAGGGGAGCACCTGGATCATGATGTGGGGTGATTCAGCCACGCTGACCAAGTGGTTGCGCTGTTCGGCCATGACCTCGTTGCCGCCCACCGCCGTGCGCAGAACACCCTCGTGGAAGATCACCCATAGAAGTGGTGGAGCCTCACGGTTCATGACATCGCGACGTTGGAGACGTGCCTCGACCCATCCGTTGATCGTTGCATCGGCGGCACGTGGGTGCATGGCACGGAACACCGCCTTGGCGTAGGCGGGTGTTTGCAACATGCCCATGATGAACGCGTTCGAGTAGTCCGAGATCGTCGTCGCCGTCTGTTCCAGCTTCACGTACGGGATGAACCAGCCCGGGTGGCCGCGTTCGCTCACGCGGCGGCGGAGGCGGCCGAAGCTGCCTGGGGTGCCGAAGACGCGGTCGCATGCGTCGGCGAACTGTTGGGATGCCAGTAACGCGCCGCTCTCCACCTTGCTCACGTACGGGCGCTTGTAGTGCGTCGCCTCGGCCAGTTGTTCCTGGGTCATTCCCGCGAACTCTCTCGCGTGCCTGACCTCGTTCCCGAAGTAGGCGGCCCCGTCCTGCGGTTCGGCGGATTCCTCTACGGCTGTTTCGCTCATTTGTTCAACTCCTTTGCGTTCCACGTGGTTTGGAACGCGGTTTTTGCTGTTCAGCGTAGAGGCTCGTGGTCATGCTGGGAGGCGAAATCATTCGATCGCGGGTGGAGAGGAATCCGGAATGGCGGAGGTTCGCGCCGACGAGGACGAGTTGGCGGCGTTAATCGAGCAGGGGGGCTTCTGGCGCCTCGTACCCGAGTGGGTTCCCAGGGAATTCGCCGTACCGACAAGGGAGTTGGCGGAGCGGGTGGCGCTCGGGCTCAGGCGGTCGCTCGATGACCGGCAGTGAGGCGCGGCGGTTGCTGTCCCGGCTGGTGGACGCGTTCGGGGTGGACGGGGCGTTGGTGGTGTGGAAGGCGGGTCCGGGGGGAGAACCGGGCGGCGGTGCCGACGGGGCGGATCTCGCGCCCGGGTCGGGGCTTCGGTGGCCGGACTGTGAATGCGGGCATTCTTTGTGCCCCGATTACAAGCCGCCCGTTTCCCCTGCGGAGGAACTCAGCGCGCGGGTTGCCGAACGGAACAAGTGGAGTCGGCGGGGGCGGCTGTGAAGGAAAGGGGAAAGGGGCACGGCGTCGGCCGTGCCCCCGGTGGTGCGGCTCAGACGCGGGTGATCTTGGGGAAGGCCTTCGTGGTGTCGACGTAGTACTTGCGGACCAGCGGGCCGAAGCCGCTCTCCGCGCCGCCCAGGATCATCGCCTTGACGGCGTCCAGGCTCCCGGCGGCGGTGAAGTCCTGCGGCTTGGTCTCGGTCTCGCCGGTGACCACCTTCTTCCACGCCGCCTGGGACTCCGTCGTGGCGCTGACGTCCGGGTCGAAGCCCAGGTAGTAGCCGCGTCCGTCGCTCTCCTGCCCGACGGCGAGGAAGACGATCACGTGGAATCCGACGTTGCGTTCGTTGTTGAACTTGCTCTTGGCCCCGCCCACGTGTCCGGTCGAGCCGTTGACGTACACGGCGCGCTCGGCCTTCACGGCCTTGTCGATGGCGGCCCACTTGGCCGCGACGCCGCCGATCGCGACCGCGAGGTCGCTGGGCTCGTACAGCCCGCCCTCCCCGGGGCTCAGTAGAGCGCCGACCCGCCGGGCGCGTACCTGGCAGTCGCTGTCCAGCATCTTCGCGAACGTGGAATCGGCCGGCATCTGGAGCCAGCACTTGAGGCGGTCGAGCGCGGTGCCCGTCGTCGCGTCCACCGCCTTCGCGATCCGCTCCCTGATGTCCTTGATCGTCGGTGTGGTCGTGTCGCCGGCTTGGACGTAGGCCTGCTCGATCATGAAATATCCCCCCATATTGGGTTCCCCTTCGCTTCACTATGACGCACGGGGGGTGCCCGCGGTAGAGCGGAGCGTGAAGCTCGGGGGGAGGGGTGGCGTGCCGCCGTGTCGGGGACGGCCGTGTGGAACGCTCGGCTGGGGGAGCCCAGCCGAGCGTTTGAAGGCGTTGCTTGCCGCGTGACGGCGGTGGGTCAGGAGAGGGCGCCGTCGTAGTCGGGGAGCTTGAAGGTCTTCTCCGCGTGGCCGCCCACGAAGTCGGACGTGTTGTTGCCTATGTTGGCGATGATCGTGTAGCCGCGGCGCTCGATGTCGGCTCTCTTGGACGCCTTGTACGTGCCCGCGTCGCCGAACAGGTCGCCGATGCTCCGCTCGTACAGGCCGGTGACCGGGTAGCCGACGGACGTCAGGTTCGGCTTGGTCACCCAGCCGATGAAGTCGGGGCGGGCGGTGATGAAGAAGACCGCCACGCCGTGGGCGTCCGCGTAGCGGGCGAGGTCGAGGGTGGGGGCGACGGCGGGGGAGGGCGGGAAGGGGGAGAAGTAGGTCTCCAGCGAGGTGTTGTCGATGTCGAGGACGATCGCCTTCTTCTGGCCCGAGCCGTCGGCGATGCGCTGTTCGAGGTACGGGCGGGCCTCGTCCGTCACCTTGCGTACGTCGGCCTGCCAGGTGGCGTAGTCGACGGCTGCGGCGGCGGAGGTGGCCGCGGACGCGGACGCGGTGGTGGGGGCCGGGGGCGGGGTCGACGGGGCTGCCTGGGCGGTGGTCGTGCCCGCCAGGGCCACGAGTGCCGCTGTGGCGACGGCGGCGCCAAGTCGATTGATCCGCAGGGGGGTTGCCATGGTTCCTCCTCGGTGTCCGGGCCCGGGGTGCGGGTGCCGGGTTTGCTGTTGATCCAGACCTAAGCCGAGAAGAGTGGTGCGCGGGGTGTGGGTGGCGAAGTCGGGCGGTGAATGTTTGGTGACATGGACACGTCTGGATGGTGGGGGGTGCGGCTCGGCCGCGGCTCGGCTGTGGCTCCGGGTGGTTCGCGCTGGTTCGGTACTGTGCCGGGGTGCTGACCGTGACAAGCGTGAACGTGAATGGCCTCCGCGCCGCCGCCAAGAAGGGCTTCGTGGAGTGGCTCGCCGGCACCTCCGCCGACGTGGTCTGCCTCCAGGAGGTGCGGGCCGAGCCCGATCAGCTGCCGGCCGGCGTGCGGGAGCCGGCGGGCTGGCACACCGTGCACGCGCCGGCCCTCGCGAAGGGGCGGGCGGGGGTGTCGCTGTACACGCGCCGGGAGCCGGACGGGACGCGGATCGGCTTCGGCAGCGAGGAGTTCGACGCGAGCGGGCGGTACGTGGAGGTCGATCTGCCCGGCGTGACGGTGGCCAGCCTCTACCTGCCCTCGGGCGAGGTGGGCACCGTACGGCAGGAGGAGAAGTACCGCTTCATGGACGAGTTCCTCGTGTACCTGGAGGGGCTGCGGAAGCGGGCGGAGGCGGCGGGGCGCGAGGTGGTGGTCTGCGGGGACTGGAACATCGCGCACACCCCGGCCGACCTCAAGAACTGGAAGGCCAACGCCAAGTCGTCCGGCTTCCTGCCCGAGGAGCGCGCCTGGCTGACGCGGGTCTTCGACGAGGTCGGTTACGTGGACGTCGTACGGGCGCAGCACCCGGACCAGGAGGGGCCGTACTCCTGGTGGTCGTACCGGGGGCGCGCCTTCGACAACGATTCGGGCTGGCGCATCGACCTCCAGGTGGCGACGCCGGGGCTGGCGGAGCGCGTGGTGAAGGCGTATGTGGAGCGGGCGGCGACGCACGGGGAGCGGTGGAGCGACCACGCGCCGGTGACGGTGGTCTTCGACCGGGGTTAGTTCGACCGGGGTGAGGGGGCGCGTTCGCGTCCGGTCTCAGGGGCTGGAGGGTGGCGGGCGTAGTTTGCGGTCCAGGGCCATGGAGAGTTCCGCTGCCACCACGGTCTGGGCCAGGGGGCGGAGGGTGGTGGGGTCCGGGTCCGGGTTGGCGGTGTGGGTGCGGAGGGTGGTCACGAACAGGTCGGCCAGGGCGTCCGCGTGGGCGCGGACCTCGATCGCCGCCGCCAGGACCGCGGCGAGGGGGACGCCCTCGCGGACCAGGGCCGAGGAGGCGTCCAGGAGGCGGCGGCTGATGTGGACGATGTCGTTGCCGTCGACGGCCAGGTAGCCGAGGTCCAGGGCGGCGGCGAGGTTCTCGGGGGTGACCTCGCCCTCGAAGTGGTCGGCCAGCTCCTCGGGGGAGAGGCGGACGGGGGTTTCCTCGGTCGGTTCGTCCAGGCCGAGCGCCGAGGCGAAGCCGTCGGGGGTCCGCGCCGCCTCGAAGGCGGCGGCCAGGTCGGCGATGCCGTTGAGGGTGTGGCCGCGTTCCAACAGGGCCGCGATCGTGCGGAGTCGGGCCAGGTGGCCGTCGTCGTACCAGGCGATCCTGCCGTCGCGGCGCGGTGGCGCGATGAGGCCGCGCTCGCGGTAGAAGCGCACGGTGCGGACCGTGATGCCCGCCGCGCGGGCCAGGTCGGCCATGCGGTACTCCATGGCCGTCACTTTATGGGGTGCGGGGGAGGCGGGCCGGTCCACGTGCTTCGGGCGGTAACCCGTTGCTGTCGCTTTCGTGGGTACGGCAGGGTGGGCGGCATGCTCGAACTGCGCGCTGTGGACTCGGACGACTGGGCGGTCTGGCGGGAACTGCGCCTGGCGGCGCTGGCGGAGGCGCCGTACGCGTTCGGGTCGACGCTTGCCCAGTGGCAGGGGGACGGCGACCGCGAGGAGCGCTGGCGTGCGCGGCTGGGGATTCCGGGCGCGCATGACGTGATCGCGGTGGTGGACGGCCGGCCCGCGGGGATGGCGAGCGGGGTGCCGGTGACGGGCGCGGAGGGCGCGGAGGACTGCGTCGAGCTGATCTCGATGTGGGTGAGTCCGGCGGCCCGGGGGAGGGGCGTCGGCGATTCCCTGATCGGGGAGGTCGTGCGGTGGGCGGTGGCGCGGGGGGCCAGGTCCCTGCGCCTGTCGGTGATGCCGGACAACGGGAGGGCTGTGGCCCTTTACGAGCGCAACGGGTTCACGGACGCTGGTGCGCCAGTTGCTGCTCAGCGGGACGGTGCGGGCGCGAGTGCGAGTGCGGGCACTGGTGCGGAGCGGGCCATGGTTATGGATCTGCGGTGAGCACCCTTGTCGCGCGCGTAGGTCTCGTAGGAGCGAGATGATAGAACCGATGGGTGGTCCGGTCGGTGGAGTGGTCTGCCTGGACGGAATGGGGGGGAATTCGTGACGTTCGAGCAGGAATGGGCCCAACTGCGCGCGGAGGCGGTCGCGCGGACCGGTATGCGGATCAACAGCATTCCGGCCGAAGGCGGCGGAGGTGGTGGGGGCGATCTGGTGGTCGATCGGGACGACCTCGGCGCCATCGGGCATGACGCGTATGGGTTGTTGGGGCGGTTGGGGAAGGACGGCGACATCGCCCGTACCTCGACGTTCGACGCGGCGACGGCGCTGACCAGCGGGAACTTCGCGAGCGGTTCGGCCGTGATGAAAGTGCACGATTTCTGGCAGACCCACCTGAAGACGCTGCTGGACGCCTGCGCGCAGATTTCGAATCATCTCGATTACAGCAAGGCCCAGCACGCCAAGGACGATGTGAAGATCGAGGGTGATCTGACGCGGATATCCGTGCTCAGTGAATACCTGAAATAGGGCTCGGGGGAGCACGCGACATGCTGACGTACGAGGACATCATCGACGCCCCGGTGGCGAAGCTGAAGGCCGCCGCCGACGACTGGTCGGAGATGGCGGGGAAGCTGGACAAGCTCGCCGCCGACGCCACCGACGGGATGAAGGCGAAGGCGGACAGCGCGGCCTGGGAAGGCGTCAACGCGGGGGTCACCAAGGCGTTCATCGGGAAGACGGCCAAGGAGTTCGCGGACGCCGCGGCCGAGGCCCGGGGCGTCAAGTCGATCCTGGAGGACGGTCACCTGGCCATCAAGAAGGCCAAGGACGACCTGATCGCCATCCGGGACCACGAGGGCCCCGCGGCCGGCATCCGCGTGGACGGCAAGGGCAAGGTCACGGCGCGGAACCCGTTGTCCGGGATCCCCGCGGCGCGGCACGACCCCGACTACAGCCTGGGTCTGCAACAGGAGCGGCGGAACATCGAGTCGTGGCAGAAGAGGATCGACCTCATCGTCGACAACTGCAACGACACCGACCTCGCCCTCAAGAACACCCTTGAGGCCAACGTCACCGACCGCAAGGACTTCGGCGCTCCCACGTACACGAAGCTGGACCAGGAGGAGGCCGCCCGCGCCGCCGCGCTGGCGGCCAAGGGCCGGGACCTCACCCACGCCGAACTTCAGCAGCTCAACGAGCTGCTGAAGGACAACAGTTCGTCCGTGGAGTTCTCCAAGAACTTCTACGAGAAGCTCGGCCCCGAGAAGTCGCTCGCGTTCTTCGGCCAGCTTTCGACGGACACGTACGAGTACGGCAAGGTCGACGCGGAGCGCCTCAAGGACGTCCAGGAGCTCCAGAAGAACCTGGGCCTCAATCTCGCCACCGCCTCCCACGACAAGGAGTTCACCGACAAGTGGGGTCCGGAGCTGCGGAAGTTGGGCACGGAGCGCGTTCCGCTGGCCAAGCACGACTTCGGCGGGCCGTTCGGGTACCAGTTGCTCGGCGGGATCATGCGGTACGGGAACTACGACGCGAAGTTCCTCAACCCGATCGCCGAGCATGTGGCGCAGCTGCACCAGAAGGACCCGTACCTGTTCGCCGAGAACAAGATGGTGAACAGTCCGTTCAAGAACCCGTTCAACCCCTCCGGCGTGAACGGGGCCGGCTACGACCCGGCGACCGCCATGCTGGAGGCGCTCGGCAACAGCCCGGAAGCGGCCAAGAGGTTCTTCGCCGACCCGCCGACGGCGTACAACGAGGACGGCACGGTCAACCACGGCGGCACGGTCGACCTCGGCAAGAACAAGGACGGCGACCGGATCGACAACTACCTCGACTTCTTCGGCAACGAGAAGTGGGAGTCCTTCCCCGACGTCAACTCGCTGGACCAGAAGGAACTGGAGGCGTCGCTCGGCCAGATGCCCGACGCCCTCGGCCACGCCCTGGAGGCGGCGACACTCGGCTACCCGGCGGGACAGTCGGACGCCGGCGTGGTGCGGGACGCGGACAACGCCGCCGTGATGCAGCAGGTCATGGAGAAGTACGGCGCGGACCCCGGGCTGCTCAAGAAGCACGAGGTGATGGCCGACAGCCTGGGCGTCATGGGCGCCGGCTACATCGACGACATCAACTGGGCGTTGGACAAGAACGCTTCGGGCAGCGTGTTCGCCCCGGGCAGGAACCTGGACGGGCACCTCGACTTCGCGGACACGGCGGACGGGAACGGGCGGAGCGTCGCCCGGAGCTTCCTCAGCACCATCGGTCAGCACCCGGACGCCTATGCGACGGTCTCCACCGCGGAGCAGGTCTACACCCGCAGTGTGCTGGAGGGGACGGTGGGTCCGGACGGGAAGATCGAGGAGGGCGCGGCCAGGGCGACCGTCCGCGTGGGCGCCGAGGTGCAGGGCATGCTCGACCAGTCGCGGGCCGACCAGGTGGAGGCGACGAACCTCAAGACCCACGAGGACTACGAGAAGGCGGTCGCCAAGCGGGCGGGCTGGGTGGAGTTCGGGGCCACGGCGGGCATCGCGGCGGGCGTCGCCTTCCTGCCCGTGACCGCGGCCGTGGGGACGGCGGCGGTGCTCATCCCGCTGGCGACCGACACCGCCAGTGGCGCTCTCGAACAGGTCGTGAGCCAGGTGGTCGGCGATGTCTCCGACAACTCGGTGGACGGGCACAAGGAGAAGGTCGAGGAACTCAACGGCGAGGAGAGGAAGAGGATCTACTCCGCCGGCGAGAGCATGGCCGAGTCCCCGATGGAGAAGTTCTTGCTTCACAACGGAGTGGATCCCGACAGCGATTTCGCAGAGGACCTACGCCAATCGATGCTGCTGGGTTACGGGGTCGGCAACGACCGGGAGAACCAGCAGGGCAACGACCCCGAGACCGGCTGAGGAGACGTAAGGATGGGGACAGTGATCAGTCGTAGGTCGGTGGGCGGGAGATTTCTCACCGCGGCCGTGACCGGCTTGGTGCTTCTGGTAGCCACGGGTTGTGGAGGCGACGGGAACAAGGCTCCGAAGGAGCGCGACAAGCCTGTGGCGGGGACTCAACTTTGCGGTGGCCAGGCAATGTCCGCCGACGCGTCCCAGGCGCTGAAGGTGATCACGGGGGAGTCGGGGTTCGAGCGGTCCGGGAAGGAGTACACCGTCCCGCGGGCCGCGGAGGACCTCATCACCTCCGATCCCAGGATTGCTCGCGGGGACGCCTGCCGTGTCTACACGCCCATCGGCACGCCGGAATTCGAGCTGCGAATCACCTGGAGGCGGATCGTCGGCACCCTGAAGGGCGCCCCCGCGCCGAAGTTCACCGTTCTGAGGATGGGGGAGCTGGCCTTGGCGGCGGCGGACAGCGCGAGCGTTCAGTTCGCTTGCAGAAGCGACAAGTTGTCCGGTATGGCGAGCGACGTCCACATCCGGATCAGCGTGGAGCGTGGAGGTATGCCGAAGCCGCCCGAGGGTGACGTCGAGGCGTTGAAGGACGCCTATGCGACCGTGGCGCACTCCTACTCGTTGGCGATGGCCAAGGAGCTGGGCTGCCAGAAGAACGGTGGGCTTCCGGACAAGGCGGTGTTGGATCCCGCGTAGCGGTCGGACCTCCCGGGCGTACCGGCGGTAACTTTTCCCGTCGGGGACCTACCCATGGGTAGGTGGGTGTTCTACGCTCCTGATCGTGCCAGTGATTACTGGCGCAGTGCGGTCGCGGGAGGCGCTGTGGTGCAGCACGTACGCGTGGCGGTCATCGGGTCGGGGTTCGGCGGGCTCGGGGCCGCCGTGCGGTTGCGGCGGGAGGGGGTCACCGACTTCGTGGTCCTGGAGCGGGCCGGGTCGGTCGGCGGGACCTGGCGGGACAACACCTATCCGGGGTGCGCGTGCGATGTGCCCTCCCACCTCTACTCGTTCTCGTTCGCGCCCGAGCCCGACTGGCCGCGCACGTTCTCCGGGCAGTCGTACATCCGGGCCTATCTGGAGCGGGTCGCCGACACCTTCGGGGTGCGGCCGCATCTGCGGTTCCACCACGAGGTGATGAGGATCCGGTGGGACGCGGAGGCGTTGCGCTGGGAAGTCGCCACCTCGCAGGGGGACTTCACCGCCGATGTGGTCGTGTCGGCAGGTGGGGCGCTGTCCGATCCGCGGGTGCCCGACGTGCCGGGGCTGGAGACGTTCCCGGGGGAGGTCTTCCACTCGGCGCGCTGGGACCACGGGCTCGACCTGCGCGGCAAGCGTGTCGCCGTGATCGGTACGGGGGCGTCCGCCATCCAGATCGTGCCGGCGATCCAGCCGGTGGTGGAGAAGCTGACGGTTTTCCAGCGGACGCCGCCCTGGGTGATGCCTCGGACCGACCGGGCGATCTCGTCGGTCGAGCGGTGGCTGCATCGCGCGGTCCCGGCCACCGGTTCTCTCCGGCGCCAATTTCTCTGGGCGGTACGGGAGTTGCAGGTGGGGGCCTTCACCAAGAGGCCGGGGGTGCTCGGGATGGTGGAGGTGTGGGCGAAGGCCAACCTGGCGAAGTCCGTCAAGGACCCCGGGCTGCGGGCCGCGTTGACGCCCTCGTACCGCATCGGCTGCAAGCGCATCCTGCTCTCCAGCACCTACTACCCGGCGCTCGCCCGGCCCAACGTGGGCGTGGTGGCCTCGGGGCTGGCGGAGGTGCGCGGGTCGACGCTGGTCGCGGCGGACGGGACGGAGGTGGAGGCGGACGTGGTCGTCTTCGGGACCGGCTTCCACGTGACGGACATGCCGATCGGCGAGCGGGTGGTGGGCGCGGCCGGGATCACGCTGGCCGAGGCGTGGAAGGACGGCATGGAGGGGCTGCGCGGGACGACGGCGGCCGGGTTCCCCAACTGGGTGACGATCACCGGGCCGAACACGGGGCTCGGGAACTCCTCGATGATTCTGATGATCGAGGCCCAGTTGGAGTATCTCGCCGATTATCTGCGGCAGTTGGGGCGGTTGGGTGGAGGTGGGGGTGAGGCGGGTGAGCGGGTAGCCCTGGATGCCCGCCCTTCCGCCGTTGCCGCGTGGAATCGGCGGGTGCAGGGGCGGATGAGCCGGACCGTCTGGAACACCGGCGGCTGCACCAGCTGGTACCTGGACGCCCATGGCCGTAACACCACCATCTGGCCCGGGACCACCCGGGAGTTCCGCCGGGAGACCCGGGCCGTCGACCTTGCCGAGTATGACGTGATCCGTGCCGGTGCCGGTGTGGCGCGGGTGTCGGCCGTCGCTGAGGAGACCTTGCGATGAATACCTTGTCCGGCCGTCGTGCGCTGACCGCCGTTTCCGCCGACGGTTCGCGGATCCATGTGGAGGTGTACGGCTCCGAGGGGGGGCCCGCAGTCGTGCTCGCTCACGGGTGGACCTGCTCGACCCGTTTCTGGTCGGAGCAGACCGCCCTGCTGGCCGCCGACCACCGGGTGATCGTCTACGACCAGCGGGGGCACGGGCGGACGGCGTTCCCCGGTCCCGCGCCCTGTACCGCCGACGCGCTCGCCGACGACCTGGAGGCGGTCCTCGCCGCGACGCTCGCGCCGGGCGAGCGGGCCGTGGTCGCCGGGCACTCCATGGGCGGCATGACGATCCTGGCCGCCGCGCGGCGGCCGGTCTTCCGGGAGCACGCGGCGGCCGTGTTGTTGTGCAGCACGGGCAGTTCGGGCCTGGTCGCGGAGTCGCTGGTGCTGCCGCTGCGTGCCGGGCGGGTGCGGACGCGGCTCACGCGGGCGGTGCTCCGGTCGCGGGCGCCGCTGGGGCCCGTCACACCGCTCTTCCGGCGGCTCGTGCGCCACGCGACGATGGGTCCCGCGACCGCGCCGGAACGGGTCGAGCGGTGTGCCCGGATCGTGCACGCCTGCGGGCGGCGGGCGCGCGTCGCGTGGTCGCACGTACTCGACACGCTCGATCTGGACGCGGAGGTACGGGAGTTGAGGGTGCCCACCGCTGTTCTGGTGGGGACCGCCGACCGGATGACGCCGCCCGTGCACGCGCGGGCGCTGGCCGCCGCGCTGCCCGACTGCACCGGGCTGACCGTGCTGCCCGGGATGGGGCACATGACGCCGGTGGAGGCGCCGGAGGCGGTGACGGGGGTCATTCGGGAGCTGGTCGACGCTCATCTGGGAGTGGGTGATCCGGTGCGTGGTCAGGCGGGAGAGGTGGCGGCTGCCGGTGTGGCCGGCGCCGATGCTGTCGGGGCGGAGGACGTGGCGTGAGCGGGTTCCGGACGAGCCGTCTCGACGGGCAGGTCGCCGTTGTCACCGGTGCGGCGCGCGGCGTGGGTGAGCAGCTGGCCCGCAAGCTCTCGGCGCGTGGCGCGCGGGTCGCGCTGGTGGGGCTGGAGGAGGACGAGCTGAAGCGGGTGGCCGGGCGGCTGCACGGTGACGCCGGCCACTGGTACGCGGACGTCACCGACCACGCCGCCATGGCCCGGGTGGCCGGGGAGGTGAAGGAGCGCTTCGGGAAGGCGGACCTCGTCGTCGCCAACGCGGGGGTGGCGGCCGGGGGGCCGTTCGTGGACTCGGACCCGGACGCGTGGCGGCGGGTCGTCGAGGTGAACCTGATAGGCGGGGCGGTGACGGCGCGGGCGTTCCTGCCGCTGCTGCTGGAGAGCCGGGGCTACTTCCTCCAGATCGCGTCGCTGGCCGCGCTCACCCCGGCGCCGATGATGACCGCGTACTGCGCGTCCAAGGCGGGGGCCGAGGCCTTCGCGCACAGCCTGCGCGCCGAGGTCGGGTACCGGGGGGTGCGGGTCGGTGTCGGCTACCTGTCCTGGACGGACACCGACATGGTGCGGGGTGCGGACGAGGACGACGTGATGCGGGAGCTGCGGCGACGGCTGCCCTGGCCGTCCGGCCGTACGTATCCGCTCGGCCCCGCCGTGGACCGGCTCGTCGCCGGGATCGAGCGGCGGTCCGCGCACGTCTACGGACAGGGGTGGCTGCGCGGCATGCAGTCCGTCCGGGGGTACCTGCCGGGGCTGATCGCCACGGTGGGCCGCCGCGAGATGCGGCGCTTCGGGCCCCGGCTCGACGGGGTGCGCACGGGGCTCGTGGGGGCGGGCGGGGCGGCCGACGAGCGGGGCCGTACGCTGCGTAACTGATCGAAATGCGCGGAATGTCGGGCCGTGTAAGTCTGGTCGGGATTCACCCCCCGTAGGGCCCCACAGACTTCCAGGAGTGGCTTTCCATGGGTATTGCCGACCAGTTCAAGGACAAGGCGCAGGAGATCCAGGACAAGGCGCGGTCGCGGATGACGAGCGATCAGGAGAAGGACGCCGGCGGCAGCGGCAGGGAGCGCGGCGAGGGCGGTCGCGCGGATGGTCGCGAGGACCGGGACATGGACCGTGACATGGATCGTGACATGGACCGGGACATGGACCGCGACATGGGTCGTGACAGGGACCGGGATCGTCGGCGCGACGCCTGACGCTCCGGTCGATGGCACGGGAGGCGCACCCCGTTCGCGGGGTGCGCCTCCTCCTGCGTCAGTCCGTCGTGCGCGGCGGGAGCGCGGGGCGGCGGAGGTCCGGGACCGCGTTGTAGCCCGGCGGGGTCGCGGCCGGGTGCGCGGCCAGCAGGTCCAGCGCCACCCACACGGCGTCGTCCAGCTGCGCGTGCCGGCCCTCCGCCCAGTCGAGCGGGGTGCGCAGGGCCTCGATGTCCGGGTCCACGCCGTGGTTCTCGACGGACCAGCCGTACGCGTCGAACCAGGCCGCGTTCATCGGGACGGTGATGACCGTGCCGTCGCCCAGGCGGTGGCGGCCGGTGATGCCGACGACGCCGCCCCAGGTGCGCTGGCCGACCACCGGGCCGAGGTTCAGCAGCCGGAAGGCGGCCGTGATCATGTCGCCGTCCGAGGCGGTGGCCTCGTCGGCGATGGCGACCACCGGGCCGCGTGGGGCGTTCGAGGCGTACGAGACGGGCTGGGCGTCGCGGGTCAGGTCCCAGCCCAGGATGCGGCGGGTCAGCTTCTCCACGACCAGCTCGCTGATGTGGCCGCCCGCGTTGCCCCGTACGTCCACGATCAGGGCGGGGCGGGAGACCTCCAGCCGCAGGTCGCGGTTGAACTGCGCCCAGCCGGAGCCGCCCATGTCGGGGATGTGGAGGTAGCCGCACCGGCCGCCGCTGATCTCCCGTACGACCTCACGGCGTTTGGCGACCCAGTCCTGGTAGCGCAGGGGCCGTTCGTCGATGAGGGGGACGATCGCCACGCGGCGCGAGGGGCCGTCGGGGGTGACGGTGCCGTCGGGGGCGGCGGGGCGGAAGGTCAGCTCCACCGTGGTGCCGCCGGCGGCGGACAGCAGCGGGCCCGGGCCGGCCACGGGGTCGACGGGGCGGCCGTCGACGTGGGTGAGGATCGCGCCCTCGCGGATGCCGGTGCCCGCGAGGGGGGAGCGGGCCTTGGAGTCCGAGGAGTCGCCGGGGAGGATCCGCCTGACCATCCACTTCCCGTCCCGGCAGACGAGGTTGGCGCCGAGCAGGCCCATGGCGCGCTGGTAGTGGCGGGGGCCCTCGTTGCGGCGGGCGGGGGTGACGTACGCATGTGACGTGCCCAGCTCGCCGAGGACTTCGCGCAGGAGGTCGGCGAACTCGTCGGGGGAGGCGACGCGTTCGACGAGGGGGCGGTACTGGGCGAGGACGGCGTCCCAGTCGATGCCGCACATGTCCGGCTCCCAGAAGTACGAGCGGATGACGCGGCCGGCCTCCTCGTACGCCTGGCGCCACTCCGCCTCCGGGTCGACCTCGTGCAGGATCCGGCGGAGGTCGAGG
Organism: Streptomyces liangshanensis; assembly: GCF_011694815.1. Lineage (NCBI taxonomy): Bacteria > Bacillati > Actinomycetota > Actinomycetes > Kitasatosporales > Streptomycetaceae > Streptomyces > Streptomyces liangshanensis. The sequence continues at coordinate 4,713,126 of NZ_CP050177.1, forward strand.
TGGACGGTCGAGTCGGAGTCGCCGGGCTCGGTGGCGGGGACGGCGCGCAGTTCGTCGTCGTCCACGACGACCAGGCGGGTGCCGTCGCCGCTGGGGGCGAACCAGTCGAGGTGCGCGACGAGTTCGGTCTTGCGGGCCTTGGTGAGGTCGAAGTGTTCGAGGGTGGGGCGGCCCGAGGTGTCGGCCGGGTTCGCGAACGTCTCGCCGAGCGCGCCGGAGATGGGCCAGCGCAGCCAGACGAGGCCGCCGCCGCTGACGGGGTGCAGCGCGGAGTACTTGGACGCGGCGACGGGGAACGGGGTGACGCGCTCCGCGAGGCCCTCCTCCTCGACGGTGACCGTGCCCTCGCCCGCGTCGGCGTCGGTCATCGCCGGGTCGAGGCCGCCGGCGGCGGGGCGGCCGTCGGGGGAGAGGGCGAAGGGGGACGGGGTCGCGGAGGACAGCGGGACGAGGTAGGGGCGGCAGCCGAGCGGGAAGGAGAGGTCGCCGGTGTGCACGTCGTACACGGGGTCGAAGCCGCGCCAGGAGAGGAAGGCGAGGTAGCGGCCGTCGCTGGTGAAGACGGGATTCTCGTCCTCGAAGCGGCCGTTGGTGACGTCGATGATCGTACGGTCGGCGCTGCCGGCGATCCGGGCCATCTTGATCTGGCGCAGGGTGCGGCCGACGCCGGGGTGCGACCAGGTGAGCCAGTCGCCGTCCGGCGAGAACGCGAGGTCGGCGACGGGGCCGTTGATGGACCGGATGACCTCGGTGACGACGCCGGAACCGTCTGGGGGCTTCCAGAGGGTGGAGCCGGTGCGAGCCGCCCCGGCCGCCGTCGGCGCCGCCTCCGCCGCCTGCCCCGCGCCCGCTTCGGCCTCAGCCTCCTCCGTCGTGTCGATCAGGAGCAGTCTGCCGTCGTGGGACGCCACCGCGATGCGGTCGCCCGTCGGGGACGAGACCATTTCGTGGACGCGGCCCAGGTGGCCCGAGGCCAGGCGGCGCGGCGGGTGGTCGCCGGTGGCGCGGGGGAGGTACGCGATCTCGATGGCGTCCTCGCCGTCCGCGTCCGTGACGTACGCGACCTGGCCGCCGGCGCCGAGCATGTCCGGCTGCCGTACCCGTACCCCCGGCGTGTCCGCGATGGTGCGGGCCGGGCCGTCGCGGTGCGTGAGCCAGTACAGGCTGCCCCGCACCGACACCGCGCTCGCCCGGCCCGTCGTGTCCACCGAGACCGCGTCCACGTGGCTCGCCGCCGGGACCTGGTACGCGCGGCGGCCGGCGCGCGGGCCGCCCAGCCGTACGTCCAGCTTGCGCGGCACCGAGTCCGGGGTCAGCGCGTCGACCAGCCAGATGTCGCCCGCGCACTGGTAGACCACCCGGCGCCCGTCCGAGGAGGCGTGGCGGGCGTAGAACGCGTCGTGGTCGGTGTGGCGGCGCAGGTCCGTACCGTCGGGCAGGACCGAGTACAGGTTCCCCACCCCCTCGTGGTCCGAGAGGAACGCCACCCGCCCGTCCACGAACATCGGCGAGTCCAGATGGCCCCCCAGGTCGGCGAGGAGCCGTTCGCCGTGCAGCCACAGGCGCCCCGTCGCCCCGCCGCGGTACCGCTTCCACGCGGCCGGTTCGTGCGGCGGCTTGCCGGTGAGCAGCAGGGTGCGGTGTTCGCCGTCGACGTCCGCCACCGCCAGGTCCGCGACCGGGCCCCACGGCAGCTGGCTGCCCGGCGACCCGTCGGTGGGGACGCTGTAGGCCCAGGAGTAGTACGAGAACGGCTGGCCGTGGGAGGAGACCGCGAGGATCTGCGCCGCCCCGTCCTCGCCGGGCGGGGTCCAGCCGCAGACCCGGGTGTCGGTGGAGCCCCAGTGGCTGAGCCGACGGGCCGGGCCCCCGTCGACGGGGGCGAGGTGGATCTCAGGGTCGAGGCTGCGCCAGGTCGTGTAGGCGATCAGGCTTCCGTCGGGCGAGAACCGCGGATGCCCGATCCTGGTGCGGTCGACGGTCACCCGCCACGCCCGTCCGGGCCGGTGCCCGGCCGGCACGAGGGGAGCGACCCAGAGGTCGTCCTCGGCGGCGAAGCACAGCAGGTCGTCGTGCAGGTGCGGGAACCGTAGATACGCGACGTCGTCACTCACCCCCCAATGCTTTCCGCGTGGAGGGGGCCCGGCAACTTCTGGCCACGGACTTTTTGGGATCACCTTGACGGGGATCCGCCCTTTGTTTATGCGGATCCGACGGCTGTGGTGCAGGACACAAGCGAAACGGTTTCGTTTCGCTCGGGGGCGGGATATCTTCGTACTGTACGAAACCGTTTCGTTCGTGTGGGTGGCAGGGGGTGGATCATGGTGGGCACCAGGCTGACGCCTCAGCGTGAGACCGAGCTGTACGGCACCGTTCTCGACCTGCTGCGTGAGGTCGGGTACGACGCCCTGACCATGGACGCCATCGCCACCCGTACCCGCTCCAGCAAGGCCACCCTCTACCGCCAGTGGGGGAGCAAGCCGGTGCTGGTCGCGCGGGCGATCCGGTGCAACAAGCCCGACGCTTCGCAGGTCGCCGACACCGGCTCCCTGCGGGGTGACCTCCACGCGATGGCGGCGCTCGCCGACGACGCGCGGATGCAGCGGGACGTCGCGCTGATGCGCGGGCTCTTCCACGCCGTGCACGGCAACCCCGATCTCCACGAGGCGTTGCGCGAGGTGATGGTCGAGCCGGACGCGAACGGGCTTCAGGTGCTGCTCGACCGGGCGGTGGTACGCGGCGAGATCGCCGTGGACCATCCCGCGCTGCCCTTCGTGCCGCACATGCTGGTCGGCGCCTTCGTCGCCCGGCAGCTCATCGACGACCGGTCCGTCGACCGGGCGTTCCTCGTCGCGTTCCTGGATGCCGTGGTCCTCCCCGCTCTCGGCGTCTGAAGCGTTTCCCGCAGTTCGTAGCGTTTCCCGCAGTTCGCAGCAGCAGTCCCCGCAGTCCCCGGTGCGATCCCGCGCCCTCTCCCCGCAGTACCCGCATTCCCTGACGCGTGCCGCTCTCTCGCTGTCGGGTCGGCTCCCCATGCCCTTGTTTCGTCCACAGACCGGGAGTACGCCCTCGTGGCCACGTTCCTCTACAAGCTCGGCCGGCTCGCCTTCAGGCGGCGCTGGCGGGTTCTTCTGACCTGGCTGGCGCTGCTGGCGATCGCGGCGATCGCCGCCTTCTCCGCGTCCGCGCCCACGTCCAGTTCCTTCTCGATCCCGGGGACGGAGGCCCAGCGGGCCTTCGACCTGCTCGACCAGCGGTTCCCCGGATCCAGCAGTGACGGTGCCACCGCCCGGGTCGTCTTCAAGGCGCCCGCGGGCGAGAAGATCACCGAGGCGGGCAACAAGGCCGAGGTCAAGAAGATCGCCGACGAGATCCGGGCCGGCTCGTCGCAGGTCGAGTCCGTCAACGACCCGTACACCTCGGGCGGGGTCGCCAGGAACGGCACGACCGCGTACCTCAGCGTCTCGTACAAGGTCGGCTCGGAGGCGCTGACCGACGCGACCCGCACCGCGCTGGAGGAGGCCGGTGCCGACGCCAAGTCCCAGGGCATGGCGGTCGAGATCGGCGGGGACGCCCTCCAGGTCGCCCCGGAGACCGGCTCCGGCGAGATCGTCGGCGTCGCGATCGCGGCGGTCGTGCTGGTCATCACCTTCGGGTCGCTGATCGCCGCGGGTCTGCCGCTGCTCACCGCGCTCCTCGGGGTCGGCGTCGGGATCTCCGGGATCACGGCGCTCGCCACCGTCCTCGACCTGGGCTCCACCACCTCCATCCTCGCGATGATGATCGGCCTCGCGGTCGGCATCGACTACGCGCTGTTCATCGTCTCCCGGTACCGGGCCGAACTGGCCGAGGGCCGGGAGCGGGAGGAGGCGGCCGGCCGGGCCGTCGGCACGGCGGGCTCCGCCGTGGTCTTCGCCGGGCTCACCGTGGTCATCGCGCTCTCCGGCCTCGCCGTGGTCAACCTGCCGATGCTCACCAAGATGGGCCTCGCGGCCGCCGCGACCGTGGTGATCGCCGTCCTCATCGCCCTCACGCTCACCCCGGCGATGCTCGGGTTCGTGGGCAAGCGGGTGTTCGGCCGCAAGGCCCGCGCGGCCATGGCGAACGCGGACGCCCAGGCGCTCGCGGGGGTCAGGACCCCCGAGGCGAAGCCCAACATGGGCACCCGCTGGGCGCGGTTCGTGCTGCGCAGGCCGGTCGCCGTGCTGCTGGTGGGGGTGCTGGGCCTCGGCGCCGTCGCCGTACCGGCCGCCTCGCTGGAGCTGGGCCTGCCCGACGACGGCTCGCAGCCGGTGAGCACCACCCAGCGCAAGGCGTACGACCTGCTCTCCGACGGCTTCGGCCCCGGGTTCAACGGGCCGCTCATGCTGGTGGTCGACGGCCAGGCGGACAACAACGCCAAGGCCGCCGCGCTCGGCATCTCGGCCACCGTGAAGAAGATGGACGACGTCGTCACCGTCCTCGACCCCGTCCTGAACAAGGCGGGGGACACCGCCACCGTCACGGTCATCCCCAAGGACCGGCCGTCGTCGGTGAGGACCGAGGAGCTGGTGCACGACATCAGGTCCGCCGCGTCGAAGGCGCGGGCCGAGAACGGGGCCGAGGTGTACGTCTCCGGCGCCACGGCGATGAACATCGATTTCTCGCAGCGCATGAACGACGCCCTCCTGCCGTACCTGGCGCTGGTCGTGGGTCTCGCGTTCCTGCTGCTGATGCTCGTCTTCCGGTCGGTCCTGGTCCCGCTCAAGGCCGCCCTCGGCTTCCTGCTCTCGGTCGTCGCGGCGCTCGGCGCGGTCGTCGCCGTCTTCCAGTGGGGCTGGCTCGGCGGGCTGCTCGGCGTGGAGCAGACCGGGCCGATCATGTCGATGATGCCGATCTTCATGGTGGGTGTCGTCTTCGGCCTCGCGATGGACTACGAGGTCTTCCTGGTCACCCGCATGCGGGAGGCGTACGTCCACGGCGAGCGGCCCGGCGAGGCGATCGTGACCGGCTTCCGGCACGGGGCCCGGGTGGTCTCGGCCGCCGCGGTGATCATGATCGCGGTATTCGCCGGCTTCATCGGGGCCAGCGACGCGATGATCAAGATGATCGGGTTCGGCCTCGCCGTCGCGGTCTTCTTCGACGCCTTCGTGGTCCGCATGGCGGTCGTGCCCGCGGTGATGGCCCTGCTCGGCAGGCGCGCGTGGTGGCTGCCGCGCTGGCTCGACCGCGCGCTGCCCAATGTGGACGTGGAGGGTGAGCAGTTGCGCAAGCGGCTGGGCGACGACGCCGAGGGGACCGGCGACTTCCGGGGTCCCGACGGCGGACCCGGCTCCGAGCGGGAGCTCGTGCGCGTCTGACGTACGGACAGGTCCGACGTACGGGCAGGTCTGACGTACGGACAGGTCCGGTGTACGGAAAGGTCCGGCGCGTGGCCCGGTCGCGCATCCCCGAGGGGGTGCGGGGCCGGGCCACGTCGCGTTTGACGGACGCATGTGCCTGTGTCAGCGGTGTCCCTTTTCTTCTTTAGTTTTGTGTTTGTTTTTCCGGCGGACGGGCCAGGGCGGGTTACTGTCGGGTCGGTCCGCTGTGGGGGGTGGGGTAGAGCGTCATTTGCGTGTTTTACGTTAATGGTGTGGTTGGTTCGTGCGGGTAGGGTAATTGGGGTATTCCGCGGGGGCGGGTTCAACAGGGGGTGCTCGGTTATGGGGGATCGGCTGTGCTTCAAGGTGTTGGGGCCGCTGATTGTGGTGTCGGGTGAGCGCAAGGTCGTGGTGGGCGGGGCGCGTCAGCGCACCGTCCTGTCCCTGTTGTTGTTGAGCCCGGGACGGACCGTCCCCGTGGACACCCTGGTCGACGAAGTGTGGAACGGCTCCCCTCCGGCCACCGCCCGTACGCAGATCGCGATCGTGGTCGCGGCGCTGCGCAAGACGTTCAAGGCGGAGGGCGCGGGCGACGACACGATCGTGACCGCCCACCCCGGCTATCTGCTCAACACCGAGGGCCACTACGTGGATTCGGTGGACTTCACGGAGCTGGTGGCGCGCGCCGAGGCCGAGGCCGCCGAGGGCCGGCTGGACGACGCCGCCGTGCTGTACCGGCGGGCGCTCGGCCTGTGGCGGGGGCCCGCGCTGGCCGGGGTGTCGGGCCTCGCGGTGGAGGAGGAGGCGGCCAGGCTCCAGGAACACCGCCTCAACGCCTACGACGACGCGACGGCCGTGCAGTTGGCGCTCGGCCGGCACTACGAGCTGGTGCCCGAGCTGGCGGGCGTGGTGCGGGAGCACCCGCTGCGCGAGCGGACCCGGCACCACCTGATGCTCGCGCAGTACCGCTCGGGGCGGCGCGCCGAGGCGATGGAGTCGTACCGCGAGGCGCGTGAGGTGTTCGTCGAGGAGCTGGGCCTCGAACCGGGCCCGGACCTCCAGGAGTTGCACGACCTGATCCTCCGTGACGACCCGTCGCTGACGGGGGAGGGCGGTTCCGCGGGCCCCGCGGCGGTGGCGGGCGCGCCCGACGTGGTGGTGGTGCCCTCAGAACTGCCGCCTGACGTACCGGGGTTCACCGGCCGCGAAGGCGAACTCGCCGCGCTGGACGGCCTGGTCACGGAACTGGCGGCGGGCGAGCACCGGCCCGCGGTCGGCCTGGTGACCGGGGTCGCGGGGGTGGGGAAGTCGGGCCTGGTGGTGCACTGGGCGCACCGGGTCGCGGAGGCCTTCCCCGACGGCCGGCTCTTCGCCGACCTGCGGGGGTACGACGGCGAGCACGAGCCGGTGTCGGTCAGCGACGTGCTCAGCCGCTTCCTGCGGTCCTTAGGAGTACGGGGGCCGCAGGTGCCCGACGCGCTGGAGGAGCGGGTGGCGCTCTACCGGAGCCTGTTGTCGGAGCGGCGGGTCCTGATCGTCCTCGACAACGTGCGGACCTTCGCCCAGCTGCGGCCGCTGCTGCCGGGGAGCGGGGCGAGCTGCGCGCTGATCACCAGCAGGGACCAGCTGGAGCAGCTCGTGACGTGGCCGCACGCGGCGCGGGTCCACCTGGGGGTGCTGCCGCGCCAGGAGGCGGTCGAGCTGGTGGGCCGGATCGCCGGGGAGGAGCGGATAGCGGCGCGGGCGGACGTGGTGCGGCTGGTCGAGCTGTGCGACCGGCTGCCGCTGGCGGTACGGATCGCGGCGGCCCGGCTCGCGTCGAAGCCGCACTGGAGCGTGCGGCACATGGTGGGGCGGCTCAGCGACGAGCGGCGCAGGCTGGACGAGTTGAGCCAGGGCGAGTCGCAGGTCAGGGCCGGCTTCGAGTTGAGCTACCGGTACCTGCCGCTGTTGTCGGCGCGGCTCTACCGGTGCCTGGGCCTGGTGGACGTACCGGACTTCACGTCCTGGGTGGCGGCGGCGCTGCTGGACGTGGACGTCCTGGACGCGGAGCTGCTGCTGGAGGACCTGGTGGACGCGCAGTTCCTCGAAGTGGTGGGGATAGACGCCACGGGGCGGCTGCGGTACCGGTTGCAGAACCTGCTGCGGCTGTACGCGGCGGAGCGGGCCCGGCAGGACGACCCGGCCGGCGAGCGGCAGGAGGCGCTGCGGCGGGTGTTCGCCACGGGCCTGAGCATCGCGGAGGAGGCCCACCGGCGGGAGCACGGCGGAGACTTCAGCATCGTGCACAGCGGGGTGTCCCGGCGCCTGGTGGACTCGGAGCTGCTGGAAGAGCTGCTGGTGGACCCGCTGGAGTGGTTCGAGGCGGAGCGGCTGTGCCTGGTGGGCATGGTCGAGCAGGCGGCGCGGATGGGCATGGCGGGGCTGGCGTGGGACCTGACGGTGTCCTCGGCGGTGCTCTTCGAGACGCGCGGCTATATCGACAACTGGCGGGTGTGCGCGGGAGTGGCGCTGGACGCGGCGCGGGCGGCCGGTGACGTACGGGGCCAGGCCGCGATGTTGCAGCACCAGGGCGCGATCGCCCTGAGCCACCACAGCATGGACGACGCGGTGGCGCGGTCGCTGGAGGCGCTGGAGCTGTTCGCGTCGGCGGGCGAGGAGCTGGGGCGGGCGCTGGTGCTGCGGAACCTGGCGGTGGCGTACCGGATCACCGGGGAGGTGGACCGGGTCGCGGAGTGCCTGACGGCGGCGCTGCCCGTCTTCCGCGCGGTGGGCGACCGTTCGTCGGAGGCGTCGGCGTTGCAGAGCATGGCGCAACTGGAGCTGGACCGGGGCGATCCGGCGGCGGCGCTGGGTCACGCGCTGGAGGCGGTACGGGTCGCGGAGCCGCTCGGCTCCGGGGGGTCCAGGAACCTCGCCCAGTCCTTGTACCGGGTCGGGTCGGCGCAGTTCGCGCTGAATCGTTTTGCGGAGGCGGAGGCGGCGCACCTGCGGGTGGAGGAGCTGTCCCGGGCGAAGTGCGACGACCACGGGCTCGCGCACGCGCTGTTCGGACTGGGGCAGGCGCGGGCGGCGCTGGGCGCGGTGGAGCAGGCGGAGCGGGCGTTCGTGGAGGGCCGCTCGATAGCGCAGGGGATCGACAGCCCGCTGATCGAGGGCCGCATCAGGCTGGGGCTCGGGGTGCTGCTGGGGGAGCGGGGACGCTGGGAGGAGGGGCGGGTGGACGTCCTGCGGGCCGGCGAGCTGTTCAAGCGCAGCGGGGCCACCCCGTGGGAGGAGGAAGTGGCCCGGGTGCTGGGGGAGTTCGGGACGTCCGGCTGATCACCGGGGGCCGGCGCGGGACTTCCCGGGCGGGACGGACGTGTAGAGCGGTCATACGCCCCCTATAGGGCGGGTGCGCAGCATCGTCGCGGAACCAGTTGCCGAACTGTGGAGTCTGTGATGCGGTCTGCCCCCGAGGTGCCCTCGTTCGCTGTGATCCCCGGCGCCCAGGTGGCCCGGGTCCTCGATGGCCGGCACCAGGAGGTGGTCGGGCTGATCGAGGCCGCGTACCGGCTCCACGGTGCGGGCGACACGGTCAACCCGCCCTCGTACTTCCTGCGTTTCCCCGACCGCCCGTCCTCGCGGATCATCGCGCTCCCGGCGTCGCTGGGCGGCGGGGACGCGGTCGACGGGATCAAGTGGATCTCCAGCTTCCCGGAGAACGTGGCGGCGGGCATCCCGCGCGCCTCCGCCGTACTGATCCTCAACGACCACGACACGGGCTACCCGCTGGCGTGCCTGGAGAGCTCCATCATCAGCGCGGTGCGCACCGCCGCGTCCGCCGTGCTGGCCGCGCGGACCCTGACCGAGGGGCGCGAACGGCCCCCGCGCGTGGGCTTCTTCGGGGTCGGGCTGATCGCCCGCTTCATCCACCAGTTCCTCGCCGGGACCGGCTGGGCCTTCGAGGAGACGGGGGTGTACGACCTGTCCGCCGAGCACGCCGGCGGGTTCGCCGCCTACCTGGAGACGACGGGCGACAACGGCAAGGTCACGGTCCACGACAGCGCCGAGGAGCTGATCCGTACCAGCGACCTCGTGGTCTTCGCGACGGTCGCGGGCACCCCGCACGTCACCGACCCGGCGTGGTTCTCGCACCACCCCCTGGTCCTGCACGTCTCGCTGCGTGACCTGTCGCCCGAGGTGATCCTGTCGGCCGTCAACGTGGTCGACGACGTGGAGCACTGCCTCAAGGCCGACACCTCCGTGCACCTGGCGGAACAGCGCACCGGGAAGCGGGACTTCCTCGACGGGACCCTGTACGACGTGCTGACCGGGGACCTCGCGATCCCCCAGGACCGGCCGGTGGTCTTCTCGCCCTTCGGGCTCGGCGTCCTGGACCTGGCGCTCGGCAAGCACATCTACGACACCCTGCGCGACGGCGGCGAACTCGCCGTCGTGGACGAGTTCTTCCACGAGATGCGCCGCTACGGCTGAGGAATGAGACCTGCTGTGACCACTTTGCTCGACAACCCGCCCCGCCCGGCACGGACCGGGCGGGGCCCCTTCACCGTACGGGTCGAGGAGCGCGAACTCGCCCCGCACCAACCCCTCGACCTCTACGCCGAGTTGGCCGCCTCGTACGAAGGCGCGGCGCAGGAGGTGTTCGTGCTGGAGAGCGTCCCCGGCCCCGGGCAGTCCCCGGGCGCCACGGTCGTGGGCCACGGCGTGCTCGCCGAGATACGGGTCCACGGCGACCGGATCGCCCTCTCCGGCGCCCCCGCCGTCGTCGCCGCCCTCACGGAGAGCGCGGCGCGGCTCGGCGTCGGGACGCTGCCCGGGGGCGAGCTGGCCCCGCGCGACTCCGCGCAGGTGTGGGACGTCCTGCGGGCGGCCCAGGGCCTGTTCGCCGTCGAGACCGGGCGCCCCCTCGACACGTACGCCTTCGGGTTCCTCGCGACCTTCGGGTACGGCTCCGCCTGGCACATGGAGGAGCTGCCGGCCCGCCGCCGGCGGCCCGGCGCGGACGCCGACCCGGACATCGTCCTGAGCCTGTTCCGCGACACCCTCTGGTACGGGCCCGGCTCCACCGGCGTGCGCCGCCTCACCGCGCGGAGCGACGCCTTCGGGCCCGCCCCGGACCACGACCCGGTCGGCGCGGCCCTGGCCGCCGTCGCCTCGCGCGACGGGTCCGTGGCCGGGGCGGAGCTGCCCGCCGCGCCCCGCCCGCGCTCGGTACGGGACAGCTCCGACGAGGCGACGTTCCTCGGCCGGGCCGACCGGTGCCTGCGGCACATCGGCGTCGGCGACATCTACCAGATCCAGATCGGCCACCGCATCGACGTCGACACCGCGCTCGGCCCCTTCGAGGTGTACCGGCGGCTGCGGCACCGCAACCCCTCCCCGTACATGTACCTCCTGCCGCGCGCCGGCCGGACCGTCATCGGGGCGAGCCCCGAGGTCCTCTTCCGCGCCGAGGGCGACGAGGTCGTGATGCGGCCCATCGCCGGGACGGCCCCGCGCAGCGGGCGGCCGGAGACGGACGAGCCGCGGGTCGCCGCGCTGGTGGCCAGCGAGAAGGAACGCGCCGAGCACGTGATGCTCGTCGACCTGTGCCGCAACGACGTGGGACGGGTCAGTGTGCCCGGCTCGCTGGAGGCCACGGGGCTGATGGCCCTGGAGACGTTCTCGCACGTCTTCCACCTGGTCTCCACGGTGCGCGGCACCCTCGCCGAGGGTCACGACACCTGGTCGGTGCTGGGCGCGACCTTCCCGGCCGGCACGGTCACCGGCGCCCCCAAGATCCGCGCCATGGAGATCATCGAGGAGCTGGAGAGCGAACCGCGCGGGATGTACGCGGGCGCGGTCGGGCTGATCGACCTGCGGGGCTGGAGCCAACTCGCCCTGTGCATCAGGACGATCGTCCACGACGGCCGCACCGGCACGTACTCCACGCAGAGTTGCGCGGGCATCGTCGCCGACTCGTCGCCCGAGGCCGAGTGGCGCGAGACGCTGCACAAGATGGGCGCCGCCTACTGGGCCCTGACCGGTGAGGAGTTGCTGTCGTGAAGGTCCTTCTCGTCGACGCGTACGACAGCTTCACCCACATCATCGACCAGTACCTGCGCACCCTCGGGGCGGACACGGAGGTCGTCCGCTCCCGTACGCGCACCCCCGCCCAGCTCGCCGGACTGCTGCCCGACGCCGTGGTCCTCGGGCCCGGGCCCGGACACGCCGACGTCTCCGGGCATGTGGAGCTGGTGCGAGCCTTCGCCGGGCACGTCCCGCTGCTCGGCATCTGCCTGGGACACCAGGCGATCGCCCTGGCGTACGGGGGGCGCGTCACGGTCGCGGGGAGCCTCAAGCACGGCAAGACCAGCGAGGTGTCCCACGACGGGTCCGGGGTGTTCGAGGGCCTCGCCTCGCCGATGACGGCCACCCGCTACCACTCGCTGATCGTCCAGGAGCCCCTGCCGGGGCCGCTGGTGGCGACCGCGCACGCGCGGGACGACGGCTATGTGATGGGGCTGCGGCACCGCACGCTGCCCGTGGAGGGGGTGCAGTTCCACCCCGAGTCCATCACGACCGTCGGCGGGCTGCGCCTCATGGACAACTTCCTGTCCGGCGCCCGCCGGTACAGCCCGGCCCGGAGGGAGTCCCTTCATGGTGCGCGACGGTGAGGGGCGGGGCCTGCCCCTGCCCGGCGAGTCCGACGGACCGGTCCTGTCCGGCGAGGCGGGCGGACCGGTCCCGCCCCGCGAGTCCGACGGGCGGGTGACCCTGCCCGCGGCCCAGCAGCCCGACTGGCCCGACCCGGCCGGCGTCGAGGCGGTCCGCGCCGAACTGCGCGGCGCCCTGCCCCTGGTGATCCCCGGCGAGTGCGACCTGCTCACGTCGCGGATCGCGGCGGTCGCGCGCGGGGAGGCGTTCCTGCTCCAGGGCGGTGACTGCGCCGAGACGTTCGCGGGCGTCCAGGCCGATCCCGTACGCGCCAAGGTCCGCACCCTGCTCCAGATGGCGCTGGTCCTCACCTACGCGGCCGCCGTCCCGGTGGTGAAGGTCGGCCGGATGGCCGGCCAGTACGCCAAGCCCCGCTCGGAGGCGACCGAGACCCGCGACGGCCTCACCCTGCCCGCCTACCGGGGCGACGCGGTCAACGACGTCGCCTTCACGCCCGAGGCGCGGGCCCTCGACCCGCGGCGGCTGCTGCGCACGCACCAGGCGGCGGCGGCCACGCTCAACCTCATCCGCGCCTTCACGACGGGCGGTTACGCGGACCTGCGCCAGGCCCACGCCTGGAACCAGGATTTCGTCGCGCGTTCACCTGTCGGGGACCGCTATGCGGAATTGGCGATTCAGATAGACCAGGCGCTGAATTTCATGCGGGCCTGCGGAATCGACGAACCGGTGCAGCACGCCGTCGAATTCTTCGTGAGCCACGAGGGGCTCCTCCTCGATTACGAGGAGCCTCTCGTCCGGGAGGATCCGCTGACCGGACGGATGTACTCGTCCAGCGGGCATATGCTCTGGATCGGCGAACGCACCCGGCAACTCGACGGGGCGCACGTGGAGTTCTTCTCCAGGATCGCCAACCCGATCGCGGTGAAGCTCGGTCCCGGCACGAGCGCGGACACCGTCCTGTCGCTGATCGACCGGCTCGACCCGCAGCGCGAGCCCGGGCGGCTGACCTTCGTCGTACGGATGGGGTCGGAGCTGGTACGTGACCGGCTGCCCCCGCTGGTGGAGAAGGCCGCGGGGCACGGGGCGGCGGTGACGTGGGTGTGCGATCCCATGCACGGCAACACCTTCAAGGCCCCGTCCGGGCACAAGACCCGCAGCTTCGACGCGATCGCCGACGAGGTCAAGGGCTTCTTCGAGGTGCACCACGACCTCGGCACGCATCCGGGCGGCCTGCACCTGGAGTTCACGGGCGGTGACGTCACCGAGTGCGTGGGCGGCGGTACGGACGTACTGCTGGAGGATCTCGCCGACCGGTACGAGTCGGCGTGCGACCCGCGGCTCAACCGCACCCAGTCCCTCGATCTGGCATTCCTCGTCGCCGGAATGTACAGCCCCGGATAGCCCGTGCACCACAGGTGACATCGGCTTTATCGCCGGACCCCGCGCAGTGAAGGCCCGGCGATATTGGACCGAAGCCGCCCCTTCCTAATGTTCTGGCTGTCGGACCAAACAGCAGGTCGGAACATACGGGGAGACAGAGAAATGACGCTCGTCAAGGTAGCCAGGAGAATCCGTACCCTCGCCGTCGTCACCGCGGCCGGCGCGGCGATATGCGTGTCGACGCAGATCGCCGCGCAGGCCGCGACGCAGCCCGCGACGGGTAAGACGACGGTGGGTGTCGCCGGCTCGTACGCCACCGCCTCCCACGGCGTCGTCGCCGAGGGCGAGAACCCGTGGCCGCTCGTCGTGACCGACGAGAACCCGTGGCCGGCGCCGAAGAGCGACGAGAACCCCTGGCCCGTGACGACGGACGGCGAGAACCCGTGGCCCGCCCCGCAGGGCGAGAACCCGTGGCCCGCCGGTGACGGCGAGAACCCCTGGCCCGTCGCGTCCGACGAGAACCCCTGGCCCGCCGACCCGGACGGCGAGAACCCGTGGCCCACGTCGGTCACGGCGTCCTGAACGGGCCGGGGTCCACCCGTACCCACGAAGGAGAAGACCAGTGACGACCCTCATCCCGTCGGACATCCACCCCGCGGTCCCGGCCGCGCCGGCCGCCCCGGTTGTCCCGTCGGAACCGGAGCGGGAGGGGCGTACGTGGCCCCGCCTCCTCCAGGACGTGCTGCGCGGCCGTGACCTGGCCGCGCCGGACACGGCCTGGGTGATGGACCAGGTGATGCGGGGGCAGGCCACCCCCGCGCAGATCGCCGGCTTCCTGGTCGCCCTGCGGGCCAAGGGCGAGACGGTGGGGGAGCTGGAAGGACTCGTCCGGGGCATGCTCGACCACGCCGTACGCATCGACGTGCCGGGCCGGACGGTCGACGTGGTGGGCACCGGAGGGGACGGCGCCCGCACCGTCAACATCTCGACCATGTCCGCGATCGTCGCGGCGGGGGCGGGGGCGCGGGTGGTCAAGCACGGGAATCGCGCGGCCAGTTCGGCGTCCGGCTCCGCGGATGTGCTGGAGGCCCTGGGGGTCACGCTGCGGCTGCCGCCGCGGCGGGTGGCGGAACTGGTCGACGAGGCCGGCATCACGTTCTGCTTCGCGCCGGACTTCCACCCGGCGATGCGGCACGCGGCGGGGCCCCGGAAGGAACTGGGCATCCCCACCGTCTTCAACGCGCTGGGCCCGCTGACCAACCCGGCGGCGCCGACCGCGCAGGCGATCGGGGTGGCCGATGCCCGGTTGCTGCCGCTGATCGCCGGGGTGCTGGCGCGGCGGGGTGGTACGGGGCTGGTGTTCCGCGGGGACGACGGGCTGGACGAGCTGACCGTCACCACGACCTCGACCGTGTGGGTCGTGGGGGAGGGGGAGGTGCGTTCGGAGCGCTTCGATCCGCGGGACGTCGGGATCGCGTTCGCGCCGGTCGAGGCGTTGCGGGGGGCGGACGCGGAGTTCAACGCGGGGGTCGCGCGGCGGGTGTTGGCGGGTGAGCGGGGGCCGGTGCGGGACGCGGTGCTGCTCTCCGCCGGCGCGGCGCTGGCCGCCGTGGAGGTTTCCGGTGCGGGGGGTTCCGTGACGGGGCGTTCGGTGACGGAGCGGCTCGCGGACGGGGTGGCCGCCGCCGCGGTGGCCATTGACTCGGGGGCGGCGGAAGGGGTGTTGGGGGCGTGGGTTCTGGCTTCGGGGGTGGTGGTGTCCGGGGGGCGGGTCGGTGTGTTGTCCTCAAGCGCCGGACGGGCTTGATTCGGGCGGGGGTTGGGTGCGGGTCGGTGGTCGGTGCTGTTCGGGTGTCCTCAAGCGCCGGACGGGCTTGATTGTTGCCAGGGTTCTGCCCCGCCGGGGGTCGGCGGGGCAGGGCCCTGTGGGGGTGGGGGTGGTCATCGGGTCGTGGCCGGCTCCGGGAGGGGGGTGGGGTCGGGGGCCGGGGACTTGGTGTCCTTGCGGATCCAGGTCAGGGCCGGGGAGGTGACCGCCGTGGTGATCAGGGCCATCAGGACCAGGATCGTGAAGAGCCGCTGGCTGATCACGCCCAGTTCCAGGCCCAAGTTGAGGACCACCAGTTCCGTCAGGCCGCGGCAGTTCATCAGCGCCCCTATCGACAGGGCGTCGCGCCACGACTGGCCCGCCGCCCGCGCCGCCGCCGTGCTCCCGCCCCACTTGCCGATCACCGCGACCGCCAGGACCGCGAGGGCCCACAACCACTGCACCGGGTCGCCGGCCAGCAGGGAGACGTCCGTGCGGAGGCCGGTCGAGACGAAGAACAGCGGGAGCAGGACCGGGACGGCGAACGCGCGCAGGCGGGCGCCGGACCGTTCGACGGCGCGCGAGCCCCGCGGGGTGACCACGCCGAAGACGAACGCGCCGAACAGCGCGTGCACCCCGATCCGGTCGGTGGCCAGCGCCGACAGGCACAGGCCGCTGAACAGCACGACCAGCACCACGCTGTCCGCGCTCTTCGCGGTACGCGCCGACCAGCGGGCCATCAGCGGCTTCACGACGAGCAGCATGAGCCCCAGGAACGCCGCCGCCATCAGCGCCGTCGTCAGGGCCTCGGCCGGCGAGCCGCTGGTGGTCACGGCGACCACGGCGGCCAGCAGGCACCACGCGGTGACGTCGTCCACGGCCGCGCACGCCATGGCGAGCGAGCCGAGCCGGGTCCCGTACAGGTCCCGGTCGGTGAGGATGCGGGCCAGCACGGGGAACGCCGTGATGCTCATGGACACCGCGATGAACAGCACGAACGCCGTCTTGTCCACGCCGGGCGGCGCGAACGTCCCGTACATGGCCAGGGCGAGCAGGGCCCCCAGCGCCAGGGGCAGCGCGATGCTCGCCTGACTCACGGCCAGGGCGGTCTTGCTGTGCCCGCGCAGGCCCCCGGTGTCGAGCTCCAGGCCGACGAGGAACATGAAGGCCAGCAAGCCGAGGTTGCCGATCGCGGAGATGTACGGCAACACCGTGTCCGGGAACAGCCAGGCCTGCGCGTCGGGCGAGATCCAGCCCAGCAGGGACGGGCCGAGCATGATGCCGATGGTGATCTCGCCGATGACCGGGGGCTGGCCGAGCCGGCGCACGAGCAGCGCCCCCGCCTGGCAGGCCAGGATCACGACGGGGATCGCGACGAGCAGGTCCGGCAGGGGGTCAGGAGCCGACATGGCCCGCTCCTTCCTTCGCGTCGGTGGTGGCGTCCGACCAGCGCGCGTAGCGCCGCCGGGCGTAGAGCAGCGGCTCCGCGGTGTCGTGCTGGGTGACCCGGTGGACCCGGACGAACACCGCGGTGTGGTCGCCGACCTCCTCCGTACCCACCACGGCGCAGTCCGCGATGGCGTGCGCGGCGGCCGTCAGGTGCGGGCCGCCGGCGCCCAGCGGCAGCCGCCACTCCGTACGGGCGAACCGGTCGGCGGCCCCCGACGCGAACAGGTCGGAGGTGTCGCGGGCGTCCTCGTGGAGCAGGTTGAGCGCCAACTGCCCGCTGCCGAGGACCGCCTGCGTGGTCGGGCCCGCCGTGCGCAGGCAGACGACCAGGGTGGGCGGGTGCAGGGCGACGCTCGCCAGCGAACTGCACGTCATGCCGTGCGGGGTGCCGCCGGCGCCGGTGGTGGTCACCACGGAGACACCGGACGGGAAGCCGCCCATCAACGGGCGTATGTCGGCTTCGGTGATCGGCGGTTCGGTCATGGTTCTCCTCATCTCGGACGTCGTGCCGCGCGCCCGGCAGCCCGGGCGGCGGAAGGCGCCCCGGGCCGCCGGGCGCGCGGCACGGACGGCTACTTGCCGTGCAACTGGAGCAGCGATTCGTACGTGCTCGGCAGGGTGTTGAGCAGCTCCTGCTGCTCCTTCTTGACCTGCCCGAACATCGCCTGGGCGGCGGCGACGGACTCCGGCTTGTGGTTGAGGACCGGCAGCGGGGCGTCCGGCTCCAGGCCGAGGCCGGCGAAGATGCAGTAGTAGCGCTCGTTGGTCCAGAAGTTCCGGAACTCCGCCTCGAAGTTCCCGTAGTACGTGGAGTCGTCCGTGATCGCGGAATTCACCGCCAGACCGGACTTGTAGATCTCGATCTTCTCGCGGATGCTGTCGGGGAGCTTCAGTTCCTTGTTGGCCCGCCAGAACGGGGTGTCGTTGCGGGGCGCGAAGTAGAAGTGCGTCTGGATGAAGTCGCGGGTGTCGTCGAACATCACCTCGATTTCCTTGTTGAAGTTGTTGATGAGCGCGTCGTTGAACGTCTTGTCCGGGAAGTGCTTCGCCAACTGGTAGACCGCGGCGGTGATGAAGTAGATACCGGTCGACTCCAGCGGCTCCAGGAACGCGGTCGACAGGCCGATTCCCACCACGTTCTTCACCCAGGCGCGGCGGTTGCGGCCGACCCGGAACTTCACGTGGTTGAACTTGGTGGTCTCCGGGTCGAGGTCCCACAGGTCGCAGAATTCCTGGGTGGCCTCCTCCTGCGTGGTGAACTTGCTGGAGTAGACATAGCCGGTGCCGAAACGGCCCAGCATCGGGATCTTCCAGGTCCACCCGGACGACATCGCGATGGCCGAGGTGAAGGGCTCCACCCCGTTCGCCTCGTCGTCGTGCGGCACCGCGGTGGCGACCGCCCGGTCGCACAGCAGCAGGTCGCTCATGTCGATGAAGGGCTCCTCCATCGCCTTGTTCATGAGCAGGCTGCGGAAGCCCGAGCAGTCCACGAACAGGTCGGCCTCCAGGACCTTCCCGGACTTGGTGTGCAGCGCGTGGATGTAGCCGCGCTCGTCCTTCTCGGCGTACGTCATCTCGTCCTGGACGTGGTGCACGCCCTGCTTCTCGGTGGAGAAGCGGCGCAGGAAGTCCGCCACGAGCGCGGCGTCGAAGTGCCAGGCGTACCGGGTCGGCGAGGTGCCGTCGAGGTGCCGCGGGGACTTCTTGGCGTCCATCAGGGGCGCCTCACGGAAGCACGCGTAGTCGTACGGCTCGTCCGTCTTCCCCTCGTACTTGTTCTTGAACCAGTAGTGCGACATCGGGGTGTTGTCGTGGTCGGGGCTGATCCCGAACGGGTGGTAGAAGTGGTCCGGCCCGCCCTTCTCCAGCTCCCGGGGGCCGGCCTGGCCCTTGCCGCCCGTACGCCAGTTGACGAACCGGACCGCCATCTTGTAACTGGCGTTGCACTCCCGCATCCAGTCCTCCTCGGCGATGCCGAGGAAATCGAAGAGGACGCGGTGCAGATTGGGGACGGTGGCTTCGCCGACACCGATACGAGGAATGCTCGGCGCCTCCAGCACCGTGATGTCGACCGTGTTCTGAAGGGCCTTGCCGAGATACGCGGCGGTCATCCAGCCGGCCGTACCGCCGCCGAGGATGACAACCTTCTTGATGGCGACGTCTTGTGCGGATCGGGTGCCGGTCATATCGAAGTCTCTCTTCCGTCCTGACTCTGCGGATGGGTATCTGTGGCGTGAATGAGCGTCGACGGACCCCCTACGGCGCATCTATAGCGGACCGGAAAAGGCCGAATGGGATCGCCCCCGCCCCGGCGTATGGAGGACGTATAGCGCGCGGGGTCAGCCTCGAACCCGTTGATTCCGCACTCGCAACCCCCCAGTAGAGGATGGCTGCATCACATGCCGAGCACAGAAGGGAAGCCCGAGGCGGGGCTGAAAGGCATCCTCTCCACGGTGGGAGGAACCCCCCTCGTAGAACTCGAACGGCTGATTCCCGGGTTCACCTCGCGGGTGTACGCCAAGGTGGAGCGTTTCAACCCCGGTGGCAGCGTCAAGGACCGCTCCGCGCTCAGCATGGTCGTCACCCGGATCAGGAGCGGAGAACTCGTCCCGGGCAGATCCACCGTCATCGAGTCCAGTTCGGGGAATCTCGCGATCGGCCTCGCGCAGATCTGCGGCTACTACGGACTACGGCTCATCTGCGTGGTGGACACCCGCACCACCCGCCAGAACATCGGGATCCTGCGCGCCTACGGCGCCGAGGTCGACATCGTCACCGAACCCGACCCCGTCACCGGCGAGCTGCTGCCGGCCCGGCTGCACCGGGTCGCCGACCTGATGGCCCGTACGCCCGACGCGTACTGGCCCGACCAGTACGCCAACCCCCTCAACCCGCGGGCCCACCGCACCACCATGCGGGAGATCGCCGAGGCCCTCGACGGCAAGGTCGACCAGCTCGTCGTGGCCGCCGGGACCAGCGGCACGCTCAGCGGCTGCGCCCAGTACATCCGCCGCCACCACCTGGGCACCGTCGTCAACGCGGTGGACGCTGTCGGCAGTGTCCTGTTCGAGTCGACCGCCAGTTGCGCGCGGCTCGTTCCCGGGCACGGCGCGTCCGTCGTACCGAAGCTCCTCAGGCGCTCCGACGCCGACCGGGTCGTCCACGTCGGTGACCTGGACTGCGTGGTGGGCTGCCGCACCCTGGTCGGCCGCGAGGCGATCCTCGCCGGCGGCTCCTCGGGTGCGGTCGTCTCCGCGCTGGTGAAACTCGCGCCCACGATCGAGCCCGGCTCCAACGTGGTCGTCGTCCTGCCCGACGGGGGCGACCGCTATCTCGACACGATCTACGACGACGACTGGGTGCGCACCCATTTCGGTGAGGTCGAACACCTGTGGAAGAACCAGGTCCGCGACGCCCCGACCGGCCAACTGGCTGATATAGGCCAGTCATAGCGGTGTCTTTCACCATGGAAGAACCGAATTACCGATCCGCGAAATCCTGAACTCCGGAGGAAACGATGACCACCCAGATCGCCGACCTCGACAGCGGGAGCAAGGCCCAGATCAAGGAGATCGTCTGCGACATCCTGGAACTGGAGCCCGAGGAGCTCACCGAGACCAGCCTCTTCAAGGAGGAGCACGACGCGGACTCGCTGCGCACCATCGAGATCCTCGCCGCGCTGGAGCGCACCTTCGGCCTCACCCTGGAGCAGGCGGAGCTGAGCCGGATGGTCAACCTGACCGGCGTGTACGCCGTGGTCGCGGAGGCCGAGGGAAAGTGAGCGCGCCGACCGACACCGCCGTACGAGCGGCCGGCCCGGACGGGCGGCGGGAGACCGCCGGACACCGGGAGACCGGCAGGCACCGCGTGGTGATCACCGGCCTCGGCGTGGTGACCAGCATCGGTACCGGGGTCGACGCCTTCGCCGAGGGGCTGCGGGCCGGACGGAGCGGGGCCAAGCCCATCTCCGCGTTCGACACCACCGGCTTCGCCCACTCCAACGCCTGCGAGATCACCGACTTCGAGCCCGAGGCGTGGCTGCGCGAGCTGTCGGCCGACGAGCTGGGCCGGGCCGCGCAGTTCGCGGTCGCGGGCAGCCGGATGGCCGTGGCGGACGCGGGACTCGCCGAGGAGGACGTACAGGCCAGGCGGACCCTGGTGTCGATCGGTACGACCGACGGGGAGTCCAGGGACCTGGACCACCTCACCGCGCTCCAGGTCACCGAGGGCCAGGACCGGCTGGACGCGACCGTCGCCCGCCGGGTGTGGCCGGGCCGGCTCTCCGCCGGCATCGTCCGTGAACTGGGCCTGGAGGACGTGGAGACGGTCACCGTCCCCACCGCCTGCGCGGCCGGCAACTACGCGGTCGGCTACGGCTACGACGCGATCAGCTCGGGCGACGTCGAGATGGCCCTGTGCGGCGGCGCCGACGCGCTGTGCCGCAAGACCTTCACCGGCTTCTACCGGCTCGGCACCATCGCGCCCGACGTGTGCCGCCCCTTCGACACCGACCGGCAGGGCATCCTGACCGGCGAGGGCGCCGGCATCCTGCTCATGGAGTCGCTGGAGTCCGCGCTGGCCCGCGGCGCCCGGATCTACGCCGAGGTGCTCGGGTACGGGTTGTCCTGCGACGCCAGCCACCCCGTGGCGCCCGACCGGGACTCCATCGCCCGCTGCATCACGGCCGCGCACCGCAACGCCGGGATCGAGGCGTCCGACGTGGACTTCATCTCGGCCCACGGCACCGGCACCCGCGCCAACGACGTGACCGAGGTCGGCGCGATCCGCCAGGTGTTCGGCGACGAGCTGCCGCGCACGGTCTCCATCAAGTCGATGATCGGCCACACCATGGGCGCGGCGAGCGCCCTGGCCTCCGCGGCCTGCTCGCTCGCGCTCAGGGAGGGCTTCATCCCCCCGACGATCAACCACCGCACGACGGACCCGGAGTGCGGCGTCGACTGCGTGCCCAACGAGGCGGTCGAGGCCGAACTGAAGGTCGTCCAGAACAACGGCCTCGCCTTCGGCGGCAACAACGCGGTCCTCGTGCTGGGCCGTTGGGACGACGACGCCTCCGAGCAGGCCAACGGCTCTTCGCAGGAAAGGAGTTGAACAGCATGGCAACCGAAGCGGACCAGCACGGCGCACAGGACCTGGTCATCTCGGGCTGGGCCGTGTCCTCCCCGTACGGACTGGGCCGGGAGGCGTTCGGCGAGGGACTGCGCGCCCGGCGGCGCGCGGTCGCCGCGGTGGACGGCGACCGGTGGCCGGTGCCCTACGAGGAGGCCGGGCTCATCCCCGGCTTCGACATCAAGAGCGTGCTGGGCCGCAAGGGCACCCGCTCCATGGACCGGGCCACCGGGATCGCCGTCACCACCGTGGGGACGCTCCTGGAGGACTACGGCCAGGAGCTGGCCGCCCACCCCGAGTCGACGGGCCTGGTGCTCGGCACCTCGGGCAGCGTGCAGTCCATCATGGACTTCACGAAGGACGCCCTGACCGGCGACAAGCCCTACCTGGTCGACCCGGCGCGCTTCCCCAACACGGTGATGAACTGCCCCACCGGGCAGAGCGCCATCCGGCACACCCTCAAGGGCCCCAACGTCACCGTCTCCGGCGGCGCCGCCACCGCCCTGCTCGCCCTCAACTACGCGTCCCGGCTGCTGCGCGGGCAGCACGCCACGGCCCTGCTGGCCGGCGCCGCCGAGGAGTTCTCGGTGCAGCGCGCCCGCCTGGAGCAGGTCGCCGACCACGGCGGGGCCGAGGCGCCGCCGCTCGGCGAGGGCGCCGCGCTCTTCCTCCTGGAGAGCGGACAGGCCGCCCACGACAGCGGCCGCACGGTCCTGGCCACCGTCCTCGGCTGCCGCTTCCGGGCCTTCCGGTCCGTCGACCGGGCCTCCGCCGGGCTGCGGACGTGCGTGGACGACGTCCTGCGCGCCGCCGGGGCGGACCCCGGCGACGTGGCCCTGGTCGCCCCCGGCACCCCGCCGGGCCTCCTCGGCAAGGAGGAGACCTCGGCGCTCGACACCGTGGGCGGTACGCGGCTCGCCGTACGCCCGCTGCTCGGGGACGCGACCGCCGCGTCGGCCGCCCTCCAACTGGCCGCGGTGCTCGCCACCCGGGCCGACGACCCGTCGCTGGCCGGCCGGCTGGCCCTGGTCACGGCGGTCGACCGGGACGGCACGGTGGGCGCGGCGCTCCTGCGGCTGGGCTGACGACACCGCCGTACCTCTCGTTCCTCTCGTCGGGCGGACCGCTCGACACACTGCCGAACACGCCGCCGAAAACACACCGCCGAAAACACACCGACGCACCAGAGAAAGGGCACGCCCATGTCCGACACCCCCAGGCCGGTCGCCCTCGTCACCGGCGGATCGCGCGGCATCGGGCGCGCCGTCGTCGAGGTCCTGGCACGCGACGGACACGACGTGGCCCTGTGCTACCGGTCCAACGACGAGGCCGCCGCGCTCGCCGTGAAGTCCGCCGAGGCGCACGGAGCGCGGGCCTTCGCCCAGCAGGTCGACGTGACCGACCGGGAGCAGGTACGCGCCTTCGTCACCCGGACCGAGCGGACGCTCGGTCCCGTCGACACCCTGGTCACCGCCGCCGGCATCGTCCGGGACAGCAACCTCGCGACGATGGCGGACGAGGACTGGGACGCCGTCGTGCGCACCAACCTCGACGGCACGTACAACTTCTGCCGGGCCGTGTCCTTCCCGATGCTCAAGCGCCGCCGCGGCACCGTCGTCACGCTGTCCTCGGTGGCCGCCGAGGGCCAGGCGGGACAGACCAACTACTCGGCGTCCAAGGCCGGGATCATCGGCTTCACCAAGGCCCTCGCCAAGGAGGGCGGCCGGGCCGGGCTGCGCGCCAACGTCGTGGCACCCGGATTCGTCCGTACGGACATGACCGGCGGCCTCTCCGAGAAGTACGCCAAGGACATGACCAAGCTCATCCCGCTCGGCCGGTTCGGCGAGCCGGAGGAGGTCGCCGAACTGGTCGGCTTCCTCGCCTCGCGGCGCGCCGCGTACATCACCGGGCAGGTCTTCTCCATCGACGGCGGCCTGGTCCTCTGACAGCCGGTCCTCCGGCACCCCGTACCCCAAGGAGTTCGTCATGGCCGCTCGCGCCGCCAAGCCGCCCCGGCTCTACTTCAACCTCCGCAGCCCCTACAGCTTCTTCGCCCTGCGCGACATGGAGCGCGACTGCCCGGAGATACTCGACCGGCTCGAATGGCACCCCTTCTGGGAGCCGGACGGGACCAGCGAGAAGCTCCTCGCCGAAGCGCTGCCGGGGGCGGCGTTCCCCTACCAGGCGATGACACGCGCCAAGCAGTTCTACATCCTGCGGGACGTCCGCAGGCTCGGTGCCGAGCGCGGGCTGCGGCTGACCTGGCCGCTGGACCGCGACGTGTGGTGGGAACCGGCCCACCTGGCCTGGTTCGTGGCCGAGCGCGCGGGCCTGGGCCGGGTGTGGGTGGAGCGTGCGCAACGGGCCCGCTGGCTGGAGGGGCGCGACATCTGCGACCCGGCCGTCGTGCGGGAGCTGGCCGAGGAGATCGGCCTGGACGGCGAGGAGGTGGCCGGCGCCACCGACGACACGCTGATCCGCGAACAGGCTGCCCAGGCGCTGGTGGACGTCGTCCGCGACGGGGTGTTCGGGGTGCCGTACTTCATCAACGGCTCGGAGCCGTACTGGGGCCTCGACCGGGTCTCCGCGTTCGTCGCCTCGCTGCCCGCGGCCCCGGAGCCGGTGGCCCGCGAGCCGGAGCCGGCCGCCCTCGTTCCGGGCCGCGCCACCGACATCGGCCACGCGGGAGGCTGCGGATGAGTACCGCCACGGACACCGGTGCCACGCACACTGCTGCCACTGCCACTGCCACTGCCACTGCCACGGACGCCGCCCTCGGTACGGCGGCCTCCGGGACCCTGCCGCTCACCGCGATCCAGGAGGCGATGTGGACCGCGTACCGCATGGCCCCGGACAGCTCCGCCTACAACATCGTGATGCCGCTGCTCCTGCGCGGCCCCCTCGACCCCGCCGCCATGGCCGCCGCCGTCACCGCGGTCGGTGACCGGCAGGAGCTGCTGCGCTCGGCCTTCACCGAGCGGGACGGCACCCCGGTGCGCACGGCCGCCGCGTCGGCCGTGGTGCGCCTGGAGTCCCTGGACCTGCGGGACGCCGACACCGAGAGCTTCCACCGGGCCGTCGAACAGGCCGGGGCCCGCCCCTTCCGCCTGGAGTCCGCGCCCTTCCGGGTGGTGCTGGTACGGGGTCCCGGCGACCGGTGGGGCCTGGTGACCGCCGCCCACCACATCGTCAGCGACTTCACCTCGCGCTGGCTGCTGGTCCGCGACCTGCTCGACGCGTACGCCGGTCTCGCGGCCGGTACGGAACCGGCCTGGCGGGCCCTGCCCGCCTCCTACACCGACCACGCCGCCGAGGAGCTGCGGTACACCGGCTCCGAGGCCGGGGCGCGGGCCGCAGGACTGTGGCGCGAGTCGGTCGCGGGCTCGCCCGCCGCCGAACTGCCGCTCGACCGGCCCCGGCCCGCCGTGCGCTCCCTGCGGGGCGGCACCGTGGTCCGCCCGCTCGCGGCGGAGGTCACCGACGGCCTCGGCGCGGCGGCGGACGACGCGGGGGTGACGCCGTTCGCGTACCTCCTCGGTGTGTTCCAGGCACTCACCCACCGCTGGACGGGGCAGGAGAACTTCGTCCTCGGCGTGCCGGCCACCAGCCGGATGGGCCGGGCCCAGCGCGACGTGATCGGCTGCTTCCTCAACACCATGCCCCTGCGGGCCGACTTCGACGCCGCGAGCACCTTCCGCGAGGTGGCCCGGCAGGCCGGCGAGCGGATCATGCGCGGCATGATCAACGTCCGCTACCCGTGCTCGCTCGCCTTCCCGCAGGCCACCGTCTTCCGCACCGCGCTCTTCCTCGTCCAGATGGACCGGATGGACCCGCCGGTGCCGGGTGTCCCGCCGGGGGAGCGGGTCGGCCCCGCCGTCCCGTACGCCGGGCTGGACGTGGCGCTGATCGACGTACCGCAGCAGGAAGGCCAGTTGGACCTGCTGCTGCGGATCGAGCAGACCCCCACCGGGGTGAGCGCCGTCTTCTCCTACGACACCGACGTGCTGGACCGGTCCACGGTCGAGCGCTTCGCCGACGGGTACGAGCGGCTCCTCGCCGCCGCCGTCTCCTCGCCCGCCACCCTCGTCGCCGACGTGGAACTCGCCGGGCGCGACGAGACGGACGCGCTGCTGGCGCTCGGGGCGGGCACCACCGCCGACTTCGGCGACTTCGACTCCTTCGAGAACTCCTGGGACCACTGATGAGCACCAGCACGGGCACGAGCACCAGCACGGGCACAGGCACGGGCACGGGTTTGCGCGTCGCGATCACCGGAGCGGGACTCGGCGGACTGACCGCCGCGGCCTCGCTGCACCAACGAGGCCTGGACGTAAGGGTGTACGAGCGCGCGGCGACCCTGCGCGAGCAGGGCGTCGGGATGCACGTGGGGCCCAACGGCACCCGGCTGCTGCGCCGCCTGGGCCTCGGACCGGCGCTGGACCGGGCCGCGGTGCGCCCCGAGGCGCTGGAGGTACGGGCCCTGCACGACGGGTCGCTGCTCACCCGCCAGGAGATGGGCGCCGGATGGCAGGAGCGCTTCCGGGCCCCGTACCTCACCGTCCACCGCGGCGACCTGCACCGCATGCTGGCCTCGCTCGTCCCGCCCGAACGGGTGCGCACCGGGAAGGAGTTGGTGCGGTACGAGGAGACCGTGTACGGCGTCGTGCTGCACTTCGCCGACGGGTCCCGGGACCACGCGGACGTGCTCGTCGGCGCCGACGGGGTGCACTCGGTGGTCCGCGGCGCCCTGGCGGGCCGCGACGAGCCGGTGTACTCGGGCAACAGCGCGCTGCGCGGGGTGGTGGACGCGGCCGACCTGCCGCACCTGGACCCGTCGCTGATGTACATGTACGCGGGCCCCACGACACGGGTACTGCTGTACCCGGTGAGCGGGGGCACGCAGTTCACCTACGTCGTCGTCACCCCGGCGCCGCCCGGCGCCGACGAGTCGTGGACCAGCGCGGGCGAGCCGGCCGACCTGGAAGCCGTTCTGGCGGGCTGCGACCCGGCGCTGGGGCGGCTGGCCCACGCGGCGGGCGAGGTACGCCGCTGGTCGCTGCACGACCGCGAACCGCTGCCGAACTGGAGCACAGCGCGCACGACGCTGCTCGGTGACGCGGCCCACCCCATGCTCCCGCACCACGGACAGGGAGCCAACCAGGCCATCGAGGACGGCGTGGCACTCGCCATCTGCCTCGAGGAAGCGGCACCGGGGGCGGACGGCATCGCTGCCGCGCTCCGCCGCTACGAAGGGACCCGCAGACCGCACACGACCACGGTGCAGCTCGGGTCCCGGACCGGACGACCACCCACGAAGGAGAACACCATGAACAACAACCGGAACAACAACTCCAACAACAACCGCAACAACGTCAACGCCGACAGTGTCAGCTGGATCCTGGACAACGACGTGGAGGCCAACTTGAACAACAACAACAACGCCAACAACAACAACCTGAACAACAACAACCGCAACAACGTGAACTCCGCCGCCTGATCGAGGCAGTTCACCGCACGCGATTCCCGCATCGGTACGGGCCCCCGGCGCTCTCCCCGCGCCAGGGGCCCGCGCCTGTTTCCGGGCCTGTTCAGGCGCCTGTTCCCGGGCCTGGTCCGGGGCCCGACCGGCCCGGATACATGCCCGATAGGCCTTCGATAGCTCGCTGTCCAACCATGGCCACTACCTCACCGACACGAAAAGGAAACCTCACATGAGCGAGCAGCAGACCGAGGAGACCGCCTACCGGGTCGTCCTCAACGGCGAGGAGCAGTACTCGATCTGGTGGGCCGGGCGCGTCCTGCCCGCCGGCTGGCACGCCGAGGGCACCGAGGGCACCCGCGAGGAGTGCCTGGCCCGCATCAACGAGGTGTGGACCGACATGCGCCCGCTGAGCCTGCGCCTGCGGATGGACGAGGCAGCCGTCTAGGCCGGCCAGGACACGCACACCCCACCCCGCCCGATCCCGATGGAGGAGAGACCGTGAACGACCGTACGCTGTCGGGATCCGTGCCCGGACCCCCGCTGCTGCCCCAGCTGTTCGCCGCGCAACGCACCCGTACCCCTGACGCCCCCGCCGTGCTGCGGCCCGACGGGAGCACGGTCAGCTACGCCGGACTCGGCGCCCGCGCCGACCGGTTCGCCGCCGCGCTGCGCGAACAGGGCGTCGGTCCGGGCGACTTCGTGGGCGTGTGCCTGCGCCGGGGCCCCGACCTGATCGCCGGGCTCCTCGGCGTGTGGCTGGCGGGGGCCGCCTACGTGCCGCTGGACCCCGAGCACCCGGAGAGCCGGATCGCCCTGGTCCTCGCCGACGCAGGGGCACGGGTGGCGCTCGCCGAGCGGTCCACCGCGGACCGGCTGCCCGAGGCCACCGCCGTGCTGCTCACGGAGGACGTCGGCGTACGACTCGCCGGGGACGGCGGCGCACCGCTCGCGGACGACGGGGGCGCCGAACAGCCGCTGTCCGTCCCGCGGTTCGTCCCCGACCCGGCCCGTCCCGCCTACGTGCTGCACACCTCGGGATCCACCGGCCGCCCCAAGGGCGTGCTCGTCCCGCACGGCGGCATCGCCAACCGGGTGCGCTGGCTCACCCACCGGCACAAGCTCGGCCCCGCCGACCGCATGCTGCTCAAGACGACCGTCGGCTTCGACGCCGCCGGACTCGAACTCTTCGCCCCGCTCATCAGCGGCGGCACCGTCGTGCTCGCCCCCGAGGGCGCCGAGCGCGACCCCGCCGCCCTCCTGGCCGCCGTCACCTCCCACGGCGTGACCGTCCTCCAGGGCGTGCCCTCCGTCTACCGCGGGCTGGTCGAGGCGGCGGGACGCACCCACCACGCGCCCTCCCTGCGCCTGCTGTTCAGCGCGGGCGAGCCCCTGCACGCCGAACTCTGCCGCGACCTGGCCGTGCTCGCGCCCGGCGCCGGGATCTGGAACACGTACGGCCCCACCGAGGCGTCCGTCGACATCACCGAGCACCACTGGGACCCGGAGCGGGACAGCGGGCCCGTCCCCATCGGCCGCCCCATCGGCAACATGCGCGTCGTCGTCCTCGACCCCGCCGGCCGGCCCGTGCCCGTCGGCGTCCCCGGCGAACTCCACGCGGGCGGCGTCGGACTGGCCCTCGGCTACGCCGGGCGCCCCGACCTGACCGCCGAGCGCTTCGTGCCCGACCCGCACGTCGAGGGCGCCCGCCTCTACCGCACCGGCGACAAGGTCCGCTGGCGCGCCGACGGCACGTTGGAGTACCTGGGCCGCCTCGACCACCAGGTCAAGGTCAACGGCGTACGCGTCGAGCCCGGCGAGGTCGAGGCGGCGCTCGCCGCCCACCCGTGGGTGCGCGCCGCCGTCGTGGCCGCCGTGCCCGACGGCGACGGGGGCCACCGTCTCGCCGCCTGGGTCCAGTCGCGCGGCCAGGACCTGCGCCCCGAGGAGCTGCGCGCGTTCCTGCGCCGCTCGCTGCCCGACGTCCTGGTCCCCGCCCTCTTCGTCCCCGTCGACCGGTGGCCGCTCACCGCCAGCGGCAAGACCGACCGCGGCGCGCTGCCGCTGCCGTCGGCGGCCGACCTCGGCGGCACGCACGTGCCGGTGCGCACCACCGCCGAGCGGGCCGTCGCCGAGGAGTGGTCCAAGCTCATCGGCACCCCCGCCGGGGACATCGGCGCCACCCACGACTTCTTCCAGCTCGGCGGCTCCTCGCTGATGCTGACCCGGCTCTCCGGCGCGCTCTCCGCGCGGGCGGGGGCCGCGATACCCCTGCGCGTCCTGTTCACCGAGACGACCGTCGAGGCACAGGCCGCGCTCCTCACCCGCACGGCGTCCGGGACCCGGCAGGACGGGGCCACGGACACCACCGGCGACCCGGACTCCGCTCCCGGCGGCCGCGTGTCCGCCCCCGGCGGCCCCGAGTCGGCCCCCGCCGCCCCGGACGCCCTGCTGCCCGTCGCGCGCCCCGCCGAGGGCCTGCCGCTCTCGCACGGCCAGCGGAGCATGTGGCTGCTGGACCGGCTGCGCCCCGGCAGCTCCGAGTGGAACGCCCCCACCTTCCTCACCCTGCCCGCCCACTACGCGGACACGACCGTCCTCGCCGCCCTCGACGCGCTCGCGGCCCGGCACGAGATCCTGCGCACCCGGTACGTCCCGCTGGGCGCCGAGCCCGTACAGATCGCGGACCCGCCCGGCGCCCGGCCGGTCGAGTCCCGTACCGTCCGCGCCACCACGCCCGAGGCGCTGAACGCGCTCGTCCACGACGAGTTCACCCGCCCCTTCGACCTGGAGAACGGCCCGGTCTGGCGGGCGCTGGTGATACGGGGCACCGACAACGCGCCCGCCCTCCACGTGATCCTCTCCGTCCACCACATCGCCTGCGACGGCTGGTCCTCCGTCGTCCTGGAACGCGACCTCCAGGCCCTCGCCGAGGCCGCCCACACCGGCACCCCGGCCGCGCTGCCGCCGCTGCCCGTGCAGTACGCCGACCACGCCGCGTACCGCCGCAGGACCCTCACCGACGCCGTCGTCGGCCGGGAACTGGCCCACTGGAAGCAGGTGTTGGCCGGCATCACGCCGCTCGACCTGCCCGCCGACCGGCCCCGGCCCCCGGTGCGCGACGCGGCGGGAGCCGTCCACGTCTTCTCCGTACCGCCCGAACTGACCGAGCGGGCCGCCGCGCTCGGGCGGCACGCCGGGGCGACCCTCCAGCAGACCCTGCTGACCGCGTTCGCCACCCTCGTCGCCCGGTTCACCGGACGCTGGGACATCCCCGTGGGGGTCCCGGTCTCCGGCCGCGAGCGCCCCGAGGTCGCCGACGTCGTCGGCTTCTTCCTCAACACCCTCGTCCTGCGCTGCGAGTTGGACCCGGCCGGCGGCTTCGACGACGCGCTGATCCGGGTACGGGACCGGGCCAGGGACGCCTTCGCCCACCAGGACCTGCCCTTCGACGCCCTGGTCGAGGCCCTCGACGAGAGCCGCGACCCGTCCCGTACCCCGCTCTACCAGGTCATGTTCGACCTGCACGAGGAGGGCGGCACCGGCACCGCGACCGGCGCCGCCGACATCGAGGCCTTCCGCGGCGCCTGGCAGGCCGCCCGTACCGACCTCACCTTCGTCGTCCAACGGCAGCCGGACGGCTCCCTGTTGGGCCTGGTCGAGTACGCCACCGCCCTCTTCGACGCGGCGACCGTGGAGCGCCTGTGCGCCTCCTGGCTCCGGCTCCTGGAGTCCGTCACCGCCGACCCGCGCACCGGTCTGCGCGAGGCCGGGATCCTGCCCGCCCCGCTCCTCGGGGAGATCGTCGGCCGGGGCCCCGGCGCGCCCGAGCCCGGGGGCGCCGAACCGGCCGAACAGTCCGTGTACGAGGCGATCCTCGCCTCCGCGCGGCGCGCGCCGCTCGACACCGCCCTGGTGTGCGGCGACCACACGTGGACGTACGAGCGGCTGATGCGCCGCGCCGGGGCCTTCGCCCACCGGCTGCGCGCCCTCGGCGCCGGGGCCGAGACGCCCGTGGGCGTCATGCTGGGCCGTACGCCCGACCTCGTCGCGGCGGTCCTCGGCACCTGGCAGGCGGGGGCGGCCTTCGTGCCGCTGGACCCGGCCGCGCCCGACGAGCGGCTCGCGCACGTCCTGGCCGACGCCGGGGCCCGCGTCCTGGTCACCACCACCGAGGGCGGCCGGCGCCTGGCACCGGCCTTCGCCGGGCCGGTGCTCGACGCCGACACGGACGGCGGCCTCGCCGCCGCCGACGACCAGGCCTTGGCCCCGGAGGCGATCGCCGACGACCCCGCGCGCCTGGCGTACATCATGTACACCTCCGGATCCACCGGCCGGCCCAAGGGCGTCGCCGTCGAACACCGCACGCTCCTGCGGACGTTGAGCGCCTTCCGGGACCATCTCGACTTCGGCCAGGGACCCGACGACGCGTACCTCGCCCTGTCCCAGCCGACCTTCGACATCTCCTGCACCGAGCTGTACATGCCGCTCGTCGCCGGGGGCCGGGTCGTGCTCGCGCAGGAGCGGGACCTCACCGACCATCGCGCGCAGATCCGCCTGATCGACCGGCACGCGGTCAGCCACATGCAAGCCGCGCCGCCGCACTGGCAGATGCTCCTGGACGCCGGGTTCGGCCGCCGGCCCCTCGTCGGCAAGACCGGCGGCGAGCCGACGCCGCCCGCGCTGGCCAGGGAACTCGCCCGCGGCCTCACCCGGTTCATCAACGAGTACGGCCTCACCGAGACGACCATCGCCTCCACCCGCTGGGACGGCGACGACACCGCGCGGAGCGTGCCGCTCGGCCGCCCGTACCCCGGCGTCACCACCCGGGTCCTCGACGAGTACCTCGTGCCCGTCCCCTACGGCGTCACCGGCGAGCTCTGCATCGGGGGACCCGTCCTGGCCCGTGGCTACCGCGGCCGGCCCGACCTCACGGCGGCGGCCTTCGTCCCCGACCCGTACGGCGAACCGGGCGCCCGCCTCTACCGCACCGGAGACATGGCCCGGATGCTGCCCGACGGCACCCTGGAGTTTGCCGGGCGCGCCGACGGCCAGGTCAAGATCCGGGGCCGGCGGGTGGAGACCGGGGAGGTGCAGGGCGTCCTCGCCGAACACCCCTCCGTGGCCCACGCGGTGGTGGTCGTGCACGGCACCGGCGACGAGGCGGCCCTCATCGGCTACTGGGTGCCCGCCGAGGACCGTCCCGTACCGGGCGACAGCGACCTGCTCGACCACTGCGCGCGCCGGCTGCCCGACTACATGGTCCCGGCGCTCCTGATGCCCATCGACCACGTCCCGCTCACCCGGCACAACAAGGTCGACATCGCCGCCCTGCCCACCCCCGACCTCACGGCCGCGCTCGCCGACGAGCCGTACACCCCGCCCCAGGGGCCGGTCGAGGAGCTGATCGCCGACATCTGGGCGGAGGCGCTGTACGGCCCCGACCACGTGGAGGGCCACCGCGTCGGCGCCCGGCAGGGGTTTTTCCGCATCGGCGGCAACTCCGTGCGGGCCGCGCGGGTCGTCGCCCGCATCCAGGAGGAGTTCGACGTCGAGATACCGCTGCGGACCGTGTTCGAGCGGCCCACCGTCACCGGGCTCGCCGCCGCCGTGGAAGAGGCCGTAACGGCCGAGATCGAGTCGCTCACCGAAGCCGAACTGGCCGTCGCCCACCGGGAGTACCAGCCGTGACCGCACCGACCGCCCCGACCTCGCCGACCGGCCCCGCCGCCCCGGCCGGAGCACCCGCGCCCACCGCGCCCACGCAGCAGGAACTGCGCGCCCAGCTGCTCAACCGGCGCCTCGCCGGGCGCGCCGGGCGTACCGGCGGGGCGCCCGCCCGCCCCGCCATCCCGCGGGCCGACCGCACCGGACCGCTCGAACTGTCGGCGGGCCAGCGCCAGTTGTGGTTCCTCCACCAGCTCGACCCCGACAGCCCCGAGTACCTGCTGCCGATGGCCTACCGGCTGCGCGGACCGCTCGACCCCGACACCCTGCGCGGCGCCTTCGACCGCCTCGCGGCCCACCACGAGATCCTGCGCACCCGGTACGTCCTGGACGGCGCCGAACCACGCCAGATCGTCGACCCGCCGCGCCCCGTCGACTTCACCGTCACCGACCTGCCCGGCCTCGACGCGGCGGCCCGGGACGCCGAGGCGACCGCCTTCACGCAGGCCCGCGCCACGGAGACGTTCGACCTGGCCACCGCCCACCCGCTGCGCGTCGGAGTGCTGCGCCTGGCCGACGACGACCACGTCCTGGTCGTCGTCATGCACCACATCGCCTGCGACGCGCTGACCCGCCCCATCCTCCTGGCCGACCTGGCCGCGCTCCACCGGGGCGAGCGGCTGCCCGAACTGCCCGCGCAGTACGCCGACTACGCGGCCTGGTCCCTCGCCCGGCAGAGCGGCCCCGCCGCCGACCGGAGCCTGGAGCGGTGGCGCGAGCAGCTCGCCGGACTCGAACCGCTCGCCCTGCCCACCGACCGCCCCCGGCCCGCCGTGCGCGCCTGGGACGGCGCCGCCCACGGCTTCGACGTCCCCGCCGACGTCACCACCGCCCTGCGGACCCTCGCCCAGGACAGCGGCGCCACCCTCTTCATGGTGCTGCTCACCGCGTTCCAGACGCTCCTGGGCCGCTACACCGGCAAGCAGGACGTCGCGGTCGGTACGGCGGTCTCCGCCCGTACCCGCCCCGAACTGGCCCGCATGGCCGGATACGCCTACAACAGTCTCGTCCTGCGGGCCCGTTGGGACGGAGACCCGGCCTTCACCACCGTCCTCGGCGCCAACAGGACCACCGTCCTGGACGCCTTCGACCACCAGGACACCCCCTTCGACCGGATCGCCGACGAACTGGAACCCGGCCGCGACCTGTCCACCACCCCGCTCTTCCAGGTGATGTTCGACCTGGCACCCGGCGACGGAGCCCGCGGCCCCGACCTGCCGGGGATCACCGCGACCCCGGTCGCCGCGAGCGGGCGCATCGCCCGCTTCGACCTGACCATGCACCTCACCGAGCAGGACGACGGCACCCTCCACGGCAGCCTGGAGTACGCCACCGCGCTCTTCGACGCCACCACCGCCGCCCGGATCACCGGCCACTACGCCCGGCTCCTCGCCGCCGTCGCCGCCGCGCCCGGCACCCCCCTCTCCGACCTGGAGATCATCGGCCCGGACGAGCGCGCCCTGCTCCTGGACGGACCCGCGACCCCGGTCGGCACCGCCGCGCCGATCGACCCGGCCGCCCTGCGGCCCGTCTTCGAGACGATCACCGAACAGGCGGCGGCCACCCCGTTCGCCGTCGCCGCCCGGCACGGCGACACCACCCTCAGCTACGGCCGGCTCGACCACCAGGCCGAACAACTGGCGCGCCGCCTGGTCGAGTTGGGCGCGGGCCCCGACACCATGGTCGGCGTCCTCCTCGACCGCTCACCGCAACTCGTCGCCTGCCTGCTGGGCATCTGGCGGGCGGGCGCCGCGTACGTACCCATCGACCCGGAGTACCCGCTGCCGCGCGTACGGCACATGCTCGGCACCACCGGCACCCGGATCGTCATCACCCAGGCCCGGTACGCCGACCGCTTCGAGGGCACCACGACCCTCCTCCTCGACGACCCGCGCGAACGCGCCGTCATCGGGGCGGCCCGGGCCGAGCTGCCCCGTACGTACGACCTCGACCAACTCGCCTACGTCATCCACACCTCCGGCTCCACCGGCCGGCCCAAGGGCGTCCTCGTCACCCACCGCGGCCTCGCCAACTACCTCACCTGGACGGTCGGCGCGTACGCGAGCGCGGGCACCGGCGGCGCCCCCCTCTTCTCCTCGGTCGCCTTCGACCTCGGCGTACCCGACCTCTACGCGCCCCTGATGACCGGGCAGCGCGTCGACCTGCTCCCGCAGGACTTCGACACCGCCGACCTCGGCGCCCTGCTCACCGAAGGCGCCCCCTACTCCTTCATCAAGCTCACCCCCGGCCACCTCAACCTGCTCGAACAGCAGCTCACGGCAGGGGAGATCGCCCACCTGGCCGGCCTGGTCATCGCCGCCGGCGACTCCTTCACCGCCACCCTGGCCACCCGCTGGACCGAGGCCGCCGGGCCCACCGGCACCCGCCTCGCCGCCGAGTACGGCCCCACCGAGATCACCGTCGGGAACTCCGCGTACTTCGTGGACGAGGGGATCACCACCGAACTCGTCCCCCTCGGCCGCGCCCTGCCCAACACCACCATGTACGTCCTGGACGACCTGCTGCGCCCCCTGCCCGTCGGCATCCCCGGCGAGGTCTGGATCGGCGGCATCGGCCTCGCCCGGGGCTACGCGGGACGCCCCGACCTCACCGCCGAGCGCTTCCTGCCCGACCCGTACGGACCCCCCGGGGCCCGCCTCTACCGCACCGGCGACCTCGCCCGCGTCCTGCCCGACGGCAACCTCGACTTCATCGCCCGCGCCGACCACCAGGTCAAACTCCGCGGCTACCGCATCGAACCCGGCGAGATCGAGTCCGCCCTCAGCGCCCACCCCGCCGTCGCCGACGCGGTCGCGCTCGTCCGCGAGGACAGTCCCGGCGACCAGCACCTCGTCGCCTACCTCGTCGCCGCGGAAGGCGCCGACCCGCAGGCCCTCACCCCTGCCGCGCTGCGCGCCCACATCGGCGACACCCTGCCGCCGTACATGGTGCCCAGCGCCTACGTGACCCTCCCCGCCCTCCCGCTCACCGCCAACGGCAAGCTCGACCGCCGCGCCCTGCCCGCACCGGGCCGCGCCGCGACCGCCGTCGGCGCACACGTCGAGGCGCGGGACGCCACCGAGCGGGCCGTCGCCGAGGTCTGGGCGACCGTCCTCGGGCTCGACACCGTCGGCGTCCACGACAACTTCTTCGACCTGGGCGGCGACTCGATCCGGGCCGTCTCCCTCGTCGGCGCCCTGCGCGAGGCGGGCTGGGAGACCACCGTCCGCGACATCTTCGAACACCGCACCGTCGCCCGGCTCCGCGCCCACCTCGGCGAGCCCCGCGACACCGAAACCCCCGCCGTCACCCCCCGGTTCGCGCTGATCGACGAGGCCGACCGGGCCGTCCTGCCCCGCGACGTCACCGACGCCTACCCGGTGTCCCTCACCCAGGCCGGCATGCTCGTGGAGATGTACGGGGCCAGCCCCGAGCGCCGCTACCACAACATCACCTCCTTCCGGATCCGCGACGAACTCCCCTTCGACCGGGAGGCGTTCCAGAAGGCCGCCGACCTGATCACCGAACGCCACGAGGTGATGCGGACCTCCTTCTCCCTCGACGGCTACTCCCGGCCCCTCCAACTCGTCCACGCCGCCGCCTCGATGCCCTGCGTGTACGACGACCTGCGCCACCTGCCCGCCGGCCAACGCGCGGAAGGCCTCGCCGAGTTCGCCGACCGCGACCGCGAGCGGCTCTTCGACCTCACCACCGCGCCCCTGATGCGGATGGCCGTCCACCTCCTGGACGACGAGAGCTGGTGGCTCTCCATCACCGAGTGCCACCCCGTCATCGAGGGCTGGAGCTACCACTCCCAGCTCATGGAGATGCTCCGCGCCTACCGCGCCCTGCGCACCGGCGCCGAGCCCGAGCCCGCGCCGCCCCTGCCCGCCGTCCGCTACGCCGACTTCGTCGCCGGTGAGCTGCGCGCGCTCGACAACCCTGCGGACCGCGCCCACTGGGAGCGGATCGTCGAGGGGTACGAGCGGTTCGACGTCCCCGAGGGCTGGGCGGACGACGCGGGGCCCGACGAGCGCTTCCGCGTCGACGTCCCCCTCGGCGACACCGAGGCGGGCCTGCGCGCCCTGGCCTCCGCCGCGGAGGTCCCGTACAAGAGCGTCCTGCACGCCGCGCACAGCAAGGTGCTCTCGCTCCTCACCCGCTCCGGGCGCTTCCGCGGCGGCATGGTCGCCGACGCGCGCCCCGAGGAGGCCGGCGCCGAACGGGTCTCCGGGATGTACCTCAACTCCGTGCCCTTCCCGTACGAGACGGGCGCGGCCACCTGGGGCGAACTGGCCCGGCAGGTCTTCGCCCGCGAGGTCGAGCTGTGGCCGCACCGCCGCTTCCCGATGCCCGCGATGCGCAGGCCGGGCGGCGAGAGCCACCTCATCGACGTGCTCTTCCACTACCTGGACTTCCACCAGGTCGACACCGACCTCGTGGACATCATGGCCAGCCGGGACGACAGCCCCAACGAGTTCCGGCTCGTCGTCGGCACGCCGGTGCCGGGGCACCTCTCGATCGCCTCCCGCACCAGGACCCTGTCCCGGGGCAGCGCCAAGCGCCTCGCCGCCCTCTACACCGCCGTCCTCGCCGACATGGCCCGCACCGGCGCCGACGGCGACGCGCGCGGCGCCTTCCCCGACGCCTACGAGCGACGCGCCCTGGAGGCCCCCGCCCTGCCGCACTCCGACATCCCGGCCGACGCCCTGGCCGCCTTCGAGGCGCGCGCCGCGCAAAGCCCCCGGGCCAACGCCCTGACGTACGAGGCGGGTTCGCTCACGTACGGGGAGCTCGACGCCCGCGCCAACCGCATGGCCCACGCCCTGCGCGCGCTCGGCGCCGGACCCGAGACGCGGGTCGCGGTCCTGCTCGACCGGGGTCCCGACCTGGTGGCCGCGCTCCTCGCGGTGTGGAAGACCGGCGCCGCGCAGGTGCCCGTCGACCCCTGCACCCCGGACGCCCGGATCGCCCACCTCGGCTTCACCCTCGGGATCGCCTCGGCCGACCACGCGGAGCGCCTCGGCACGGTCCCGGTCCTCGTCACGGACCGGATCACCGACGACACCCCCGCGACCCCGCTCGGCCTCACCCACGACCCCGACCGGCTCGCGTACGTCCTGCACACCTCCGGGTCCACCGGGGAGCCCAAGGGCGTCGAGATCAGCCACCGCTCGCTCGCCCACTACCTGCACTGGGCGGTCGAGGAGTACGCGTCCGCCGGGACGGGCGGGGCGCCCTGGTTCACGTCCGTCGGCTTCGACCTGGGGCTGCCCGCCCTGTACGCGCCGCTGATGACCGGGCAGAGCGTCCGGCTGCTCCCGGCGGCGTACGCGCCGCAGGACTTCGGAGCCGAGCTCCTCAAGGGCGCCCCGTACTCGTTCGTCGGCCTCACGCCCGGCCATCTCACCCTGCTGGAGAGCCAGTTGACCGACGCCGAACTGGGCTCCCTGGCCGCGCTCGCGATCTGCGCGGGCGACGCCTACCCGGCGGCGCAGGCGGCCCGCGTCGCGGCCCGCATCCCGGCGGACGGCATGCGGCTGGCCGCCGAGTACGGCCCCACGGAGGCCACGGTCGCGGCTACGGCGACGCGTGTCCTGCCCTTGGGGGCCCAGGCTCTGGGCGCGTCGGACCCGGGCGCGCTGGCCCCGGAGGCCTCGGCTTCCTCGGCTGCCGCGCACCCGGCCGAGGTCGGCCAGGCTCC
Organism: Streptomyces liangshanensis; assembly: GCF_011694815.1. Classification (NCBI taxonomy): domain Bacteria; kingdom Bacillati; phylum Actinomycetota; class Actinomycetes; order Kitasatosporales; family Streptomycetaceae; genus Streptomyces; species Streptomyces liangshanensis. Next base: position 4,751,801 of record NZ_CP050177.1, read on the forward strand.
CGGGCGGCCGGACGCCACCCCTACAGCCGCCACCCGCCCACCCGCCGCCCGCCCCTCCGGGGTCCGTACCGGACTCCAGAGCGCCGACGACCTCGTCGCGCCCGTACGCGCCCGCGCGCCGCGCAGCCTCGTGGCGCTCGGATCGCCGCTCCCCGGGGTGACCCTGCGGCTGCTCGACGCGCGGCTGCGCCCCGTCCCCGACGGCATCGTCGGCGAGGTGTACCTGGGCGGCGAGGGCCTGGCCCGCGGCTATGCGGGCCAACCGGGCCTGACCGCCGCGCACTTCCTGCCCGACCCGTACGGCCTGCCCGGGACGCGCCTGTACCGCACCGGCGACCTGGCACGCCGACTGCCGGGCGGGGCGCTGGAGTTCATGGGCCGCGCCGACGACCAGGTCAAGATCCGGGGCCACCGCGTCGAACCGGCCGAGGCCGAGGCCGTCCTCGCCGCCGACCCGGCCGTACGGGAGGCGCTCGTCGCCGCCGTCGACGCGGCGGACGGCGGGAAGCGCCTGGCGGCCTGGGTGGTCCCGGCGCCCGGCCACCCCGTGTCCGTCCCCGCGCTGCGGGACCGGCTGCGCGCGGTGCTGCCCACGGCGGCGCTGCCCGCGACGATCACCACCGTCGCCGAACTGCCCCTCACCGCCCACGGGAAGCGCGACCGGTCCGCCCTCGTGGCGCGCGCCGCGACCGCCGCGGACGCCCCCTACCTGGCCCCGCGCACCCGGACCGAACGACTGCTCGCCCAGGTCTGGGCCGACGTCCTCGGCCTGGAACAGGTGGGCGTGCGGGACCACTTCAGGGACCTGGGCGGCGACTCGCTGCTCGTACCCCCGCTGCTGCTCGCGGCCCGGAAGGCCGGACTCGCCCTCGACCTGGCCACCGCACTGCGCCACCCCACGGTGGAACTCCTGGCCCAGGCACTGGACCACGGCTCCCCGGCCGCCCAGGACCACCGCTCCCCGGCCGCACCCGACCACCACTCCTCGGTTCAGGAAGGCTCATGATGCGTCACCTCATCTCCATCGACGACCTCACCGACGCGGAACTGCGGGGCATCGCCTCCCGGGGCGCCGAGTTCTCGGCCGGCCTGGCCGCCCCCTCCGCCCCGCTCGCCGGGCAGGTGGTCGGCGTCTACTTCGCGAAGACCTCCACCCGTACCCGTACCGCCTTCTCGTCCGGATCGCTGCGGCTCGGCGGATCCCTGATCGCGTACGGCCCCGGCGACCTCCAGCTCAACACCGGCGAGACCACGGAGGACACCGGACGGGTGCTCTCCGGGATGCTCGACGTCCTCGTCGCGCGGACGGCCGGACCCGAGGCGGAACTGCGCGGCTGGGCCGCCCAGGACCGGATGTCGGTCGTCAACGCCATGGGCGCCGAGGAGCACCCGACGCAGGCGCTGACCGATCTCACCACGCTGGTACGGCACTTCGGCCGGATCGACGGGCTGCGGATCCTGTACGCGGGGGAGGGCAACAACACGGCGGCGGCGCTGGCGCTCGCGCTGACCCGCTTCCCCGGCGTCGAGTTCGAGGTCCGTACCCCACCGGGCTACGGGCTCACCGCGTCCGTCCTGGAACGCGCGCACGCGCGGGCGGCCCGCTCGGGGGCCCGGCTGGTGGAGCGGCACGACATGGACGACCTGCCCGAGGGCTTCGACGTCGTCTACACCACCCGCTGGCAGACCACCGGCACCAGCAAGCCGGACGCCGACTGGCGGGACATCTTCGCCCCGTTCCAGGTCACGGCGGAGCTGTGGCGGACCAGCCCGGGAGCGGTGTTCATGCACGACCTGCCCGCCCACCGCGGCGAGGAGGTCACGGCGGACGTCCTGGACGGCCCCCGGAGCATCGCCTTCGCGCAGGCGACGAACAAGATGCACAGCGCGATGGCGGTCCTGGAGTACGTACGGGCCCCGGCGGCGGTGGCGGATCCCGAGCCGCTCTCCGTGCGGGGCGTGCGGGACGGACTGGTGGCCGCGCGATGAATCCGCCCCCCGAGTCCGTCACGGACCCCGCGGTCCTGCCCTGGCTGCTGGCCGAGGAGCCGGCGCCGGAAGGCGCCACGGACCGCAGGCCCCCGCCCGAGCCGGAACCTGAACTCCCCTCCCCGGCCGCCGAGTCGGCGCCGGCCGAGGCCGTCGTACCCCTGCGGCGCAACCGCGACTACCGCCTCCTGTGGGGCGGGGCCGGGCTCTCGCTGCTCGCGGGGCGGGCCACGGCCGTCGCGTACCCCCTGGCCGTGCTGTGGGCGACGAAGTCGCCGGCCGACGCCGGTCTGGTCGGCACCGCGCTGCTGCTCCCGCAGCTGGTGGTGCAACTGCCCGGCGGGGCGCTCGTCGACCGCTGGGACCGGCGCCGGATCATGCTGGCCGCCGGGACGGGACAGACGCTGATCGCCGCGGCCGTCGCGGCGCTGCTGCTGACCGGGCACGTCTGGCTGTGGGCGCTGCTGGCCGCGGCGTTCGCCGAGGGCACCCTCGGCGTCCTGCACCAACTGGCCGAGCGGGCCGCCGTGCCGGCCGTCGTACCGCGGGAGCAGATCTCCGCCGCGATGACCGGCAACGAGGCCCGTACCCGGGGCGCCGCGATCGCGGGCCAGCCGCTGGGCAGCGGGTTGATCACGCTGGGGGCCGCCTTCCCGTTCGTGGCCGCGGCCGTGGGGCAACTGGCTTCGGTGATCTGCCTGTTCGGGGTACGGGGCAAGCTCCAGCAGACCCGGGAAGGGCCCCGGCAGGCGATCGCGACGGAGGTCAGGGAGGGGCTCGTCTGGATGTGGCGCCAGCACTTCCTGCGCGCGGTGATGGCGTCGGTCGCGGTGTCCAACATCCTGTTCCAGGGGCTCAACCTGGCGGTCATGACCGGTATCCAGGCGGCGGGCGGGTCGGAGTTCCAGGTCGGCGTGGTGCTCTCGCTGAGCGGCGCGGGGGGCCTGGTGGGCGCGATCACGGGCGGCTGGTTCACCGAGCGCGTGTCGATGCGGGCCCTGGTCATCGGGGGCCTGAGCGTCTGGGCGCTGCTGATGGTCCCGGTGGCGGCGCTGCGCGACCCGTACGCGCTCGGTGCGATCTTCGCCGCGAGCGGTTACGTGGGGGGTGTGTTCAACGTGGCCGGCGGGGTGTATCTCGTCCGCATCGCCCCGGACGGGATGCGGGGCCGCGCCAACTCGCTGGCGATGCTGGTCGGCGGGGGAGCGATGGCGGCGGGTCCGGTGGCGGCGGGGTTCGCCCTGGAGGCGCTCGGCCCGACGAGCACGATCCTGTGGCTGAGCGCCGCCATGGCCCTGACGGCCCTGACGGCCCTGCTCTCACCCGCCCTGCGCCGCGGCCCGTTCGCGTCCACGCCGGAGGAATGAGCGCACCTCCGCGACCACGCTGTCCTCAAGCGCCGGACGGGCTCGATCTGTCCTCAATCGCCGGACGGGCTGGACTCAGCCCGTCCGGCGATTGAGGACAACATCGGCCCGTCCGGCGCTTGAGGACCGGGGGTGTCCGGTCTACGCGCCGCGCAGCCTCCTTCCGCGGCGCGCGCCTGTCCGCAGGATGACCAGGACCGACACCCCCATCGCCACCGCCAGGGCGGTCAGGGCCACGAGGGACGTCGTGTCCGGGTCCAGGGGGGCCAGGCCCCGTCGTGCGTGCCAGAGCAGGAGTGCGGCGAACGTGGCGTGGCCGAGGGCGGCGACGACCACCAGCGCCGTACGTACCGCCGCGTCCCGCAGGACGGGCACGCGCGTCGCGAGCAGGCCGAGGCCGATCGCGACCAGGGGCACCAGTTGCAGCGCGTGCAGCCCCACGAAGTGCGCGACCCGCAGGTCGCCCGCCCCGCTCGCCCAGCCGGTCAGCGGCATCCCCGGACCGCCGTCCGGCGCGCCCACGGTGTGCGCGCCGAGGATGCCCGGGCTGCCCCCGGCGTCGAGGGCGTCCGCCTGGGCCGGGGTGGGCGTGGTCATCAGGAAGCCGACGGACATGCCGGCCAGGGAGATGAAGACCCCGAGCGGGATCGCCCACGCCATCGGCCGGTCCACCCGGCGCTGGAGCATCAGCAGGACCCCCAGGACGAGGGTCAGCCCCCAGCCCAGGTAGGCCGCCCCGCCCATGGCCTTGACCAGGATGTCGTCCAGGGTCGTCGACACGTTGAAGTGGCTGCGCACTCCCCGGGCCGCCTGGAACGTGATGATCGATATCTCCGGCGCGATGAACCCCACGACGGCCACCGTGCCCAGCACGCGCAAGGTGCGCCGCCAGGCCCGGGTCCGGCCGATCATCCAGGCCAGCGTGAGCGCGTACAGCCCGAACGACACCGCGAACTTGAACGGCTTGAGCCACACCCCCTCACCCAGCAGGGTCCGTTCGTCGACCGCCATGCCGACGACGGCCGTCACGGCGAGTAGCCCCATGGCCGCCGCGCAGTAGGCCAGGGGGCGGTGTAACCGTGCTAAGCCCTGCCGGCCGTCGTCGTTGCCGTTCTCCTTGACCTGATGATCCATCAGATCGGTCACAGTGACTCCTTCGAGGTGGGGGGTAGCGACTGTCTTCGGCCAGCGAACTGGCCCGAAATCGATGTACGAATCCGTACATCGATTTCCGGAGGACGCTAGTCCGCCGCCGTATCGCCACGGCATCGCGACGGCTTCGCCCCCTCTCTCCCCTCCCCCCTGACCGGCCGCCGACACCGCCGGAGACCGCCCACCGCCGCCGTCGGACGCCGTATAGGACGCCGATAGCGGCCGCCGCCAGAGTCGTTCCCGTACCGCACACCCCCTCTCACCGCACCGAGACGAAGGAGATCCACCGATGCCGCTCAACACCACGAACCGGCGAGGCGTCCTCAAGGCTGCCGTCGGCGTCGCCGGCGCGGCGGCCGCGGTGTCGGTGGCCGGCGTGCTGCCGGCCGCCGCGCACGGCCGGCCGCACCGCCGCCGCCTCCCCTCCATCCCGGGCATGGTCGGCGACCGCTGGGCGAACGAGTTCTGGTACGAGTACGACGAGCGCTTCTACTACAACCCGACGCCCGAGCTGGTCGAGGCCGTCGACGTCATCACCGCGCCCTTCGGCGACTTCACGCAGACCGACGCCGCCTGGGCCGCCGCCCGCGCCAGCGGCCGCTACCCCCGCAGCTTCATCGAGCTGATCAAGCCCAACAAGGACGCCTTCGAGCTGCTGTCGCGGGCGCAGCGCGACGTGTACGACGAGTTCTACGGCGGCGACCCCAAGGGACTGCTCTTCGCGTTCCAGGAGTTCGGCCAGGGCGTCCTGTTCGACCCGCGCCGCCCGGCCGGCAACAAGGTCCACATGATGAACTACACGCCGCCCGCCTTCACCCACGCGTACCACCGCTGGCACCCCTTCCTCGCCGGCTTCCAGCTGCTCAACGTGGACAAGCACTGGTGGGCGCACATCAACCGCCTTGCGGGCACGGCCTGGGAGCTCCAGTCCATCGGGCAGCCGGTCAACGACGCCAACGACAACAAGCGCCTGCCGCGGCGCACGGTGGACGGCGTGACCCGCAAGTGGCTGCGCCGCGACACGCGCCAGATCGACAAGGCCTTCGACAGCTACCCGTACCCGGCCGACATCGGCCGTTTCTAGGCCACGGCACCCCGGCTCCACATCTCCCCGTACGACTCAGGAGGCACAGCCCACCATGCATGCCACGACTGGAACATCCCCCCGGATCGGCGTCTGGATGATCGGCGCCCGAGGCTCGGTCGCCACGGCTGCGACCGCGGGCGCCGCCGCGATCAGCGCGGGCTCTGCCTCCTCCGACGGATGCGTGACGGACCTTCCCCCGTTCCGTGACGCATCGCTCCCGGCCCTCGCCGACCTGGTGTTCGGCGGACACGACATCGTCGGCGTCCCGCTGCCGGCGAGGGCCGGGCAACTCGCGGAGGCGGGCGTGCTGCCCGCCGGGATCCTGGACACGGTACGAGCCCCCCTCGCCGCCGCCGACCGGGAGATCCGCGACGGGGCGGGGCGGGAGGGCGAGCCGCAGGCCGCGGCCGCCGCCCGCCTCGCCGCCGACATCACGTCCTTCCGGGACCGGCACGGCCTCGAACAGGTCGTCGTCGTCAACGTCTCGTCCACCGAACCGCTGCCCGACCCCGACCCGGCCTTCCTCGACCTGGACACCCTGGAGGAGGCGCTGGCCACCAGCACCGACCTCCTGCCGGCCAGCTCCCTCTACGCGTACGCCGCCTTCCAGGCGGGCTGCGCCTACGTCAACTTCACGCCGTCCGCCGGGGCTTCGCTGCCCGCGCTGGAGCAGCTCGCCCGCCGCCGCGGCGTCCCGCACGCGGGGCGCGACGGCAAGACCGGCGAGACGCTCGTCAAGAGCGCGCTCGCCCCGATGTTCACCCAGCGGGCGCTGCGCCTGCGGTCGTGGTCGGGGACGAACCTCCTCGGCGGCGGCGACGGGGCCACGCTGGAGGACCCGCGGGCGGCGCGCAGCAAGACGGAGTCGAAGCAGCGCAGCCTGGAGGAGACCGTGGGGCACGCGGTCGAGGGGCAGGTGCACATCGACAACGTCCCGGAGATGGGGGAGTGGAAGACCGCCTGGGACCACATCTCCTTCCAGGGCTTCCTGGGGGTGCGGATGTCGATGCAGTTCACCTGGGTGGGCTGCGACTCGGCGCTCGCCGCCCCGCTTGTCCTGGACCTGGTCCGCCTCGCGGCGCTGGCCCGGCGGCGGGGGGAGGCGGGGGCGCTGCCCGCGCTCGGCTTCTTCTTCAAGGACCCGGCGGGTTCGCGCGAGCACAACCTGACGCTCCAGTACGAGGCACTCACGCGCTGGGCGACGGCTGAGGCCCCGGAGACGGGGGCCGCAGCGGCCAACTCGCCCGCTTCCACGGGTGCGTCGCGATGACGACCGCGACGCGCGCGCGTACGGTGCCTGGGGCGGAGCCCCGCGCGGACGCGGTGGCCGCCCCGTCCCCGTCGCCGTCCCCGTCCCCGTCCCCGGGGTCCCGCTTCCGGACCCTCGTCGAGCTGGTCAGGGCGCCCGCCGCGATCACCGTGCCCGGCGACGTCCTGGCCGGTGCGCTGGCCTCGGGCCGCGCCCCGGTGGCGCGCACCCTGGCGCTGGCGGCGTCCTCCGTCGCCCTCTACTGGGCGGGCATGGCCCTCAACGACTGGGCGGACCGCGACGAGGACGCCGTGGAGCGCCCCGAACGCCCCATCCCCTCGGGCCGCCTGACCCCGGGCGCGGCACTGGCCGTGGCGGTGGGCCTGACCGGCGCGGGCCTCGGCATCGCGGCGCTGGCGGGGGGCGGTCGTACGGTACTGCGGCGCACCCTGCCGCTCGCGGCGGCGGTCTGGGCGTACGACCTGGGCCTCAAGTCGACCCCCCTGGGCCCGGCGACGATGGCCGCGGCCCGGGCCCTGGACGTCCTGCACGGCGCACCCCCCGGCCGCACGACCCCCGCCCTCCCGGCGGCGGCGACGATCGCGGCGCACACCCTGGCGGTGACGCGCCTGAGCCGCCACGAGGTCCACGGCGCCCCGCACTCGGAACCCCGCGTCTCCCTGGCCACGACAGCGATGATCACAGCCACCCTGGCCACCCCGGCAACCCGCCTGCTGACGACCCTGGTACGCGCCTCCGCAGCGGCCTCCGCCATCCCCTTCCTGCCCACAACGGCCCGCCACGTGTCCCCGCCGACCACCACGGCCGCCCCGCCGACCACCACGGCCCGCCACGCGGCCCCCGCGCCGATTCCGCACCCGATCGCGGTACGCGGCCCGGCCCCGGCCGTGTCGGCGGTCCCGTCCCCCACCACGGTCCGCCACGCGGCCCCCGCGCCGATTCCGCACCCGATCGCGGTACGCGGCCCGGCCCCGGCCGTGTCGGCGGTCCCGTCTCCCACCACGGTCCGCCACGCGGCCCCCGCGCCCGTTCCGCACCCGATCGCGGTACGCGGCCCGGCCCCGGCCGTGTCGGCGGTCCCGTCCCCCACCGTGGCCCGACACCGGACACCGGCGCCCGAGCCGGGACGGCCGCCGACCCTGAAGCCCCACCCCGGACAGGCGTCCGTCGCCCGGCCGCCGGTCCCGTCGGCGCGCCAGGCGGCCCCGGCCCCCGCCGGGCACCGGGCACCACCCGCAGCGGGACAGCCGGAACCGGAGCCGGTCGCGGCGCCGTTGACCGCGGCGGTGCGCGGCGCCGGGCCCGCCGCCCGGCCGCCGGCCGCTGTCGGCCCCCGTACCGGACCGGCCCCCGTCACCACGTCCGCGCCGCCCACCCCTTCGGCCCCCGTCGCCCCCTCGGGCGGGCCCGCGCGGTTCACCGCCGCGCAGTGGCTGGCCGTTGCCGGGGCCGGGGCGCAGCTCGCGGGGCCGGCCGCGGTCTCCGTGGCCCGGCTTCTCGCCACGCGAACCGACGCCACGGCCACCCCGGGGGCCGCCACGCCCCGTACCGCCACCGCCTCGGCGACCGCCGGAGCCCGTACCGTCACCGCCCTGGCGACCGGCGACGGCGGGTCCCGAGCCATCGCCACCGCCCTGGTCACCGCCACCGCCGCGGCCACGTACGCCGTCACCTGCGTCCGCGCCCAGTCCGCCGTCGCGCGCCACCCCTCCGCCCCACGCGTGCGGGCCGCCGTCGGGGCCGGGATCCACGCGCTGCTGCCCCTCCAGGCCGCCCTTGTCGCGCGCGCCGGGGCACCGCTGGCCGCCCTGCCCCTGGGCCTCGCACTCCCCGTGCTCGGACGCCTCGCGAGAAAGGTGTCCTCGACATGACCACACCCCCGCGCACCCAGGCCCTCACGACCCCGGCCGCCCCGCCCTCGGGCGCAGAGGCCTTGAGCCCCTTGGCCCAGTCCTCCCGTAACCGGACATCCACCCGGCCACGCACCGAGGCCCTGGTCGTCCGCGACCGCGCCACCCCGCCGCGTGCCGAGACCCGGAGCACCCGCACCCGCACCCCCACCCCCGGCACCCCCCGATTCGCCTACGGCACCAACGGGTTCGGGGACCATCGGTTGCCCGATGCCCTGCGGGTGCTCGCCGATCTGGGGTACGAGGGGGTGTCCCTCACGCTCGACCACCAGCACCTCGACCCGTACGCCGACCACCTCCCGCGCCGGATCGCCGACGTGCGCCGGGTGCTCGACGTCACCGGGCTCGCGCTGGTCGTCGAGACCGGGGCCCGCTACCTCCTCGACCCCTGGCGCAAGCACCGCCCCACCCTGCTCAGCGCCGAGGCCGACGGGCGCGCGATGCGGCTGGACCTGTTGCGCCGCGCCATCGGCATCGGCGCCGAACTCGGCGCGGAGGCCGTGCACTTCTGGAGCGGAACCGCCGACCCGGGGACCCGGCCCGAGGACGCCTGGGCGCGGTTGGTCGACGGATGCGCCGAGACCGTGGCGCACGCCGACGCCGCCGGGATCGACCTCGCCTTCGAGCCGGAACCCGGCATGCTCGTCGCCGACCTCGCCGGCTACCGCAGGCTGGACGACGCGCTGGGCCGGCCCGACCGCTTCCGCCTCACCCTCGACATCGGCCACTGCCGCTGCCTCGAACCGCACAGCGTCACCCGGTGTGTCGAACTGGCCGCCGACCGGCTGGCCCATGTACAGATCGAGGACATGCGGCGCGGGGTCCACGAGCACCTCCCCTTCGGCGAGGGCGACATCCACTTCCCGCCCGTCCTCGCGGCACTCGGCACCGCCGGGTACCGGGGGCTGGTGTCCGTGGAGCTTCCCCGGCACAGCCACGCCGCCACCGCGACCGCCCGGCACAGCATCGAGTTCCTGCGCTCCGCAGCCCTTCTCAAGGAGGTCGTACCGGTATGACAGCCCCGACAACGGCAGTGGCGCCGCCGCCCGCCGTGTGCGACGCGCTCGTCCTGCGCACCCTCAAGGAGTGCCTGGGCTCCGGCCTCGGCCAGGAGAACCGCACCCGGCTCGCCGCGGATCTCGCGGCCGTCGACGCGCAGGGCCCCCGCGCGCTCGACAGCCGCTTCCCGGCCGCCGGCCGCGTGTACGGCAGGGGCCCGCTCCCCGGCTGGGCCGGCTGGTCGACGGAGGACGCCGTACGGACCGTACTGCTGGCCCGACTGCCCCTGGAGGGCGACGAGTTGGCGCGCGAGGCCGCCCGGCGCTACCACCACGGCGACGCCGCCGAACGGCGGGGCGTACTGCGGGCCCTGGCCTTCCTGCCGGTCGGCGCGCACGGGCTGGAGCTCACCGACGACGCCCTGCGCACCAACGACAACCGGCTGATCGCCGCCGCGCTCGGCCCGTACGCCAAGGTCCATCTCGACCAGTACCGCTGGCGCCAGGCCGTCCTCAAGTGCCTGTTCACCGGCATCCCGCTGGCCAAGGTCGCCGGCCTGCACGAGCGCCGCGACGCCGAACTCGCCCGCATGGCGGCCGGGTTCGCCGCCGAACGCCGCGCCGCCGGCCGGCCGATCCCCGACGACCTGTGGCTGGTGGACGCCTACGAGCAGTAGGAACCGACTCCCAGGACCCGAGGACACCTCAGGCCCCCAGGACCTCAGGCCCCCAGGACCCCACAGCCCCCAGGCCCCCCCGACCTCCCGACGGAGCACCGGCCATGCGCATCTTCGATCCACACATCCACATGACCTCACGCACCACCGACGACTACCGCGCCATGTACGACGCCGGTGTCCGCGCCCTGGTCGAACCGGCCTTCTGGCTCGGCCAGCCCCGTACCTCGCCCGGCAGCTTCACCGACTACTTCGACGCCCTGCTCGGCTGGGAGCCCTACCGCGCCTCCCAGTTCGGCATCCGGCACCACTGCACGATCGGCCTCAACCCGAAGGAGGCCAACGACCCCCGCTGCACCCCGGTCCTCGACCTCCTGCCCCGCTACCTGGCCAAGGACGGAGTCGTGGCGGTCGGGGAGATCGGCTACGACACCATGACCGACGCCGAGGAACACGCCTTCGCCACCCAACTCGCCCTCGCCGTCGAGTTCGGGCTGCCCGCCCTCGTCCACACCCCGCACCGCGACAAGGCGGGCGGCACCGCCCGCTCGCTGGCCGTCGTCGCCGAGTCCGGCATCGACCCCGGCTTCGTCGTCCTCGACCACCTCAACGAGGTCACCGTCGCCGAAGTCGCCGACTCCGGCTGCTGGATGGGCTTCTCCATCTACCCCGACACCAAGATGACCCCGGAGCGCATGGTCGCGATCCTCCGGCGGTACGGAACGGAGCGCGTCCTCGTCAACTCCGCGGCGGACTGGGGACACAGCGACCCGCTGCTGACCCGCACCACCGCGGATGCCATGCTCGCCGCCGGCTTCGACCACGAAGACGTCGACCGTGTGATGTGGCGTAACCCCGTCATCTTCTACGGCCAGTCGGGCAGGCTCGACCTGGACGGCTACAACGATGTACAGGCCGCGGGGCTGTACGCCGGAAACTCGATCGCCCGCGGCGGCAGCTGAGGACGATAGACGATGCGTCTCCACCACTCCGACTCCACCACGGTCCACGTCGCGTACTGCACCAACGTGCACCCGGCCGAGACCCTCGACGGCATCACGGCCCAGCTCGCCGAGTTCTGCGAACCGGTGCGCCAGCACCTCAGCACCGACCTCGTCGGGCTCGGCCTGTGGCTCCCCTCCGACGTGGCCGCGCACCTGGCCACCCACCCGGAGGCCGTCGCGACGCTGCGCCGTGACATGACCTCGCGCGGCCTGGAGACCGTCACCCTCAACGGCTTCCCCTACCGGGGATTCCACGCGCCCGTCGTCAAACGCGGTGTCTACTACCCCGACTGGTCCGAGCCCTCCCGCCTGAACTACACCCTCAACCTCGCCCGGGTCCTGGCCGCACTGCTGCCCGACGACGCGGCCCGCGGCTCCATCTCCACCCTCCCGCTGGCCTGGCGCACCTCCTGGACCGGCGCCCAGCGCTCCGCCGCCGCCCGCCACCTCGACGCCCTCGCCGCCGGCCTCAAGCAGATCGAGGCCGAGACCGGCCGGGTCGTGCGCGTCGGCCTCGAACCCGAACCGGGCTGCGTCGCCGAGACCACCGCCCAGGCCGCCGAGGCCATCGCGGGCGCCGACCACGACTGGATCGGCCTGTGCCTGGACGTCTGCCACCTCGCCGTCCAGCACGAGGACCCGGCGGGCGCGATCGCCGCGCTGGTCACCGCGGGCGTCCCCGTCGTCAAGCTCCAGGCGTCGTCCGCCCTGGTGGCCGACCACCCCTCCGACCCCGAAGTACGGGAAGCGCTGCGCCCGTTCGCCGAACCGCGCTTCCTCCACCAGACCAGGGAGCGGTCCGCGGACGGCACCCTGCACGGCAGCGACGACCTCGCGCCCGCGCTCGCCGGCGCGCTGCCCGGCGAGGCGCCCTGGCGGATCCACTACCACGTACCCCTGCACGACCAGCCCGAGCCGCCGCTGCGCAACACCAGCGACGTGCTCCAGGAGACCCTGCGGGTGGCGTTCGGCGGGGAGCGCGCGCTGACCGACCACATCGAGGTCGAGACGTACACCTGGGACGTGCTGCCCAAGGGGCTGCGCCCCGCCGGGCCCGCCACCGTCGCGGCCGGGATAGCCACCGAACTCGAATGGACCCAGCAGGAGTTGACCGGCCTCGGGCTGCGCCCGCACGAGGGCTCGCACCGGGGAGCCCCGTCATGACCGGCCGCCGCGACCAGGTGGCCGTGCTCTGCACGGTCGGCCTCACCCCCCACCTCCTCGGCGAGATGCCGAACGTCAGGGCCATCGGCGAGGAGGGCTTCACGGCCCGCCTCGACACGGTCTTCCCCGCCGTCACCGCCACCGTCCAGGCCACCTTCACCACCGGCCTGATGCCCCGCGACCACGGGGCCGTCGGCAACGGCTGGTACTTCCGCGACCACGGCGAAGTCATGATGTGGCGCCAGCACAACGCCCTCGTCCGGGGCGAGAAGGTGTGGCAGGCCGCGCGCGCCAGGGACCCGGAGCACACCACCGCGTACCTCTGCTGGTGGTGGGCGATGGGCGCGGACGTCGACACGACCCTCACCCCGCGGCCCGTCTACCACTACGACGGCCGCAAGTCGCCCGACTGCTACACCACCCCGGCCGGGCTCCGCGACGAACTGACCGCGCGCCAGGGCGAGTTCCCCCTCTTCCACTACTGGGGCCCGACCGCCTCCATCGCCTCCACCCGGTGGATCGCGGGCGCCGCCCGCCACGTCGCCGACACCCGACGCCCCGACCTGTCCTTCATCTACGTCCCGCACCTGGACTACGACCTCCAGCGGTACGGCCCCGACAGCCCGCAGGCCGTGCGGGCCGCGCGCGACGCGGACGCCGAACTCGGGCCGCTGCTGGGCGACCTGCGCGACCGGGGCACCACCGTCGTGGCGCTCAGCGAGTACGGGATCAGCCCGGTCAGCCGGCCCGTCGACATCAACAGGGCGCTGCGCAGGGAGGGTCTGCTGTCCGTCTACTCCCAGCGCGGCATGGAGTACCTGGACCCGCACACCTCACGGGCGTTCGCCGTCGCCGACCACCAGGCCGCCCACGTGTACGTCGCCGACCCGTCGGACGTCCCCCGGGTGCGTGACGTCCTCAAGGGCCTCGACGGGGTCGACGAGGTCTGGGACCGCACCGAGCAGGCCGCCTACGGCATCGACCACCCCAACGCCGGGGAACTGGTCGCCGTGGCCGACCCGGACGCGTGGTTCACGTACTACTACTGGCTGGACGACAGCCGCGCCCCCGACTTCGCGCGCGGCGTCGAGATCCACCGCAAGCCGGGCTACGACCCGGCCGAACTCTTCTTCGACCCCGCCGATCCGGCGGTGAAGGCGAAGGCGGCACTGACACTGCTGCGCAAGAAGGCCGGGATGCGGGCGCCGCTGAACGTGGTGCCGCTCGACCCGACCCATGTCAGGGGCAGCCACGGACGGCTGCCCCAGGACGACCGGGACGGACCACTGCTGTTGTGCTCCGACCCGGGTCAGCAACGGGACCGCTACCACGCCACCGAGGTCAAGGACCTGCTCCTGCGCCTGGGCGGACTGGCCTGAGACCGGCCGTTACCGGAAAGGACGGAGAGAGGAGGGGCGGATGACGCCTCGGGGAAGCACCACGATCGGCGCCACGCTCGATGCCACGATCAGCGAGGTGTACGTACCCGACACCGCGCTCGCGGCCGTGGAACGCCTGCGGACGCTCGGTGAGGTGCACGTGTGGTGGTGGCCGCTCGGCGACCGCACCGACCCGGCCGACCACGCCGTGCTCGACGCGGTCGAACGGGGCCGCGCCCGGCGGTTCCACGCCGAGGCGGACGCGGCGGCGTTCACCGCGACGCGGGCGGGCGCCCGGCGGGCCATCGCCGGACTGCTCGGGATCACCCCGGGAGAGGTCGGCCTCGGCCGGCGGATCTGCCCGGGCTGCGGGGACCCCGAACACGGGCCGCCGTCCGTCGTCAGGCCGCCGGTGCCGCTGGCCGTCAGCCTGTCGCGTACGGCGGGGATCGGGGCGCTGGCCGTACGGGCCGGTGACTGGGTCGGCGTGGACGTCGAGGCCCTCAGGCCGGTCGACGACAACCTGGCCGACGTGGTCCTGACCCCGTCGGAACGGGCCTACGTCATGGGCCGGCCGCGGGGCCCCGAGCGGGACGCGGCCTTCCACCGCACGTGGACCCGCAAGGAGGCCGTCGTCAAGGCGGTCGGCCTGGGGCTGCTCGGCATGGAGCTGCACGCGCTCGACGTGCGCCCCGCCGACCCGGGGCCGGTCGAGGTGGTGCACACGTACCGCTCCGAGACGACCCGCTGGGAGGTACGGGACCTCGCCGTGCCGGGCCCGTGGTCCGCGTCCCTGGCGCGCCCGCTGGGGAGCGCCCTGGGCGAGGTCCGTCTCCACGCCCCGGCGGGAGCGGGCGACTAGCCCACAGAGATACGGAGGGCGCCGCCCGGTCCCGGCCGGGCGGCGCTCGCCCGTACCCCCGTACCCGCACGGCGCACCACGCACGTCGCACGACGCAAGGAGCACCCACCCCGTCCGAGAGAGCCCGAGAGAGCCCGAGAGGCCCCCGTGTCCCTGACCGAGAACCGCCCGCCCCCGCCAACAGCCGCACCAGCGACCGCACTTGACCCCACCGCCCCGCCCGCCCCACCCCGCACCGGCCCCCCGCACACCGCCCTCCCCGGCCCCCGGGCCGTCACCGCCGGGCTCGTCCCGCTCGCCGCCCTCGTCACCCTCGGCGCCCTCGCCGGCGGCGCGCCGCGCGACTGGCTGGACCGGATGGCGGGCGTCGTCGCCCTCGTCGCCCTCTCCGCCTCCGTGATGCTCGGCCTCACCACCGTCTTCCGCGACCTCCTGCGCCCCGCGCACCGCCGCCTCGCCCAGCACGCGCACCGCACGGCGGGCCTGGCCGGCCTCGCGTTCCTGGCCCTGCACATCGCCGTCAAGGCCGCGGGCGGCCGCGTCACCCCCGCCGCGGCCCTCGGCGTCACCGACCTCCTCACGGGCCTCGGCACCCTCGCCGCCGTTCTCTTCGTGCTCGCCGCCGTCACGGGCATCTGGCGCGGCGTCTTCGCCACCCGCCGCTGGATCCGCCCCTTCCGCGTCCTGCACGGCGCGTCCTACGCCGCCTGGCTCGCCGCCGTCGCGCACGGCCTCACCGCGGGGCGCGCCCCCGCCCCCTGGGTCGTCGCCTGCTACGCGCTCTGCCTGGCCGCCGCGTCCGCCGCGCTCATCCACCGCTGGACGAAAAGAAGTTGAGCAAGTGTCAGTCACACCCTGTGATAGATCGTATATAGATCCGGGGGGCAGGCTGGTCCCCGATGCCTTTACCCCTTGGAATCGCACTATGGAGAGGACTGGTCGCGCATGATCACCGAGAGGAGCAGCCGTCGTTCGCAGGAGAACAGCAGCGGCTACGGCACTGACACCCGGGGCCACGCCCTGCGCCTGGACGACGTGACCAAGGTGTACGGCAAGAACGGCCGTGGCGTCCGCGCGCTCGACGGAGTCTCGGTGACCATCGAACGCGGTTCGTACACCGCGGTGATGGGCCCGTCCGGCTCCGGCAAGTCCACCTTCCTGCACTGCGCCGCCGGTCTCGACAAGCCGACCACGGGCACCTCCTACATCGGCGACACCAAGCTGAACGACCTGAGCGAGACCAAGCTGACCAAGCTGCGCAGGCAGCGCGTCGGCTTCGTGTTCCAGGCGTTCAACCTGATCCCCTCCCTCTCCGTGCTCCAGAACGTCGAGCTGCCGGTACGGCTCTCCGGCGAGAGCGTCGACAAGGCGTGGCTGGAGGAGATCCTCACCCGCGTCGGCCTCGGCGGCCGCGCCAAGCACCGCCCCGCCGAACTCTCCGGCGGCCAGCAGCAGCGCGTCGCCATCGCGCGCGCCCTGATCACCCGCCCCGACGTCATCTTCGGCGACGAGCCGACCGGCGCCCTCGACACCGTGACCGCCAAGGAGATCCTCTCCCTGCTGCGGGCCTGCGTGAACGAGACCGGCCAGACCGTCGTCATGGTCACCCACGACCCGATCGCCGCCGCCTACGCCGACACCGTCCTGTTCCTCGCCGACGGCAAGCTCGCCGGCCGCATGGACTCCCCGACCGCCGACCGCGTCGCCGAGCGCATGACACACCTGGGAGCGTGGGCCTGATGCTGCGATACGCGATCCAGACCCTGAGGGCAAGGAAGGGCAGCTTCATCGGCGCCTTCCTCGCCCTGTTCTGCGCGGCCGCGCTGGTCACCGCGTGCGGCATCCTCCTGGAGACCGGCCTGCGCGGCACCATCAACACCGAGCGCTACGCCGCCACGCCGGTCGTCGTCGGCGCCGACCAGAACGTCCACCAGACCACCGTCAAGCACAAGAAGGGCAAGACCAAGACCAAGCACAAGGCCAAGCCCCTCGCCGAGCGGGTCTGGCTGCCGGCCGGCACGGCCGAGAAGCTGTCCTCGCTGCCCGGCGCCGCCCGCGTCGTCCCCGAAGTCACCTTCCCCGCCTACGCGGTGGACTCCGGCGGCCGGATCGTCGAGGGCGTCGACGGCAAGAAGTCGTACGGCCACGGCTGGTCCTCGGCCGCCCTGACCCCCTTCGCCCTCACCGACGGCAAGGCGCCCGGCGCCGGCGAGGTCGTCGTCGACCGCGAACTCGCCTCCCGTACGGGGCTCAAGCCCGGCAGCGAGGTCGTCGTCCAGTCGACCGGCGCCCCCACCCCGTACAAGGTCAGCGGGATCGCCGCGCCCCGGAGCGGCGACCTGGGCCAGCAGACCTCCCTGTTCTTCTCGGACGCGGAGGCCCAGAAGCTCTCCGGGCGCGGCGGCCAGGCCGCCGTGATCGGCGTCCTGCCCAAGTCCGGCGTCTCTGCGGGCGAGTTGGCCTCCCAGGTCAACAAGGCGCTCTCCAACGACGACGGCATCCGCTACAAGGTCGCCACCGGCGGCGACCGGGGCCCGGTCGAGTTCCTCGACGCGGGCGCCGCCCGGATCAAGATGGTCTCGATGGGCGGCGCCATGGGCGGTACGTCCCTGCTCGTCGCGATCCTCGTCGTCGTCGGCACGTTCGCCCTCTCCATCCAGCAGCGCCACCGCGAGATCGCCCTGCTGCGCGCCGTCGCCGCGACCCCCAAGCAGGTCAAGCAGCTCATCGGCCGGGAAGCCCTGATCATCGGGGCGCTCGCGGGCGTGCTCGGCTCGGCCATGGGACTGCCCATCGCGTACTGGCTGCACGGCAAGTTCGTCGACTTCAAGGCCATCCCGGAAACCCTGGAGATGACCTACAGCGTCGTCCCGTTCTTCGCCGCGATCGCCGCCGCCCTGCTCGGCGCCTGGTCCGCGGCGCGCATCAGCGCACGCCGTACCGCGCGCATCCGGCCCGCCGAGGCGCTCTCCGAAGCGGCCATGGAGAAGCGGCACTTCGCCTGGAGCAGGCTCCTCACCGGCGCCCTGGTCCTGGCGGGCGGCATCGTCCTCGTCGTCGTCCTCAGCTTCCTCCGTACGGAACCGGCCTCGCAGCCCGTCACGTTCCTCTGCGTCGTCGTCCTGTCCGTCGCCGTCGCGGTCCTCGGCCCGGTCATCTCCCGGATCTCGGTGGCCCTCGCCGGTGTCCCGCTGCGCCTCTCGCGGGTCGGCGGCCACCTCGCGACGGCCAACGCCAAGGCCAACGCCAAGCGGATGGCCTCGGCGGTCACGCCGCTGACGCTGCTCATCGGCATGGCCTCCACCGTCCTGTTCGTCCAGACGACGATGGGCGACGCCTCCACGGCGCAGGCCAAGGCGGGCAACAAGGCGGACTGGGTGGTCGGTTCGAGCGGCCCGGGTGTCCCGGCCGGCGCCACCGCGGCGCTGCGGCAGGTCCCCGGGGTCACCGACGTGACCGAGGTGGTCCGTACGACGGTCCGCGTCGGCCTCGACAAGTACCCGGCCCAGGGGCTGACCCCGCAGGGCCTCACCGTCAACTGGGACCCGGACGTCTCGCAGGGCTCGATCAAGGGCTTCGGCGACAAGAGCGTGGCGCTGAGCGACGTCTCGGCCGACAACCTCGGCAAGAAGCCGGGGGACAGCCTGCGGCTGACCCTCGGCGACGGCACCGAGGTGGTCCTCAAGGTCGCCGCCGTCTACGAACGCGGCCTGGGCTTCGGTGATCTGACGATGTCCCACACCCTGGTCTCGAAGCACGTCGACAACCCGCTCGCCTCCTCCGTCCTGGTCAAGACGGCCGGCGACGGCAAGGCGGGCAGGCAGCAACTGACCGCCGCGGTCAAGGCGTTCCCCGGGATCGCGGTGCTGGACCGCACGGAGGTCGACGGCCTGGCCGCCGATGTCCAGCAGTCCAACGCCGAGGTCAACTACCTGGCCATGGGCCTGATCATCGCGTTCACCGCGATCGCGGTCGTCAACACCCTGGCCATGTCCGTCTCGGACCGTACCCGCGAGTTCGCGCTCCTGCGGCTCGTCGGCACGACCCGTCGGCAGGTGATGTCGATGCTGCGCATCGAGTCGGCCCTGGTGGTCCTGGTCGCGGCGGTCCTCGGCACCGGCATCGCGTTCGCCGTCCTCACCGCGTTCAGCGTGGGGATGACGGGCGCGGCGCAGCCCTCGATCGACCCGGTGATGTACGTGGGGGTCCTCGCCCTCGCCGCGGTCCTCGCGGCGGTGGCCACGATGATCCCGGGCCGGTTCGCCCTGAGCAGCCGGCCGGCGGACGTCATCGGCTCCCGCCAGTAAGCACCGGAGGGAGACGTGAGGGGCGTACGGGAGACCTCCCGTACGCCCCTCACGGCGTCCGCGCCCCGCCCGGGAGGGTGGGCCGCCCGTACACACGACAAGAGCACGGCAAGGGCACGACAAGGGCACGACAAGAGCCGGTCTCCCGAACCCCTGGTCAGGGTCCTGGAGACCGGCTCCCGTGTCGTTCGGGGCGCCGCGCCCGGTCAGCCCAGCACCGCGCCGTTGTCGGCCCGGTCCACCCGGCTGCGCCGGTGGTCGAGGTGCGCGTACACCCGGTGCAGCCAGCGGTCCGCGCCGTCGTAGGCCGGCGTGAACGACGTACGGCCGTGCACCGCGAGCCGGTTGTCGACCACCGCGAGGTCGCCGACGCGCAGCGCGAGCGCCGACATGGTCGCCATGAAGGCCTCCCGCAGCTCCGCCATGGCCGCGCGCGCCTCGTCGTCCAGCGGGTGGGTGGCGGAGAAGTCCACCAGCACGTTCGGGTCCTGGGGGTCGCCGTTCAGCACCGCGTGCGCGGGCGTGGCGCTGTCCAGGGACCCGAAGGACGGCGGCGGCTCGGTCAGGAACCGGGGCTCCGCCAGCACCGCGCGGGTCCGCTCCGACAGCAGCGGCAGCGCCCGGCGGATCGAGGACGTGCAGAGCTTCGCGTCCCCGGTCGCGTCCTCCCGTACGCAGAGCAGCCCGACGTAGTCGGGCCGGTTGTCGTGAAAGGCGTTCTCGATGTGCAGTTCCAGCAGAACGGAACCCGCATTGCTCTGCGACGTCTCATTCCCGGGAACGGGCACGACATTCTGTACGAGCGCGCCCGTCTTTTCGTTCCGGAACGCCACGACCTCGCCGAGCTGGAGCATCGCCGTGGTGATCACGGCCGCCGCGATCGTCGGAATGCGTTCGACGGATCCCTTCACGGTCGGCGTCACCGGGAGCGGCGCGTTCGCCACCACGGGCATGTCGCGCAGCAGCAGCACCCCGTCGGGGCCCGCGTCATGACGGAACCTCCTGAGCGTCGCCAGCAGGGTGCGCGGCAGCAGCGCCGAGGCGTCACGAGCCGCCTCCAGCCAGGCCGGATCGTCGATCCGGGCCCCCGCGGCCACCTCCGGGGCCAGCTGCTCCGCGACGGCGACGAGCTCGCTCCGCTCGGCGTCGGTGAGTTCCACCGCGGTGACCGCGGGAGCCGTGAGAAGAGGTAGGGGAAGCGTATGGGTCTCGGACATGTGGGCATTCCTCGCGTCGATCGGAATTTACCGCCCCAGTCTCCGAGAGGGTGCTATCGCGTCCCTACGGGCGAATTCATGGGTACCGGCCGCCGTGGCGTGTATAGAGGGTCCATAGGCGTACGGTGCACGATCGCCCGGTGGCCTTTCTGTCCGTGCCGTACGCGGAGAGAAAGCGAAAAGAGGCCGACACCGCCGACAACGCCGACAACGCGGAAAAAGGCCGAACAGAGACTGGCCGAAGAGAGACTGTGAGGGAAATGGGAAAGTCCATGGCGTTCACACACGGAACACCGAAGGGCGAGCACACCCGGCAGCCTCCCCGAGCCCTCCCCGGCGCGGACGGCGAGGCGCACGTCTGGTGGTGGGAGCCGCCGGCCCAGCTCGACCCCGCGGACCTCGCCCTGCTCGGCACCGAGGAGTTCCGCCGCGCGCTCAGCCTGCTGGCCGAGCGGGACGCGGCGGCCTTCGCGCACAACAGGGCGGCGGCCAGGCGGGCCCTGGCCGGGCTGCTCGGCATCGCGCCCGAGACCGTCGAGCTGGGCAGGCACCGCTGCCCGGGCTGCGGCGACCGCGGGCACGGCCCCCCGAGGGTCGTGGCCCCCGAGAGCGCGGCCCCGCTGGCCATCAGCATGTCCCGTACGGCCGACCGCGGCGTCTTCGCGCTCGGCGCGGGCACCACGATCGGCGTCGACGTCGAGACCGTGCGCCCGATGCGGGAGGCCTCGCTCTCCGGCTCGGTCCTGACGGACAACGAGCGCGCGTACCTGATGGCGCTCGCCCCGGGACCGGCCAGGGACGCGGGCTTCCACCGCGTCTGGACCCGCAAGGAGGCCGTGGTGAAGGCGGCCGGGCTCGGGCTGGTGGGCACCGTCCTCAACCGGCTGGAGACCTGGCCCGCCCACCCGGGCCCGGTCAGGGTGCTGCACACCTACGCGGGCCGTACCACCGCCTGGGCCGTCCAGGACCTGCGGCTCGGCGACACGGTCGCGGCGGCGGTGGCCCGCCCCCACGGGGCCCTCGCGCGGGGACCCGTACACATCCATCCCGTACCGCGCACCGAGCCCGTACCGCACACCGAGACACCCATCGCACCGGACCCGGAAGGAACGTAACCGCCATGACCGCAACGACCGTTGAGACCGTTCAGAGCGTCCAGACCCTGCAGAGCGCCCAGGGTGTCCGGCACGTGGAGACCACGCCCCGGGCATCGTCCCCGGCCACCGGGCGCCCGGCGTCCGTCCCCGCGTCCGCCCCCGCCGTCCTCGAAGGGACCGCCCTCGCCGCCTACTTCGCCGCCCTGACCGCGGCCGTCGAGCGCGACGACCCGGGCCCGTCCGCCGGCGCCGGCTGGGAGGAGCGCGAGCGGCTGTACGTCGGCGCCTGGGTCCGCCGCGTCTACGAACACCCCCTGTCCCCCCTCGTGTTCACCCAGCCGCACGGACGGCTCGCCCTGGACGTCCAGCACGCCCAGGCCGCCGCGCTCGCGCGGCGCATCGACGTCGGCCGCGGCCGCGCCCGTCCCGCGAAGCCCGCCGCCGAGGTACGGGCCGTCGCCGCGATCGCCGCGATGTGGGCGGTCACCGCGAGCAGCTTCACCCAGACCCCGCGCCCGCCCCGCGAACGGCTCGTGTCCGACGCGTGGGCCGTCGTGCGGAGCACCATCGGCCCCTCCCTGGTGTCCGACGCCCCGACGCTGGTACGGCTCCGGGGCGCCTGGTGACCCCGGACCCGCCTCCGGGGCCGCCGGGCTCACCGCACCGCGGGGGCGTCGTGCGCGACCGGCGAGGCCGCGTACAGCAGCACCAGCTCGTGGCACCGGTACAACGGCAGCCCCCGCGGGTCCAGTCCCGACAGGTCGAGCAGGGAACCGTCCACCAGCGCCTCCAGCAGCCGTTCCGCCTCCTCCTCCGGCAGCGACAGCCGGGTGCCGGCCTCCCGCGCCGAGAACGGCTCCGTGCCCCAGCCGGCCAACGCCGCCAGGGTCTCCCGTCCCTGGGGTGTCGTCCGGCGCACCGAGGGCAGCAGGGCCCGGCGCACGTCCAGATCGCCGAAGGACAGCTCCGCGAGCCTCGTCCGGGGATCCGCCATCCGGTCCGCGAACCGGCGGGCCGGCCAGTGCGGCCGCGCCGCCAGCCGGGCGCCCATCACGGCTAAGGCCAGCGGCAGCCCGCCGCAGTACGCCACGAGGTCGTCGGCGGCGTCGGGATCGGCCAGCAGCCGGTCCGGGCCCGCCGCCGTCGCGAGGACGGCCAGCGCGTCGTCGTCGTCCAGCACGGCGAGCGCCACCGTGTCGGCGCCCGTCACCCTGGCCAGCCGCGACCGGCTGGTGATCAGCACCGCGCACCGCGGGCCCGCCGGCATCAGCGGGGCCACCTGGAGGTCGCCCGCCGCGTCGTCCAGCACGACCAGCAGCCGCTTGCCCGCGGTGCGGGCGCGGTAGAGCCGTACCAGCTCGTCGCGGTCGGGAACGGGACCCGCGCCGTCGAGCCCCGGTTCCCCGAGCGCCCGCAGCAGCCGGACCAGCACCTCGCCGGGGTCCTTCGCGGTCCCGTCGGGGCGGCACAGCTCGGCGAAGAGCTGCCCGTCGGGGAAGTGCGCCGCGCTGTCGACCGCCACCCGCACCGCCAGGGCCGTCTTGCCGACCCCCGCCATACCGGTGACCAGCAGCCGCCTGGGCCGCCCGTCCGGCGCACCCAACCGGGCCATGAGCGCGGCCAGTTCGCCGTCCCGCCCGGTCAGCTCGCCCTCGGCGGCCGGCAGCATCGCGGGCGCGCCGTGCCGCCCCCGTACACCGGCCTCCGCGAGGCCCAACTCCCCGCCCAGCACCGCCTGGTAGGTCGCCCCCAGCGCCTCGCCCGGGTCAACTCCCAGCTGGTCGACCAGGACCTTGCGCCCCTCGTAGTAGGTGTGCAGCGCGTCGGCCTGCCGCCCGCACCGGTACAGCGCCGTCATCAACTGGGCGCGCAGCCGTTCCCGTACGGGGAACTCGGCTACCAGGCCGGTGAGTTCGGCCGTCACCTGCTCGTGCCTGCCGAGGGCGAGATCCGCCTCGATGCGGTTCTCCAGCGCGAACATCCGGGCCTCTTCCAGCTGCGGCAGCTCGGCCTCCAGCAGGAACTCGGTGACGTTCGACAGCGCGGAACCGCGCCACCACCCCAGCGCCTCCGTCAGGAGCGCCTGGGCCTCGACGTGCCTCCCGTCCTGCAACGCCTCGCGCCCGAGCCGGTCCAGCCGCTCGAACTCCACGACGTCGATCCGGGCGCCCGGGGCGCGCAGCACGTAACCGGGCTGGCGCCGGACGATCTCGACCTGCTCGCCGAGGTGCTTGCGGAGCCGTGAGATGTAGGTGTAGATCTGCGCGCTGGCGGTGACGGGCGGATCCCATCCCCACAGCAGCGTGCCGAGTCTCGCGTCGGAGACCACCCGCCCGCGGGCCAGCAGCAACGCCGCGAGGACCGTGTGCACCTTGGAACCGGACAACGCGACCCATTCCCCACCACGCCGGGCCTCCACCGGCCCGAGAATCCTGAAATCCATGCGCCACTCCCTTCTGGTGTGACCGTCCTGCATGGATTCAGAAGCTATGCGCCCGCCTTATCCGTGGGTTATCGCTCGGGAACCGGCCACCGATACCGGCCACCGCCGCGTGTCGGTCAGGTGTTGTGGAGCACGTTGCCGAGCTCGTTCTCGACCTCGATCTCGTGGTGCTCCGCGCCCGCCGGGACCATCGCGTACGAACTCTCCAGGAACCGCCGCAGGGGCGCGTTGTCGAACTGCACCAGCGCGACCCCGTCCGGCGAGTGGAACTCCAGGACGGTCTGGGCCCGCCCGCACGGCCACACCAGCACGTCCCCCGTGCCGGACGGCAGCCGCAGCCCGGTTTCGAGCAGGTCGCGCGCGAAGGCCCAGACCACCTCGCTCCGGTCGAGTGAGACCTCGGGCGGGAACACGATGCGCATCGCGAGCGGATCGGAGCCGTCGTAGAGGAGCGTGACGGGGACCGTTCTGTGCTGGGCGGCGTCCGTGATCAGACGGGCTTTGGCGGGTTGTTCCACGACGGGTGGCATCGGCTCGCTCCTCTGGGGTGAGAGCCGGGGACGGTGAGTGTGGCGTCACTACCCCGCGGGCTTCATCAAATATTCATTTCACAATCATACAAACTAGTCAAATTAGGGCATAACGCCCGCCCCGGGTCCGTCCGCGCTTCCCTTGGGCGGCGGCCTGCATACAACCCGCTCTTGCGAGCTGTTCGCAAGAGGGCCCTATCATCAGACGGTTCACCCCCGCCCGGTCCTCAACAGCCCCCGCAGGAAGCGGAGCCCGCCATGCATGTCCCCGACGGATTCATCAACCTGCCCGTCTCCGCCGCCGCAGGCGCGGTCGCCGTGGGCGCCGTCGCCGTCAGCCTGCGCGGCGCGCGCCGTGAGCTGGACGAGCGCACCGCGCCCCTCGCCGGACTGGTCGCCGCCTTCATCTTCGCCGTACAGATGCTCAACTTCCCCGTGGCCACCGGGACCAGCGGCCATCTCCTGGGAGGGGCACTGGCCGCGATACTCGTCGGCCCCTACACGGGCGTGCTCTGCGTCTCGGTGGTGCTGCTGATGCAGGGCATCCTCTTCGCGGACGGCGGCCTCACCGCGCTCGGCGTGAACATCACCGACATGGCCGTGATCACCACGGTCGTCTCGTACGCGCTCTTCCGCGGCCTGGTGAAGGTCCTGCCCCGCGCCCGCCGCTCGGTGACCATCGCCTCCTTCGTGGCCGCGCTGGTCTCCGTACCGGCCGCCGCCGTCGGCTTCACCCTCTTCTACGCGATCGGCGGGACCACCGACATCCCGCTCGGCAAGGTCCTGACCGGCATGGTCGGCGTCCACGTCCTGATCGGCATCGGCGAGGCCGCCATCACCGCCCTGACCGTGGGCGCCGTCATCGCCGTACGCCCCGACCTGGTCCACGGCGCCCGCGGCCTGTCCGCCCCGCTCAAGCTGCGCGTCGGCGGCGAGCTGGTCGACGCGGCGCCCGCCGCCGTACCCGCCCCGGCCCCGGCGGCGGCCCGGTCCACCCGCACGGTCTGGGCCGCCGGCCTGGTCACCGCGCTCGTGCTGGCCGGCTTCGTCTCCTTCTACGCCTCCGCGAACCCCGACGGCCTGGAGAAGGTCGCCGCCGACCAGGGCATCGACAGGAAGACCGAGCCCCACCACACCGCCGACTCCCCGCTCGCCGACTACGGCGTCAAGGACATCACCGACGCCCGGATCTCCGGCGGCCTCGCCGGGGTCATCGGCGTGGCCACCACCGTCGCGGTCGGCAGCGGCGTCTTCTGGGCCGTCCGCCGCCGCCGCGCCGGCGACCGCGACGGCTCCGTGACGTCCTTCGCCGGCGGGAGCGTCTGACGTGCTGTCCTCCACCCCGGGAGCGTCCGACATGACGTCCTTCACCCCAGGGAGCGTCTGACATGGGCGCCGGCCACGCCCACAAGCTCTACCGGCACGGCCACTCCCCGGTCCACGCCCTGCCGCCGCACTGCAAGCTCGCCGCCGTCTTCTGCTTCGTCCTCGTGGTGGTCGCCACCCCGCGCGAGGCGGTCTGGGCGTTCGGCCTGTACGCGCTGCTGCTGGCGGCGGTCGCCGGCGCGGCCCGCGTCCCCGCCGGGTTCCTGCTGCGGCGGATGCTCATCGAGGTGCCGTTCGTCGCGTTCGCCGTCCTGATGCCCTTCGTGGTCCCCGGCGACGAGGTCCACGTCCTCGGCGTCCCCCTGAGCGTCCCCGGCCTCTGGGGCGCCTGGAACGTCCTCGCGAAGGGCACCCTCGGCGTCGCCGCGTCCGTCCTCCTCGCCTCGACCACCGAACTGCGGTCGCTGCTGCTGGGCCTCCAGCGGCTGCGGCTGCCGCCCCTGCTCGTGCAGATCGCGTCCTTCATGATCCGGTACGGCGACGTCATCACCGACGAGATGCGCCGCATGTCCGTCGCCCGGCGCTCGCGCGGCTTCGAGGCACGCGGCCCACGGCACTGGGGGGTGCTGGCCAAGACGGCGGGCGCCCTGTTCATCCGCTCGTACGAACGCGGCGAGCGCGTCCACCTCGCGATGGTCAGCCGGGGATACACGGGCACGATGCCCGTCATCGACGAGGTGACCGCCTCGCGGGCCCAGTGGCGCTACGCCGCCGCCCTCCCCGTGTCGGCGCTCGCCGTGTGTCTGCTTGGCTGGACCCTATGACCAGGCCGGACCCCACACCCACCCCATCCACCTCACCCACCCCACCCGCCTCCCTCGACGTCAGGGGCCTCGCCTACGCCTACCCCGACGGCCACCAGGCGCTCTTCGGCGTCGACCTGACCGTCGGGCGCGGGGAGCGGGTGGCGCTGCTCGGCCCCAACGGGGCGGGCAAGACCACGCTCGTCCTGCACCTCAACGGCATCCTCGACGCCGGGGCCGGCTCGGTCACGGTCGCCGGGCTGCCGGTGGAGAAGCGCAACCTCGCGGAGATCCGGCGCCAGGTCGGCATCGTCTTCCAGGACCCGGACGACCAGCTGTTCATGCCGACCGTGCGGGAGGACGTGGCGTTCGGCCCGGCCGCCGCCGGGCTGCGCGGCGCCGAGCTGGAGGCGCGGATCGCCACCGCGCTCGGCCGGGTCGGCATGGCGGAGTACGCCGACCGCCCCCCGCACCACCTGTCGTTCGGCCAGCGCCGCCGGGTCGCGGTCGCGACCGTCCTCGCCATGGAGCCGGAGATCCTCGTCCTCGACGAACCCTCGTCCAACCTGGACCCGGCGTCGCGCCGCGAGCTCGCCGACATCCTGCGCGCGCTGGACATCACCGTCCTGATGGTCACCCACGACCTGCCGTACGCGCTCGAACTCTGCCCCCGCGCGGTCATCCTCAGCGAGGGCGTCATCGTCGCCGACGGGCCCACCCGGGACCTGCTCGGTGACGAGGTGTTGATGGGCGCGCACCGGCTGGAGTTGCCGTTCGGCTTCGACCCCAAGTCCGTGGCACCGGGCCCCGTCACGTCGTAGGTATGTTTCTTCCGAGCGGTACGCGCGCGGACGCGGCGACCGGATCGGAACGACGAGCGGTACGACGGGCAGGAGCGCGGGCGTGGACGTCCAGGGCACGGTGGCGGCGGGCTTCGAGCCGGTCAGGGACGCGTTCGTACGGAACTTCGAGCGGCTCGGCGAACGCGGCGCGGCCGTCGCCGTCTACCGCGACGGGCACAAGGTCGTCGACCTGTGGGCCGGCACCCGGGACGTCGACGGGACCGAACCGTGGGCCCTCGACACCGCGCAGACGGTCCGCTCCGCCACCAAGGGCATCGCCGCCGCCGTCCTCCTCCTGCTCCACCAGCGCGGCCAGATCGACCTGGACGCGCCGGTGGGCACGTACTGGCCGGAGTTCAAGACCGCGGGCAAGGAACGGGTCCTCGTACGGCACCTGCTCACCCACCGCGGCGGCCTGCCCGCCCTGGACCGGCCGCTGACGCCCGCCGAGGCCATCGACGGCGAGTCGGGCGCCCGGGCGCTGGCCGCCCAGCGGCCCCTGTGGGAGCCGGGCACCGACCACGGCTACCACGCGCTGACCCACAACTGGCTCGTCGCCGAACTGGTCCGCCGCGTCACCGGCCGGACCGTCGGCCGCTGGATCGCCGAGGAGATCGCCGTACCGCTGGGCCTGGACTTCTGGGTCGGGCTGCCTCCCGAGGAGGCCCACCGGGTCGGCCGGATCGGACGGGCCGAGGCCCCGCCGGCCGCGGCGGGTGGCGGCGAGCTGCGGCTGCGGCCGAAGCGGTCCGTGTCGGAGGCGTACAAGGACCCGGAGTCGCTGACGCGGCGGGCGTTCGGCGCGATCGCCCCGCGGGCCGACGAGAACGACCCCGCCTACCGCGCCGCCGAGTTGCCCGCGGGCGGCGGCATCTCGACCGCGCGGGCGCTGGCGCGCGTCTACGCGGCGATGATCGGCCCGGTCGACGGCCACCGCCTGTTCGCCCCCGCCACGCTCACCCTGGCCCGCACCGAGGAGTCGGCGGGCCCGGACCGCGTCCTGGTCGTCTCCACCCGCTTCGGCCTGGGCTTCATGCTCCACGGCCCCGCGGCCCCCCTCCTGGCCCCCGGCTCCTTCGGCCACCCGGGCCGCGGCGGCGCCCTGGGCTTCGCGGACCCCGAATCAGGCATCGCCTTCGGCTACGTCACGAACGGCATGCGCCAGGGCGTCACAGCAGACCCCCGGGCCCAGTCCCTGATACGCGCGCTCCGCACGTCGATCTGACCGGCGGGGCGGCCCAATTGCGTGGGTGCTACAGCGGCATTGCGGGATTGTGGCGGGTGGGGGCAAAGGCTGGTGCGGGCGGGGGCGTGTGATCGATAGTTGCGCTCGCAACGTTTGTGTACGCACCACCTTTCAGAGAGCGCTCGTCCCCCCATGCACCCCTCTCCTCCGTTCCGCGCTGCCCCCGCGCGCCCCTCGCCTCCGCCGAGGGGGTGCCGGCCGTGGTCCGTTATCTGACCCGCAAAGCGGTGGGCTGGTTCCTGATGATCGTGGTCGCGACCAACGCGACCTACTTCCTCGCCAGTTGGTTCCTCGACCCCCGGTCCAACTTCAAGGAGCTGCGGCCCGTCCGCAGCGACGCCCAGATCGACCGCGCCCTGGCGCCGTACGGGCTGGACCCGCGGGTGCCGGTCGTGCACCGCTGGTGGGACTGGCTGACCTCGGTGGTCCTGCGCTTCGACTGGGGAAGGTCGCCCACCGGCGTCTCCGTCAACGGGGAGATCGGCTACCGCTCCGTCGTCAGCGCGGAGTTGGTCGTCGTCGCGACGATCCTCTCCGTCGTCATCGGCGTCGCCCTCGGCGTGTACACCGCCGCACGGCAGTACCGCTGGGCCGACCGCGTCTCGCAGGCCGTGTCGATCGCGGTGTTCAACGTCCCCACCTCCGTCGCCGCGCTCGCCGTCGTCTTCGTGGCCATCTGGCTCAACCAGCACGCCGGGCTGCACTTCCTCTACGTCGCCGGGGAGAACTCGCCCGACGTCCAGGGCACCTTCGCGACGATCGGTGACCGGGTCCTGCACCTGATCCTGCCGACCCTCACCCTGACCCTCATGGGGTACGTCGGCTACCACCTGACCCAGCGCTCCCTGCTGCTCGACACGATCAACGCCGACTTCGTCCGTACCGCGCGGGCCACCGGGCTCACCCGCGCCCAGGCCATCCGCCGGCACGCCCTGCGGGCCGCGCTCATCCCCACCGCGACGTCCGTGGCGTTCAGCGTCCCGGCCGTCTTCACCGGGGCCGTCATCACCGAGACGATCTTCGGCTGGAACGGCATGGGCCGGTACTTCATCCAGACGATCAGCAAGAACGACGTCCACGGCACCGTCGCCACGGCCGCCTTCGCCGCCGCCCTCACCGCCGTCGGCGCGATCCTCGCCGACATCGCCACCGTCTTCCTCGACCCGAGAGTGCGGGTGAGCTGACGTGACCGCACAGACCGGTACGGGCGTCCCGACCCCGGCGCCGACCCCCCTGCCGCTCCCCGCGCCCACCGACCGCCGGCCGCTCGGCCTCGGCCGGCTCTACCTCCGCCGCTTCCTGCGCAACCGGCTCGCCGTCGCCGGCGTGGTCATCTTCCTGCTGCTGGTGCTCTTCGCCGCCTTCGGCGACCTCTTCACGTCGTACGCGTACTCCGACGCCGACTTCACCGCCCTCACCCAACCGCCCGGCGCCGCCCACTGGTTCGGCACCAACCAGGGCGGCAACGACATCTACGCCTCCGCCGTCCACGGACTGAGGCGCTCGCTCGTCATCGCCCTCAGCGTCTCCGTCCTGACCGTCGTCGTCGCCGCGGTCGTCGGCTCCGGCGCCGCGTACTTCGGCGGCCGTACGGAGAAGGCGACCCTCGCGGTCATCCACTTCCTGCTGATCGTCCCCTCCTTCCTCATCCTCGCCCTCGTCTCCCACCGCCTCGCCGGCGACTGGCGGGTCCTGATCGCCGTGCTGACGGTGTTCGGCTGGATGTCCACCGCGCGCGTGATCTGGTCCGTGTCGACCTCGCTGCGGGAACGGGACTACGTGACGGCCGCCGAGTTCATGGGCGTCAGCCCGGCGCGCGTCATCCTGCGCCACATCATCCCCAACCTCGGGTCCCTGCTGATCCTCAACCTGACGCTCGGCGTGGTCGCGACCGTCCTCAGCGAGACCGCCCTGTCGTTCCTCGGCTTCGGCGTCCAGACCCCCGACGTCTCCCTCGGCACGATGCTCGCCGACGGCGCGAGCACCCTCACCAGCGCCCCCTGGCTCTTCGCCTTCCCCGCGGGCCTGGTCGTCCTCCTCACGGTGTCGATGTCCTTCGTCGGCGACGGGCTGCGCGACGCCCTCGACCCCACCTCGGCCAACGGCGCGGCGGGAGGCCCCCGATGACCCTTGTCACCCCGGTGCCGGGCGGCCCCGCCCGCCCCGACGGCACCACGCCCGTGCTGTCGGTACGGGACCTGAGGATCTCGTTCCCCTCCGAGGCCGGCCCCGTCGAGGCGGTGCGCGGCATCAGCTTCGACCTCCTGCCCGGCCGTACCCTCGGCATCGTCGGCGAGTCCGGCTCGGGCAAGTCCGCGACCGCCATGGGCGTCATGGGCCTCCTGCCGCCCTCCGCCGACCTGAGCGGCCAGGTGCTGCTCGGCGGCCGCGACCTGGTCGGCCTCGGCGACAAGGCGCTCTCCGGGGTACGGGGCCGCTCCCTCGGCATGGTCTTCCAGGACCCGCTCTCCGCCCTCACCCCCATCTTCTCCGTGGGCCGGCAGCTCTCCGACGCCCTGCGCGTCCACCAGGACCTGACCAGGCGGGCCGCCTGGGACCAGGCCGTCGAACTCCTCGACCTCGTCGGCATCCCCGACCCGCGCGAGCGCGCCAGGGCCTTCCCGCACGAGTTCTCCGGCGGGATGCGCCAGCGCGTCGTGATCGCCCTGGCCATCGCCAACAAGCCGGCCGTCCTCGTCGCCGACGAACCCACCACCGCCCTCGACGTCACCGTCCAGGCCCAGATCCTCGACGTCCTGCGCCTCGCCAGGCAGGAGACCGGCGCCGGCCTCGTCCTGATCACCCACGACCTCGGGGTGGTCGCCGGCCACGCGGACGACGTCGCCGTCATGTACGCCGGACGGTTCGTCGAACGGGCCGGCGTCGCCGAGCTGTTCCGCCGCCCGACCATGCCGTACACCGCGCGGCTGCTCGCCGCCGTACCGACCGTCGACGCCGGTACGCGCCGGCCGCTCGTCCCCATCGCCGGGGAACCGCCCACCCTGGTCGGCCTCCCGGCCGGCTGCCCCTTCGCGAGTCGCTGCGCCGTCGCCCTCGACGCCTGCCACACCGACGAACCCGGCCTGCGCGAGGTCGCCGGGCACGGCGAGGTGGCCTGCCTGCGCGCCGACGAGATGGCCGACGGATCACTCGACCCCGCCGGTGGCATCACGCCCGTCGACCCGCCGCGAGGGGCCGCGCGCACCGGGGCCGGCGAGGTGGTGCTCCGCGTGGAGGACCTCGTCAAGACGTTCCCGGTCGTGAAGGGCGCCTTCCTCAAGCGCCGCGTCGGCACCCTCCACGCCGTCAACGGGGTGAGCTTCGAGCTGCGCGCCGGGGAGACCCTCGGCCTGGTCGGCGAGTCCGGCAGCGGCAAGACCACCACACTCCTGGAGATCCTCCGGCTGCGGCGGCCCGAGGGCGGCCGGATCGAGATCGCCGGCACCGACGTCGGCGCGCCCGGCCCCGCCGGACGGCCGCCCACACGGCCCGCCCGGGCCGGGCGGCCGCGCACGCTGCGCCAGGACGTGCAGATCGTCATGCAGGACCCGCTGGGAGCCCTGGACCCCCGGCTGCCCGTCCGCCACCTGCTCGCCGAACCCCTGCGGGCCGCCGGCCGGGACCGCGAACAGATCCGCGCCCGCGTCGGTGAACTGCTGTCCCTGGTCGGCCTGGACCCCGTGGTCCTCGACCGCTTCCCGGCCGCGCTCTCCGGCGGTCAGCGCCAACGGGTCGGCATCGCCCGCGCCCTGGCCACCGAGCCCCGGCTCCTGGCGCTGGACGAGCCGCTGTCCGCCCTGGACGTGTCCGTACAGGCGGGCGTCATCAAGCTGTTGGCGCGCCTCAAGCACGAACTCGGCCTCGCCTACCTCGTGGTGGCCCACGACCTCGCGGTCGTCCGGTACATCTCCGACCGCGTCGCCGTCATGTACCTGGGGCACATCGTCGAGACCGGCGACACCGAGACGATCTTCTCCGACCCCCAGCACCCGTACACCCGGGCGCTGTTGTCGGCGATCCCCGTACCCGACCCGGAGCGCGAGCGCACCCGCGAACGGGTCGTCCTCCAGGGCGAGCAGCCGAGCGCCGCCCGCCTTCCCGCGGGCTGCGTCTTCGCCGACCGCTGCCCGCTGTACCGGGTGGCGGGCGACGACGTACGCCGGCGATGTCGTACGGAACGGCCGGCGCCGGCCGAGGTGCCCGGACAGCCCGGCCACCTGTACGCCTGCCACGCCGTCTGACCACGCGCGTCTGGGCACCCGCGTCTGACCACGCGCGCCCGACCACGCGCCCCGGCCCCCACCCCCCAACACAAAGGACCCCCACGCCATGCGCACCAGACTCGCCCTCCCCCTCGCCCTCGTCGCGGCCGTCTCCGTGGCCGCCACCGCGTGCCAGTCCTCCTCGGGGAAGGCCTCGGCCACCCCGGACAAGAAGGACACCCCCGTCGCGGCCCCGTCCGCCGCCGACTACAACCCCCAGCCGTACGACCGGATCAAGGACGGCGGCACCTTCACGACCGTCGGCACCTTCGACGACCAGGGCAACCCGTTCGACGTCAACGCCACGCTGACCGCGACCCGCGTCTGGGCCTGGTACAACGCCGACGCCATCACGTACTCGCCGACCGGCGCCGTCCAGTACAACCCCGACTACTACAGCGACGTGAAGGTGGCCGTCGAACACGGCGACCAGAAGGTGACGCTGACCATCAACCCGAAGGCCACCTTCAACGACGGCACCCCCATCGACTGGACCGCGATCCGGGCCACCTGGAAGGCCAACAACGGCTCGGACAAGGCCTACGCCGCGTCGAGCACCGACGGATACTCCCAGATCACGTCCGTCGAGAAGGGCGTGAACGCCAAGCAGGCCGTCATCACCTTCAAGGGCGTCAACGCCGCCTGGTCGACGCTGTTCAGCACGTTCCTCCACCCCAAGGCCGCGACCGTCGCCCACTTCAACAACGCGTACGTCAAGAAGGCCCACCCGGAGTGGGGCGCCGGTCCCTACACGGTCGGCAAGTGGGACACCCACTCGGGCGACATCACCTTCGTCCGCAACTCCAAGTGGTGGGGGAGGAAGGGCAAGCTGGACAAGCGCGTGTACGTCAACCTGGAGTCGACGGCGTCGGTCAACGCGTTCAAGAACGGCCAGCTCGACTACACCTCCGCCGTCGACGCCGAGAGCCTCAAGCAGGTCAAGGGCCTCAAGGGCACGGAGATCCGCAGCGGCGGCAGCCCCTTCGAGTACTCGCTGTACTTCAACACCAGGTCCGCGGTGCTGTCCGACCCGTCCGTCCGCAAGGCCGTCGAGGAGAGCGTCGACCGGGCGCAGATAGCGAAGATCCAGTTCCAGGGCCTCGACTACAAGGAACCGCTGCCCGGCTCCTCCGTGCTCTACAGCTTCCAGAAGGGGTACGAGGACAACGTCTCGGCCGTCCTGAAGTACGCGCCGGACGACGCCAGGAAGGCGCTGGACGCGGCCGGGTGGAAGCCCGGGGCGGACGGCGTCCGCGTCAAGGACGGGAAGAAACTCGACATCGGCTACACGCTCCTGGGCGACGACCCGCTGAGCAAGGCCAAGGCCGGCGCCTTCGCCGCGATGCTCAAGCCCGTGGGCATCCACCTCGTCATCAAGAAGGCCGACGAGGCGGACTTCTCCAAGATCCTCAGCGACCGCCGGTTCGACCTCTTCCTCTCGGGGAACCGCTCGCTGGACCCGTTCGGCGCCCGCTACCTGTGCGACTTCTACTGCTCCGACCGCGACTCCAACCTCACCGGCGCCGGAACGCCCGCCTTGGACAAGGAGATCCGGGCCACGACCGGGATCGCCGACCTCGGGCAGCAGGCGGTGGCGGTCAACAAGGTCGAGAAGAAGGCGCTGGAGCAGTACGCCGTACTGCCGCTCTACAGCGGTCCCTCGACCTACGCCGTGCGGAAGGGCCTCGCCAACGTCGGCGCGACGATCTTCTACAATCCCCTCCCCGAGACGGTCGGCTGGCAGAAGTGACCGGCCGGCGCCCGGGCCTGGTGCGGGCGGTGCGTTCGGCGACATGATCGCCGGACCACCGGCCGGACGGGCCGGGCGGCCGGACGGAGTGAGCGACATGCGACAGGCGGATCAGCCGGAGGCGGGACGGACGGGGTCAGGGCGGACCGGGGAGGGGTCGGCCGGGGCGGGGCCGGCCGGGAGTGGGGTCCCGGGCGGGCCGGCCGGGGAACCCGGGCCCGGTGGCCGACGGTTCGACGGGTACGGGGTGCTGATCACCGGCGCCGGCCAGGGCATCGGCGCCGCCACCGCGCGCCGCCTGGCCGCCGAGGGCGCCCGCGTCCTCGTCACCGACCTGGACGAGGAGCGGGCGCGGGCCACGGCCGCGTCCGTGCCGGGCGCCCTCGCGCACCGCTGCGACGTCGCCGACCGTACGGAGATCGAGGCGGCGGTCGCGTACGCCGTCGAGCACTTCGGCTCCCTGGACGTCCTCGTCAACAACGCGTACGCCTGCGCCCCCGACGCACCGCTCTTCGAGGACGAGCCGGACGACGGCTGGGCCAGGGACCTCGACATCACGCTCACCGGGGCGTTCCGCTGCGCGCGGGCCGCGCTGCCGCACCTGGCGGCCTCGGGGCGCGGGGCGATCGTCTCGATCGGCTCGGTCAACGGCGAGCAGGACTTCGGCAACCACGCCTACAGCGCGGCCAAGGCGGGCCTCGCGAGCCTGACCCGTACCCTCGCCGGGCATGCCGCTCCCCGCGGGGTACGGGTCAACCTCGTCGCCCCCGGCACCATCCGTACCGAGGGCTGGGCCGGCCGCGAGGACTCGCTGGACCGCGCGGCCGCGCACTACCCGGCGGGCCGGGTGGGCACCCCGGAGGACATCGCGTCGGCGGTCGCGTTCCTCGCGTCGGCGGACGCCGCGTGGATCACCGGGGTGACCCTGCCGGTGGACGGCGGGATCCTGACGAGCAACCTCGGCCTGCGGCGGGCGCTGCGGGGTGGGGCCTGAGCGCGCCGCCGCGAGGTGACGGTCAGGACAGCCAGCTGCCCGCCGCGCACGCGTCGGCCGTCGTCCAGGCGTGCGACCGGATGCGGTCGTTCACCACGAGCTGCGTGCCCGGGTAGTAGTTGTCGGTCAGGTTGTCCGCGTACAGCTCGTTCGGCGAGAGGCACGCGGCCCTGGTGCCCCCGAAGCCCGCCTCCGGGTAGAAGGCGACGACGTCCCTGCCGCCGATGAAGCCGCTGTTCATGACGGACGAGGCCCAGTCGGCGGCGAACCGCGTCACCTCGAAGCCCACGCCGTCCGCCCAGGACGCGTCGTTGCCGGTGCTGCTGCCCAGTTCGATCCCTCCGCAGTCGTAGTGCTGCCAGGCCCGGACGGTCCCGTCCCGGCCGTGCCACTCGGCCCCGCAGCCGACCCCTTGCGGGGCCGCCTGGGCGGGCGCGGCGAGGCCGAACGCGGCCAGGCCGAGGATCGCGAGAACGGTGCTGAGTCTGCGCATGGTCATCCCTTGTCTCCTCTGTCTCTTCTCTTTCTCCGCTGATCAGGTGCGGGGCCCGACAGCCAGGTACGGGGCCCGACGATCAGGTACGGGGTCCGACGATCCGCACCGCACGCGCGAGCGCCTCGCTCCGCAGCCGCGCGTACGTGTCCAGCGCGTCGCCGTACCTGTCACGCAACAGGTCCACCTGGTGCGCCTCGCTCGCGCGGCCGACGGACCGCAGCGAGGTCTCCCGGGCGCAGCGGGCGTCGGCGACCGCGACGGCGCGCTCCGTGCGGAAGGCGCCGGCCGTCACCGCCCCCGGCCCCGCCGTCGCGCGCAGGCCGGCCGTACGGGCGGCCGCCGGGTCCTCGTACGGGTGCCCCGCCCGCTCCATGCAGCGCGACCACGCGCCGAGCGCGGCCGCGAACCGCCGGTCGGACATCACCTTGGGTACGTAGAGCGGTTGGAGGCTCCCGACGGTCTTCTCCGCGCGGAACCACGTCACCGGATCCCCGTACAACTTCCGCTCGGACTCGCCCACACACCCGCCCACCCGCTTGCGGACGGTCCCGCCGGTCGGCAGGTCCACCGAGACGATCCGGGCGTCCAGGCCTTCGTCGAGCGCCTTGTCGTACGCCCTCCTGCGGTCCTCGGGGAGCCCCGCGCGGTAGACGCCGTTGGGGTTGGCCCGCCGGGCGCGGTCCTCCCTGGCCAGGATGCGGCTGCCGTAACCGTGCTCACGCGCCCAGTCCACGTCGTCGGAGACGTAGCCGAGCGTGCGGCTCTCCTCCAGGCTCAGGCGCTCGGCCTCCCAGTAGCGGAAGCCCCGGGCGGCCATGCACCGGCGGATCAGCCGCTGCTGCGCGTCCCCGATCCGCAGCTTCTCGGCCTCCGTCAACGGCCGCGCCGCGACGGCGGATCCGGGCCGCGGGGCCGGTTCCGTACCGCACCCGGAGAGGACGGCGGCCATCACGACGACCAGCAGAAGAACACCCCTGTGCCGCACGATTCCGTCCCCCTCCGCCTGGCCTGGGAGGGAACGTAGTCGCGCGGCCGCCCCGCACGGTCCTGACGGATGACAGGGGCCCGGGAGCCGGGGGACGTGGTACGCGGGGGGCCCTCCACGTACCGTTCCCCCATGCCCGAACTCCAGCTTCTGCGCCCCGACCACGCCCCGGCCGTCCTCGCGTTCGAGCGCGAGAACCGCGCCTACTTCGCCGCGTCCGTCACGGACCGCGGCGACGCCTACTTCGCGCACTTCGACGCCCGCCACCGGGCGCTGCTCGCCGAGCAGGCCGACGGGCTGTGCTTCTTCCACGTGCTGGTCGAGGACGGGGGAGAGGTGGTGGGGCGGGTGAACCTCGTGGATGTGGCGGACGGCTGCGCCGAGTTGGGGTTCCGGATCGCCGAGAAGGCGGCGGGGCGGGGGCTGGCCACCGTCGCCGTCCGCCGGATCTTCACCCTGGCCGCCGCGGA
Organism: Streptomyces liangshanensis; assembly: GCF_011694815.1. Taxonomy (NCBI): domain Bacteria; kingdom Bacillati; phylum Actinomycetota; class Actinomycetes; order Kitasatosporales; family Streptomycetaceae; genus Streptomyces; species Streptomyces liangshanensis. The sequence goes on from NZ_CP050177.1 coordinate 4,789,428, forward strand.
GTACGGCCTGACGGCGTTGCGGGCGGGCGCGGACCGCGACAACCTCGCCTCACGGGCGGTCCTGACCCGCACCGGGTTCACGGAGACGGGCGAGACCGTGGCGGGAGGCAGGCCGGCGCTCACGTACGTACGGGAGTTGCGGCGTCCGTGATCGGCCGGGCGGGAGCGGTCCGTGCGGGAGCGGTCCGGGGTCCGGGCGGCCGTACGCGACCGGTGCGGGCGCGTGGGCCGCGGTGCCGCCCCCTCAGGTGTGCAGCATCAGCCCGATCCCCACCACCATCAGCCCGGCCGCCGCGATCCTCGGCGTGCCGAAGCGCTCCTTGAAGAAGACCGCCCCTATCGCCGCGCCCACGATGATCGACGACTCCCGCAGCGCCGCGATCGGGGCCAGCGCCGCCCGCGTCTGCGCCCACAGGACCAGCCCGTACGCGACGACCGACAGCAGGCCGCCCAGCAGCCCCAGCGCGGCGTGCGGCCGGAGCTGGGGGAGCAGGACTGCGGCGCCGCGCGCGTGGAGCGCGTACAGCGGGATCAGGACGCCCTCCAGGATCATCAGCCACGCGAGGTAGCCGATCGGCGAGCCCGCGTTCCGTACCCCCACCCCGTCCACGACGGTGTACGCGGCGATCGACAGCCCAGTCGCCAACGCGGCGACCAGCGCGGGCCAGTGGGGCTTGGTCCGCGAGCCCTTGATGCCCCACAGCGCCACCCCCACCAGCCCCGCGGACGCCACCGCCACCCCCGCCGCCTGCCACAGGTCGAGCTTCTCGCCCACGAAGAGCGCGGCCAGCACGGTGACCACCAGGGGCGCCGTGCCGCGCGCGATCGGGTACATCTGGCCGAAGTCGCCGAGGCTGAACGACCGCATCAGCAGCGCCTGGTACGCGATGTGCAGGGCGGCGGAGACGAGGAGGTAGGGCCAGGCCGCCGCGTGCGGCGGCGGGGCGAAGCAGGCGGCCACCACGCCGAGCGCCGCGCCGGACCCGGCGATCAGGGTGAAGGCGACGAGCTGGTCGCGGATGGTGTGCGCGATGGCGTTCCAGGACGCGTGGGTCAGGGCGGCCACCAGCACCGCCACGGCGACGAGCGGAGTCACGCCGCGCGCTCGCGGACGTCCACCACGAGGACGGGGACGCCGTCGGCCGGTGCGGTGCGGGGTGTCGCCGTGTCGGGTTCGGTCACGGTCAGCACGCTAGCCGGTGGGGTACGGGCGCCGCGAACCACCTCCCGCGCCCACCAGCACCCCCGCCGCAACGCCCCGGGCGGCTCGGCTCACCCCGCGCCCAGCACCGCCGCCACCACCGGTCCCGCCGCGTCCGCGCCGTGTCCGCCGGACTGGACCACGGCCGCGGCCGAGAGGTCGTTCTGGTAGCCGGTGAACCAGCTGTTGGAGTCGGCCTGGTTGTCGACCTCCGCCGAGCCGGTCTTCGCGCCCTTGTCGCCGCCCAGCCCCGACATCGCCTGCGTGGCCGTGCCGTACGAGGCCGTCGCGGTCAGCCGCATCATGGACCGCAGGTTCTGGGACACGGCGGACGGCAGCGAGCGCTGCGCGGAGGCGATCTGCCGGTCGTCCAGCGACTTGGACACGATGACCGGCTGCCGGAACGTGCCGTTCTTCGCCGTCGCCGTGATCGACGCCAGGTTGAGCACGTTCATCTGCACCGTGCCCTGCCCGATGTACTGCGCCGCCGCCTCGCCGCCCGCCGCGGCCGGCACGCTGCCGTCGAACGACGTCACGCCCGTCTGCCAGTTGAGCCCGATGCCGAAGACCTCCTGCGCCTCCTTGCTCAGCGCGGCGTCGTCGTGCGTGTCGTCGATGAAGTGGATGAAGCCGGTGTTGCAGGAGCGGGCGAAGCTCTGCGCGAAGGTCCCGCCGGGGATCGAGAACCCGTCGAGGTTCGTGAACGTACGCCCCTGGTACAGCACGTCGGGGGAGCAGTCGGCCGGCCCGTCCGGGGTCGCGAGGCCCTTCTCCATCAGCATCGCCGCGGTCATGATCTTGAGCGTGGAGCCCGGCGCCTGCTTGCCGAGCATCGCCGCGTTCCAGCCGTCGGTACGGTTGTTGGCGACCGCGATGATCTCACCCGTACTGGGCTTGACGGCCGCGACCGACGCCTCGCTGAACTTCTTCACCGCCGTCTCCGCCGCCGCCTGGACGTTCGCGTCCAGCGTCGTGCGCAGCTTGCCCGTCTTGCCCTTGGTGAGCGTCAGCAGGGTCTGGTTGGGGGTGGCCGGGTCGTCGTTGCGCAGGGTGAGCTCGATGCCGGGCGTGCCGCCCGCGTCCTCGCCGTACTTCTTGCGCAGTTCGTCCAGGATGCCCGCGAGCGACGGGTACTTCTCCGCCGTCAGCTCGGTGCCGTTACGGTCGACCGCCTCGATCGGCGGGACCGTCGCCTCGCCCGTCACCAGCGAGGTGGCCGCGGTCAGCTGGGGGTGGATCACGCTGGGCGCCCAGTCGACGAGCGGCTTGCCGGTGGTCAGGCCGCGCACCACGGTCAGCTCGGAGCTGTACGACCACGGCTTGCTCTTGCCCTCGTACGTGACCGTCGCCTTGACGGTGAACGGCACCTTCGCGCCGGCCGGCGTCCCGGGGGTGATGACCGCGGAGGCGACGTGCGCCTCGTCGCGGTACTCGGCCAGCACGGACTGGGCCTCGGCCGCGTTGTTGGTCAACTGCGCGGCCGCGGCCGGGTCCTTGCCGCTCGCCCACGCGGCGAGGAAGTCCTTGGCCGCCGTGTCGATCTCCTCGGCGCTCAGCGGCCCGGTCTTCACCTCCTCGGACTTCGACGCGTTGGTGGTGCCGCCCGTCCCGCCGTCGCCCAGCCCGTTGTAGACGTTGAGCGCCCCGTACCCCACCCCACCGACGACCACGGCGAACACCCCGCCGACGACGGCCACTTTCGCTCCGCTGCGCATCCCGCTGTCCCCTCCCCGGAGCCTCCGCCGAACCGGTTCGTTGAACACGTTCAAGGAGGCAGTCGGGGGGAACTCTACGGGACAGGTGTGACAGAGCGGCCGGGTGTTATCGGACTGCGACGATGACATTCGGACGGCCGGAGGGCGACGTCCCGGTGCGCCGCACCCCCGGGAACGCCGGGCCTCCCTACGCCGGTGCCACCCGCAGATCCAGCTTGAGCAGCGCGTTCTCCACCAACTCCGGCATGGCCGGGTGGATCCAGTACTGGCCGCGCGCCATCGTGCGCGCGTCGAGACCGAAGTGCATCGCCTGGATGACTGGCTGGATCAGGGTGGGTGCCTCGGGCCCGATGATGTGGGCGCCGAGGAGCAGCCCGGTGATCGGGTCCGCCAGCAGCTTGACGAAGCCGGTGGTGTCCTCCATCGCCCAGCCGTACGCGATGTCCGCGTACGCGTGGGTCGCGCTCACGTACTCGACACCGTCCCGGCGCGCCTGGTCCTCGGTCAGGCCGACCGACGCGATCCTCGGCGCGGAGAACACGGCGTGCGGCACGAACCGGTGGTCGGACTCGACGAGGGCCGCGGGGTTCAGCAGGTTGTGCTGCACGACCCGCGCCTCGTGGTTGGCGACGTGCTTGAGCTGGTACGGGGAGCTGATGTCGCCCAGCGCCCAGACGCCCTCGACGGAGGTGGCCTGGGTGCTGTCGGCGTACACCCGCCCGTCGTCGGTGAGCTTGAGCCCGCCCGCGACGGCGTCGATCAGGTCGGTGTTGGGGACGCGGCCGGTGGCGACGAGGAGTTCCTCGGCCTCCAGGGTCTCGGGACCCTCGGGCCCGTCCACGTACACCCGTACGACACCGCCCTCGCGCTCGACCCGCAGCGCCCGCCGGTCCATGCGCAGGTCCCAGCGCTGCCCGGCGATGTCGGTGAAGCGGCGGGCGATGTCGGCGTCCTCGTTGCGCAGGAGCAGCCCCGAGCGGCCGATGACGGTGACCTCGACGCCGAGGGCGGAGAAGACGTGCGCCAGCTCGACGCCCACGAACCCGGTGCCCATGACGATCATGCGCGGAGGCAGCTCGTCCAGGCGCATCACGGTGTCGCTGGTGAGGTACCCGGCCGTGTCGAGGCCCGGTACGTCGGGGACGGCGGGGCGGCTCCCGGCGGCGACGACGACGCGGTCGGCCGTGACGACCTCGGGCCCGGCGGCGGTCTCCACGACCAGCTCCCGCGGCCCGGTGAAGCGGGCGGTCCCCTTGATCAGCGTGACGTTGGGGCTGCCCTCGGCGCGGTAGCGCTCACCGCCGGCCGCGATGGGGTCGATGCGCCCGAAGATCCGGTCCCGGATCTCGGCCCACCGCACGCCCCGCAACTCCAGGTCCACACCGAGCCGTCCGGACCCGGCGGGGGTACGGGCGGTGTCCGCGGCGTGCACGAACATCTTCGTCGGGATGCACCCGACGTTCAGGCACGTCCCCCCGTACACGGAGTCGGGCCCGATGCCCTTCTCCACTATCGCCACGTCCCACTGGGCGAACCGCTCGTCCACGATCGAGTTCCCCGAACCGGAACCGATGATGACGAGGTCGTAATGGCGCATCCGTTGATCCGTCCTCGCTGCTCGTAACGCTGCTACGGACCACCGAGTCTCCACGCCCACCCCCGGCAACACCAACCCCACCCCCACCCCGGTCCGCACGGCGCACCTCCTGCTGGGAAGCTCCTACGCAAGGACCCCACCAGCCCCATCAGCCCCACCACCAGCCGAGGAACACCGCACGCACCATGAACGTCGAACTCTCCCCGCGCTTACGCGACACCGCCGTCGGACTCGGAGCCGGCGTCCCCTACGCCCTCAAGGTCCTGGCCGGCCGCCTCGCCGAGGAACCGGAACTGGGCCGGCCCGCGGGCCCGCCCGGCATCCTCACCGTGATGGTGGACGGCGACCTGTTCGAGGACTGCCCGACCCTGCGCGTCCACTACCTGCGCGAGCCCGGCCGGATCGAGATACGCGACGCGACCCCGACCCCCTCCGCCGCACCCGCCCGGCCCCCGGCCCACGAGGCCGACCCGGCCGCCACGGACGCGCTCACCGTACGAGAGGTCACCGACGCCTGGCAGCGCGTGACCCGCTGGCTCCTGCGGTACGCCTCCGCGTCCCACGCCGCGCTCCGCCCCGGCGCCGACCCCGCCACCCTCAGCGCCCTGGAACGCGACCTCGGCACCCCGATACCCCCCGCCCTGCGCGCCCTGTGGTCCCTGACCGCGGGCGACGACGGCGTCGGCGGCGCGGGCTGCCTGCCCGGCAACCAGGCCCTGATGACCCTGGACGCCGTGGCCGCGTCGTACCGCTCCCGCGTGGAGTCCCGGGCCCCCGAGGACACCTTCCGCGCGGACCGTCCCGAGTACGACCGCTTCACCGCGTGGCAGGCCACCTGGATCCCGGTCATCTCCCTGCGCCCGGCCGACAGCACCTCCGGCCTGTACCTGGACACCGCGACCGGCCACCTGGGCCGCTGGTCCCGCCACAACGAACCCCCGGCCGACGAACTCGACACCCTGGTCACCTACTTGGAAGAGGTGGCCGACATGCTGGAAGCCCCGGCCCTGGCCACCCGGGACCGACCCGGCCTGACCGACGGGGCGTTGGTGTGGAGCGGGGAGGGGCGCGCCTGGTACCCCCTGACCGACTGACGACCCGCCGCACGGAGAACCCCCTACCGTGGGAACGGTGAAGACCTGGACCGAGCAACCCGCCGAGGCCGACGTCGAGGACACCGTCCGGCGCTACTTCGAGCACCTCCGGGCCCGGCGGATCCCGGAGGCCGAACAACTCGTCGACCACACCTATACGTCGGTCCGCCACGTGCTCGAGTCGCTGTGGTCCGGCTCGGTCGAGGCGGACGGCATCGTGGACGGCGAGGAGAGCCCCTTCACCGCCGGCGAGTGGGAGCGCGACTTCTCCTGGCTCGACGAACTGGCCCTGGCGGACTTCTCCTGGGGCCACACCGGCAGCCACGTCTACGTCACGATCACCTACCACGAACGCGTCATAGAGGTGGCCCTGAGCTTCTGGATCAAGCCGACAGACGCAGGCTGGCACCTCTCAGGCCCAGCCACCCTCTGGTAGAGCCCCCCAGTCCCCGGCAACGCCCCCCTCACGACGCCCCGGGGCGGGAGGGCTACACCCAGGTGTCGAACCACATCCTGTTCCGCCACGAGTCCACCGGGATCGACGTCCCCGTGTACAGGGGCCAGAAGTAGATGAAGTTCCAGATGATCAGCAGGACCAGGACGCCCGCGCCCACCGCGCCGATCGTTCTGCGGCGTTCGTCCGAGCCCGCCGGGCCCAGCATCGCGCCGATCATCATCGCGACCGCCAGGCACAGGAACGGGACGAAGATGACCGCGTAGAAGAGGAAGATCGTGCGCTCCTGGTAGTGGAACCACGGCAGCCACCCCGCCGCCACCGCGCACGCGATCGCCCCCGCGCGCCAGTCGCGGCGGAAGATCCACCGCCACAGCAGGAACAGCAGGGCGAACGCGGCCGCCCACCACAGCAGCGGCGTGCCGAGCGCCAGGACCTCGCGCGCGCACTTGCCCGTGGTCGACGCCGGACAGCCGTCCGTGCCGGGCGACGGGGACTCGTAGAAGTACGAGACGGGCCGGCCCAGGACGATCCAGCTCCACGGGTTCGACTGGTACGTGTGCCCCGAGGTCAGGTTCGTGTGGAACTGGAAGACCTCGTACTCGTAGTGCCACAGGCTCCGGATCGAGTCCGGCAGCCACGTGAAGTGCCCGCCCTTGCCCTCACCCGTGCTCGCCCAGTTGCGGAAGTAGCCGTTGTCCGTGACGAACCAGCCCGTCCAGGACGCCAGATACGTCGCCACCGCCACCGGCACCGTCGACACGAAGGCCGGCAGGAGGTCGAGCCGGATCACGGCCCGGTACGGGCGTACCGCCCCCGCCGTGCGGCGCGCGCCGACGTCCCACAGCACCGTCATCACCGCGAAGGCGACCAGGACGTACAGGCCGCTCCACTTCGTCCCGATGGCCAGCCCGATCATCAGCCCCGCCGCGAGCCGCCACGGCCGCCAGCCGAGGCGCAGGTGCTCCGCGACCCGGACGTCCGGCCGCAGGACGCCCTCCGCGTCCTCGGGCAGGGCCGCGGCCAGTCTGCCCCGGGCCCAGTCGCGGTCGAGCAGCAGACACCCGAACGCGGCCAGCACGAAGAACATCAGGATCAGGTCGAGCAGCGCCGTACGGCTCATGACGAAGTGCAGGCCGTCGACCGTCAGCAGCGCCCCCGCCAGACACCCCAGGAACGTCGAACGGAACAGCCGCCGCCCGATCCGGCACAGCAGCAGCACCGACAGCGTGCCGAGCACCGCCACCATGAAACGCCAGCCGAACGGGTTGAGGCCGAACATCTCCTCCCCGAGCCCGATGACCCACTTGCCCACCGGCGGATGCACGACATAGCCGGGGTCGGACGGCACCGCGACCTTCGACGGGTCCGCCAGGATCAGCTTGTCGACGTCCTTGAGCTTCCAGTCCCCCTCGTACCCCTGGTGCATCAGGGCCCAGGCGTCCTTGGCGTAGTACGTCTCGTCGAATATCACCGCCTTGGGTGACCCCAGGTGCCAGAACCGCAGCACCCCGGCGACCAGCGTGATCAGCAGCGGCCCGCCCCACGCCGACCAGCGCGTCAGCCGCGCCGCGAGGGCGGGCGGGCACGCGAGGACCGCCCACAGGCGCCCGGAGGGTTCGGCGAACGGCGGCACCAGCCGCTCGCGGAGCCCGATCACCGGCCGGGGCACATGGCCGAATCGGCGCAGCCGCTGGGGCCATGAGGGCGGCTTGTCGCCGGCGTCGGGCCCGTGGAGGGCTTCTGGCGCAGTACTGGTCACCGCGCCATCGTAGGGAACACCGCTGTGAGTGGTGCGCGTCGCGCCCTGCGAGGATGACGGATGTGAACGGAACGCAGGCAACGCCGGGACCGAACGAGCCGTACGAAGCGCACGAATCCCGCCCGCCGGGTGGTGCGTCCCCGTCGGCCGCGTCGTACGAACCGAATGACGTCGTGAGGGACGCCGACGACGACCTCCCCCTGGAGCCCGCCACCTACCACCCCGGCGCCACCGGCGGCGTCCTCGTCCTGGCCGGCACCCCCATCGGCGACTTCGGCGACGCCCCGCCCCGCCTCACCGCGGAGCTGGAGACGGCCGACGTCATCGCCGCCGAGGACACCCGGCGGCTGCGCCGGCTCACCCAGGCGCTCGGCGTGCAGCCCCGTGGCCGGATCGTGTCCTACTTCGAGGCCAACGAGTCGGCCAGGACCCCCGACCTGGTCGAGGCGCTGGCGGGCGGCGCGCGTGTGTTGCTCGTCACGGACGCGGGCATGCCGTCCGTCTCCGACCCCGGCTACCGGCTGGTGGCCGCCGCGGTCGAGCGGGACATCCGGGTCACCGCCGTCCCGGGACCGTCCGCCGTCCTGACCGCGCTCGCCCTCTCCGGCCTGCCCGTCGACCGCTTCTGCTTCGAGGGCTTCCTGCCCCGCAAGGCGGGCGAACGCCTCAGCCGGCTCCGCGAGGCGGCCGGCGAGCGCCGCACCCTGGTCTACTTCGAGGCCCCGCACCGCCTGGACGACAGCCTCGCCGCGATGGCCGAGGTCTTCGGCGCCGACCGCAGGGCCGCCGTCTGCCGCGAGTTGACCAAGACGTACGAGGAGATCAGACGCGGCGGCCTCGGCGAGCTGGCGGCCTGGGCGGCCGAAGGCGTACGGGGCGAGATCACCGTCGTGGTCGAGGGCGCGCCGGCGCCGGGGGCCACCGACCTGGCCCCGGAGGAGCTGGTGCGCAGGGTGCTGGTGCGGGAGGAGGCGGGCGAGCGGCGCAAGGAGGCGATCGCGGCCGTGGCCACCGAGGCGGGGCTGCCCAAGCGCGAGGTGTTCGACGCGGTGGTGGCGGCGAAGAACGCGGCGAAGAACGCGGCGAAGGACGGGCCGACGAACGCGGCGCGCGACGGCGCGTGACGGAGCGGCCGCGGGCACTCGTAAGCGCCTCCCCGGAAGCCAACCGCCTCCCCGGAAGGTAAAGGACGATCGCGAAATGCAAAGCGCAGACCGGGTTCCCGGCCCTTTGGACATGAGAAGGCCAAGACCGCTCCATTAATCCACAGAGCCTGATGCGCTCCCGCCGTCATAGGCGTCCACTGAAGTAGTGGAGAGGAGCTGGCATGACTGAGATTACCGGCACCGCCGTCGCTCACGAGGCATATGCGTTCTGCTGCATGCGCTGTGGTCATGGCTGGGAGCAGGCCTACGACATAGAGCACCACGTCGACGGCACGGGCCAGAATTTCGTCGTATACAAGGCAGGCGGTGTGCGGGTTCCTTCCCCGCTCTCCAGCCCGTCCTGCGGCAACTGCGGGGGACACGTCGTACGGATCATGAGGTCCGGGCAGGTGTCGTCGGTGAGGGCACTGGCGATGCAGCGGTACGAGCCCGCGAGGACGACCAAGGCGGCCAGGAACGGCAAGGCCGCCGGGGCGTCCGAGGAGGCGGAGAACAGCGCGACGGTGCCCGCGCAGGGCGACGGGGGCGAGTTGGCGGACGGGGTCTCGGGGAGGACCGTCCACCACCACTGGCACCTGTCGGACCTGCTGCACCCGTTCCACCACCGCAGGTGAACCCCTGGGCGCGGTCCTCTCGTAGGATCGCGCCCATGAGTTCGAAACAGGCCGCGCCACCGTTGCCCGAGCCCCTCCGGGTGCCGGTCGCGGATTCGCACACCCACCTGGACATGCAGAGCGGCACGGTCGAGGACGCCCTGAAGAAGGCCGCCTCGGTCGGTGTGGAGACTGTGGTCCAGGTGGGGTGCGACCTCAAGGGGTCCCGGTGGGCCGCCGACACGGCGGCCGCGTACGAGAACGTCCACGCGGCCGTGGCCCTGCACCCCAACGAAGCCCCCCGGATCGTGCTCGGCGACCCCGACGGCTGGTCGCGGCAGGGCGAACGACCCGGAGGCGGCGACGCCGCGCTCGACGACGCGCTCACGGAGATCGACCGGCTGGCCGCGCTGCCCCACGTACGGGCGGTCGGCGAGACCGGTCTCGACTATTTCCGGACAGGGCCCGACGGCGTCGCCGCGCAGGAGCGCTCGTTCCGCGCCCACATCGAGATGGCCAAACGGCACGGCAAGGCGCTGGTCATCCACGACCGCGAGGCGCACGCGGACGTGCTGCGCATCCTGGTGGAAGAAGGGGCTCCGGAGCGTACGGTGTTCCATTGTTATTCAGGTGACGCGGAAATGGCCGAAATTTGTTCGGCCGCCGGTTACTACATGTCCTTTGCAGGCAATGTCACATTCAAGAACGCTCAGCCGTTGCGTGACGCGCTCACAATAGCGCCATTGGAACGGGTGCTTGTCGAGACGGATGCGCCCTTTCTCACACCGGCGCCCTACCGGGGCCGCCCGAATGCGCCCTATCTGATTCCGGTCACTTTGCGCGCGATGGCCGAGGTGCGGGGGATCGGGGAAGACGCGCTGGCGGAGGCGATCGCGCGCAATACGGCACAGGCGTTCGGGTACGGGTCGTCCTGAAGCCGTCGGCGGGCGGGGCGGGCGCGGCGGGCAGGGTAGCGTCGCGACGCTGAGTGGTCGAGTCGCTTTGGAGAGTGACCGAAGCTCCGCTAGTGTCCCGGCCGCACCGTCGATCGCGGCGGTGCCGACCGGATCCCCCTGGAGCGTCGTGAGCAATGCGCAAGGCAGTCACCGGGCCGCACGCGGCGGGCACCGCGGTGCCAGGGCCGTCGAAACGGCCGAGCTGGTGGAGACGCTGGACCTGAGACGGGTGGCGCCGACGCTCCCGTACGGGGGACAGGAGCCGTACGGCGGGGGGTACGAGGCTCCGGTGCCGTACGAGGCGTACGAGGCGCCCGCGTCGAACGAGCCGTACGAGCCGCCCGTACCGTACGAGCCGTACGGCCCCCAGCCCCCCGTCCTCCCCCAGCAGCAGAGCACCCCCGCCCCTGCCCCCGCCCTCGCCCCGCCCCCCACCCCCGCTCGTCATTCCTCGCACCGCCGCGGACGCCCCGCACCACCGCGCGCCCAGAGCGAAGCCGCGCCCGCCGCCACCCCCGGCAACCTCCGCCGCCTCGTCCCCCAGGCCCTCGTCGTCGCCTTCCTCGCCGGCGGCACCTCCGCCTTCGTGGCCAACGACAAAGCCGTCGAGCTGAGCGTCGACGGCGTCCCCCGCACCATGCACACCTTCGCCGACAACGTCGCGGAACTGCTGGCCGACGAGGGTGTCACCGTCGGCGCGCACGACATCATCGCCCCCGCGCCCGGCGCCGAACTGGCCAGCGGCGACGAGGTCGTCGTCCGCTACGGCCGCCCCGTACAGCTCACCCTCGACGGCCACCGCCGCCAGGTCTGGACGACGGCCCGCACCGTCGACGGAGCCCTGCGCCAACTGGGCGTGCGGGCCGAAGGCGCGTTCCTGTCCGTCTCGCGGTCCGCCCCGATCGCCCGCCACGGCCTCGCCCTCGACGTCCGCACCGAACGCACCGTGACCTTCATGGCCGACGGCCGCGAGCGCACGATCCGCACCAACGCGGCGACCGTCGGCGAGGCCCTCTCCCAGGCCGGCATCACCCTGCGCGGCGAGGACACCACGTCCGTCGCGCGCGACAGCTTCCCGCGCGACGGCCAGACGGTCACGGTCCTGCGCATCACGGGCCGCGAGGAGGTGCGGGAGGAGGCGATCCCGTACACGACCGTGAAGACCCTCGACGCCACGCTCTTCAAGGGCACGGAGGTCGTCGACCGGCAGGGACGGCAGGGCGCGCGCCGGGTCACGTACGCGCTGCGCACCGTCAACGGCGTACGGCAGAAGCCCCGCAGGCTCCACGACGAGATCGTCCGTGACCCGGTCACCCAGCGGGTCAGGGTCGGTACGAAGGTGATGCCGACGTCCGTCGCGGGCGCGGACGGCCTGAACTGGAGCGGACTCGCCGCCTGCGAGTCGGGCGGGCGCCCGGGGGCGGTCGATCCGTCGGGGAACTACGGCGGGCTCTACCAGTTCGACGTGGGGACCTGGCAGTCCCTGGGCGGCAGCGGGCGCCCGCAGGACGCCCCGGCGTCGGAGCAGACGTTCCGCGCGAAGAAGCTGTACGTACAGCGGGGCGCGAGCCCGTGGCCGCACTGCGGCCGACGGCTGACGGGGTGAGGCGCACGCAGCCGCGCCCCACCGGCCGACAGCGGTCCACGGCGGCCGGCAAGACGGTCCGGCCATCGCCCCCGTCCCCTCCCGGCAAGGCGGTCCGGACATCGCCCCCACCGGTTGACCGTAGGCTTACCCGGTGAGCACCACTGAGCCGCCGCCCGACACCTACGCCCTGCTGGGCCCCGCGGACATCCGTGAACTGGCCGCGGCGCTGGGCGTACGCCCGACAAAGCAGCGCGGGCAGAACTTCGTGATCGACGCCAACACCGTCCGCAGGATCGTCCGCACCGCCGGGGTACGCCCCGACGACGTCGTCGTGGAGGTCGGGCCGGGACTCGGCTCCCTCACCCTGGCGCTCCTGGAGGTCGCGGACCGGGTCGTCGCCGTCGAGATCGACGACGTGCTCGCCGCAGCCCTGCCCGCGACGGTCCAGGCGCGGATGCCCGCGCGCGCCGACCGCTTCTCGCTGGTGCACTCCGACGCGATGCAGGTCACGGAACTGCCGGGCCCGCCGCCGACCGCGCTCGTCGCGAACCTCCCGTACAACGTCGCCGTGCCCGTCCTCCTCCACATGCTGGAGCACTTCCCGACCATCGAGCGCACGCTCGTGATGGTCCAGGCGGAGGTCGCGGACCGGCTGGCGGCCGGCCCCGGCAACAAGGTGTACGGCGTGCCGTCGGTGAAGGCCAACTGGTACGCGGACGTCAAGCGCGCCGGATCCATCGGCCGTACGGTCTTCTGGCCCGCGCCCAACGTGGACTCCGGCCTCGTCTCGCTGGTGCGCAGGAAGGAACCGCTCGCCACGTCGGCCTCCAGGACGGAGGTCTTCGCGGTCGTGGACGCGGCCTTCGCCCAGCGCCGCAAGACCCTGCGCGCGGCCCTCGCGGGATGGGCGGGCTCGGCCCCGGCGGCGGAGGCGGCCCTGGTGGCGGCGGGGGTGTCGCCGCAGGCGCGGGGGGAGGGGCTGACGGTGGAGGAGTTCGCGAGGATCGCGGAATCGAAACCACCCGAGACCCCACCCCGGAACACGCCCCCCTCCCCCTCCTCCCCCTCCTCCCTCCCCACCTCGAAGGAGCCCGGCGCGTGAGCGTCACCGTACGAGTCCCCGCCAAGGTCAACGTCCAGCTGGCCGTGGGCGCCGCGCGCCCCGACGGCTTCCACGACCTGGCGAACGTCTTCCTCGCCGTCGGCCTTTACGACGAGATCACGGTCACCCCGGCCGACGAGCTGCGCATCACGTGCACGGGCCCCGGCGCGGACCGGGTCCCCCTGGACACCACCAACCTCGCGGCCCGCGCGGCCCTGGCCCTGGCGGCCCGGCACGGCATCGACCCCCGGGTGCACATCCACATCGCCAAGGACATCCCGGTCGCGGGCGGCATGGCGGGCGGCAGCGCGGACGGCGCGGGCGCCCTCCTGGCCTGCGACACGCTCTGGTCGCTCAACTCCCCGCAGTCCGAACTCCTGTCCCTCTGCGCCGAGTTGGGCAGCGACGTGCCGTTCAGCCTGCTGGGCGGCGCGGCCCTCGGCGTCGGCCGCGGCGAACAGCTCACCCCCCTCGCGGTGGGCGGCGCCTTCCACTGGGTGTTCGCGGTCGCGGACGGCGGCCTCTCGACGCCCACGGTCTTCCAGGAGTTCGACCGCCTCGCGGCCGGCAAGGCCATCCCGCCCCCCACCCCCGACCCGGCCCTCCTGGACGCCCTGCGCACCGGCGACGCGGCAGCCCTGGCCGACACCCTCTCCAACGACCTCCAGCCCGCGGCCCTCTCCCTCCGCCCGTCCCTGGCCGCCACCCTCACCACAGGCACCACGGCGGGCGCCCTGGCCGCCCTGGTCTCCGGCTCGGGCCCCACGACGGCCTTCCTGACCAAGGACGAGGAAACCGCCACCCAGGTAGCCACAGCCCTCCAGTCCTCCGGCACCTGCCACACCGCCCGCCCGACCACCTCCCCGGCCCGGGGCGCCACGGTGGTGGGGCTGGATCGGGTCTGAGCAGTCAGAGAGACTTCGCTCAATGCCTGACGGCCTCAAAGGGGAGTAGGCGTCAGGTCCGTATGAGCGCATGCGCCACCTCAGGAACACTAGAGTTGTCGACACGCTTGATCGGCTGGGTCAGCTTGACATCTTGGGTGCGGTCAAGGCCTCGGTCACTTACTCTCACGGTGATATGCGAGTCAGCGAGGTGCTTCCGCGGCGCTCCCGTGAAAGAATCCGTTTGCCGCAGCGAGGCGATCCCAGAAGAATGATCAGTGTTGCGCCATCAAGTCTTGGAGTCGGTCATGAACACCAGTCCCGCGGGGCTTGAGGCACAGCCCACCGCCATCACCTATGAGCTCGGCGATCTAGTTCCGCTCGCCTGGGGCGGGCGGATTCGCGTGCCCCACTTTCAGCGTGACTTCCGTTGGCAGAGTCAGGATGTGATGCGTCTCTTCGACAGCATCGTCAAAGGTTACCCCATCGGCAACCTTCTGCTGTGGGTACGTAGGCAGCAGGCGGAAGAGTTCATGCTCGGCAAGCTCCGGCTGATCGCGCCTCCGCACGATGAGTCGCTTTGGGTCGTTGACGGACAGCAGCGACTCATTAGTCTGGCTAATGCCCTGAGCGCAGAAGGGCATCAGTACAAACCATTTACGGTCTATTACGATCTTGCTGAGAAAGAATTTGTGGAGAATCCCAAGATCCCGGAGCCGTACCATGTTGCTCTCCCCACTCTGTTCGATCTGAAGAAGTTGCTCACGTGGTTCCGAACCGATGGTCTTGCCGCCTCTGAGTATTTCGATGAGGCCGAACGGGTGGCTACCGCCTTGAGGCAATACAAGGTTCCTGCCTACCTGGTTAGGCAGGACGATCGGGATGTTCTCACCGATATCTTTGACCGGATGAACAATTACGGTCGGCGCTTGAATCGTGCCGAGATCTTTTCTGCCCTGTACTCAGGTGAGGAGAAGGGGGCGAATGAGCGTCTGACACTCACCAGGATCTCGGATAACGTTGCAGCAAGAACCGGATTCGGCAGTATTGATACAGGAACGGTTTTGGCGTCTGTCCTTGCTCGCCGAGGATCGGACCCCATGCGGGATATTCGATTGGAATTTTCATCATCTGGGCGCCGTACCCAGCCGGAATTCCCTGACGAGGATCAACTCACAGCGTACTCGCAGGGTGAGGAGGCGCTGGTGCGTGCGGTCAGATTCCTTATCCAAGAAGCGGGGATGCCGCACATCTCACTGCTGCCATATCGTGCCCTTTTGGTGACTCTCACGAGATTCTTCGCGCATTTTCCGCAGCCGAAGCCGAACAACATTAGATTGCTGCGAAGGCTGTTCTGGAGGCTCTCTCTTGTCGGTCCCATGGTGTTTAAGGGGAGCTTTACTCTGTTCAGCCGCACGCTCGGATCGAAGATCCGGCCTGGAGACGAGGAAGGATCGCTTCGCTCTATGCTGGATACAATTTCTGAGGCGCATCCTGTGCTGCCTTCCGCCGATCGATTTCGTACCAATGAAGCGACGACAAAGATTATTTTGAGTGCATGGTGGTCATTGCACCCTCGTTCGCTGACCACCGGTGAAATCTTGGATGCGCAGAGCTTGGATGCTCTCCTGGAGCAGGATAGGACGGCGGCAAATGCTGCTCCTATGGTATTTCCCCGGCTCAAGGATTCCCGCACCAAGCTTTTGCCTGCTAATCGACTATTCCTGCCAAGTGGTGCGGACCCGGTGTCCGAAATTCCTGGTGCTCTTGCCTATCAGCCACTCGATATAGACGACGAGACATGGAATGCTGTTCTTGCCTCACATCTACTCGA
Source organism: Streptomyces liangshanensis (assembly GCF_011694815.1). Classification (NCBI taxonomy): domain Bacteria; kingdom Bacillati; phylum Actinomycetota; class Actinomycetes; order Kitasatosporales; family Streptomycetaceae; genus Streptomyces; species Streptomyces liangshanensis. The sequence goes on from NZ_CP050177.1 coordinate 4,805,374, forward strand.
CCGGGATATCGCGGCGCTTGCGGACACGAATCGTGAAGAATTTCTGAACCTACGTCAGAGGCGAATCCTTCAGCAGCTGGAGGATTTCCTGAAACGTATGGCGGAGTGGGAGTACGAAGATACCCCCTCGCTGGATACTTTGGATCTTGACGGCGAATTCCAGGAATTCCAGGAGGGGGATCTTCCTGCCGCTCCCGACATGGACTGAAAGATACGGATGAATGGACCAGGCGTATAATGGCAGTCACTATTCCCGAGGTCTACTACGCAGTTCTCCTGCATGGACGCCGTGTGGGAACGTTGTGTCAGAAAGGCGACTATACGCGGTTCGACTTGGCGGATCGCTATGTAGATGATCCGAGTAGGCCCGTGCTGGGTCTGAGATTCGAGGAAAACCTCAGAATCCCCTATTCCTCTGCGCTTCGATTGCCCAAGTGGTTCTCAAACTTGCTGCCCGAAGGTCCGCTTCGCGAGTGGATCGCCGACGACCGGGGTGTTTCCCTTGATCGGGAGATGGAGCTCCTGGCGCAAGTTGGCCATGATTTGCCCGGTGCTGTCCAGGTAGTGCGTGCGGAAGGCCCGGACGACGGATGGGAGTGGCAGGATTATGGACAGGAAGCGAGCGGAGAGGGGAGGGGCGGGAGTGTCGGTGCCTCTCCGTGGCGTTTTTCGCTTGCGGGAGTGGCTCTGAAGTTCTCGATGTTGGCTCAGGGTGACCGCCTGACCGTGCCGGCTGTTGGAGAGTTGGGTGATTGGCTCGTCAAATTTCCTGACTACAGGCATGATGGCGTGCCTCGCAATGAGTTCGCGATTATGTCCCTGGCCAAAGCGATCGGAATTGACATCCCCGATCTTCGGCTGCTGCACCGAGATGAGCTCGACGGGCTCCCCGATCGAATGTGGCCGAATTCTGAGGAGTGGGCATATGCCGTGCGTCGATTCGACCGCAGTGCCGATGGTAGGGGCTCCCGGATTCATATTGAGGATTTTGCGCAGGTCCGCGATAAATATTCGCGAGATAAATATCAGTCGACGTTCGAAACGGTGGCTGCCATTGCGTATCGTGGTAGAGATGTTGAGGCGCTTCGTGAAACCGCGCGGAGAATTGCCTTCTGTGTTGCGGTCGGTAACGGTGACGCCCATCTGAAAAACTGGTCACTTATCTATCGTGATGGTCGAATTCCTTCTGTTTCTCCGGCATACGACCTAGTCTCTACTGTTCCTTATTCGCCTGAGCCGGAGGACCTGGGGTTGAAATTCGGCGGCAGTAGAAGTTTTGAGCGTGTGCGGCTGACTCATTTCTCGCACCTTGAGGATGCGTTGAGCCGGAGGTTCGGCCCGTCGAGGGCGCATCTCATGGATGTGGCAGAAGGCACAGTTAGGGCAGTTCGCGAGATGTGGCCAGCGCACTCGGAGACGCTAGTCGCTAACCCAAAGCTTCTCGAAGCCGTGACTTCATGGATCTCGGAATCAACGGCCCGCCTACTCAAGGGAAAATGATTCAGATTCAAGCCTTCAACTCTCGTCCACTGTTCTGGTAAATTATTTCAGCTCTAGTACCCCGATTAGGTAGCCGTTTTCCCGGTCGGGTCTCGGGTGCGCTTCGACCCTCTACGGGTCGCGTTCGGCACCGTGTGGCGGTCCGGCATGTCATCCCCCTCTCCCTGGCGACTACGCTGGGACGTCGATCCGTCCCCCCGTACAGGAGTGAAATGGCCGTCAATCTGGTCAATGTCGAAGCAGTCACCAAGGTGTACGGCACCCGTGCGCTGCTCGACGGTGTCTCGCTCGGCGTCTCCGAAGGGGACCGGGTCGGGGTCGTGGGGCGCAACGGGGACGGGAAGACCACCCTGATCCGGTTGCTCAGCAAGCTGGAGGAGACCGACTCCGGGCGCGTCACGCACAGTGGCGGGCTGCGGCTCGGGGTGCTCACGCAGCACGACTCGCTCGACCCGGACGCGACCGTGCGGCACGAGGTCATCGGGGACCTCGCCGATCACGAGTGGGCCGGCAACGCCAAGATCCGCGACGTGCTCACCGGGCTGTTCGGCGGGCTGGACCTGCCCGGGTTCCCGCAGGGGCTCGACACCGTCATCGCGCCGCTCTCCGGCGGCGAGCGGCGGCGCATCGCGCTCGCCAAGCTGCTCATCGGCGAGCCGGACCTGATCGTGCTCGACGAGCCCACCAACCACCTCGACGTCGAGGGCATCGCCTGGCTGGCGAAGCACCTCCAGGCGCGGCGCTCGGCGCTCGTCTGCGTGACGCACGACCGGTGGTTCCTCGACCAGGTCTGCACGAAGATGTGGGACGTGCAGCGCGGGGCCGTCCACGAGTACGAGGGCGGCTACTCCGACTACGTCTTCGCCCGCGCCGAGCGCGAGCGCATCGCCGCCACCGAGGAAGCCAAGCGGAAGAACCTCGTCCGCAAGGAGCTGGCCTGGCTGCGGCGCGGCGCCCCCGCCCGTACGTCCAAGCCGCGCTTCCGCATCGAGGCCGCCAACGAGCTGATCGCCGACGTGCCGCCGCCGCGCGACACCTCGTCGCTGATGAAGTTCGCCAACGCCCGGCTCGGCAAGACCGTCTTCGACCTGGAGGACGTGACCGTCCAGGCCGGGCCGAAGGTGCTGCTGAGTCACCTGACCTGGCAGCTCGGACCCGGTGACCGGATCGGGCTCGTCGGCGTCAACGGCGCGGGCAAGACCTCGCTCCTGCGCGCGCTCGCCGAGGCGTCCCGTACCCGCGGCGACGTCCAGCCCGCCGCCGGGAAGATCGTCGTCGGCCGGACCGTCAAGCTCGCCTACCTCTCCCAGGAGGTCGCCGAACTCAAGCCGACCCTGCGGGTGTTGGAGGCCGTGCAGCAGGTACGGGACCGGGTCGACCTCGGCGGGGGCCGCGAGATGACCGCCGGGCAGCTGTGCGAGCAGTTCGGGTTCACCAAGGAGAAGCAGTGGACCCCGGTGGGGGACCTGTCCGGTGGTGAGCGCCGCCGGCTCCAGTTGCTGCGGCTGCTGATGGACGAGCCGAACGTCCTCTTCCTCGACGAGCCCACCAACGACCTCGACATCGAGACGCTCAACCAGTTGGAGGACGTGCTCGACAGCTGGCCCGGCTCGATGGTGGTCATCTCCCACGACCGGTTCTTCATCGAGCGGGTCACCGACAAGGTGATGGCGCTGCTCGGCGACCGGACGCTGCGGATGCTGCCGCGCGGGATCGACGAGTACCTCGAACGGCGCAGGAAGCTCGCCGAGTCGGGCGCCCCCGCCGCGCCCGCCGCGACCCTGCCCGGCCCCGGCGGCGTGGGCACGCCGGCCGCGGCCGCTCCCGCGTCGGCGAAGGACGACCGCGCGGCGAAGAAGGAACTCCAGAAGATCGAGCGTCAACTCACCAAGATGTCCGACCGGGAGACGCTGCTGCACCAGCAGATCGCCGACCACGCCACGGACTTCGAGAAGGTGGCGAAGCTGGACGCGGAGCTCCGCCAACTGATCGGCGAGCGCGACGAGTTGGAAATGCGGTGGCTGGAGCTCGCCGAGGACGCATAACGGACGCGTCACGGGCCGGTTCTCCCTTGGGAACAGGGGAGGACCGGCCCGTTCCGTACGGGTGTTTGGGTGATACAAAGAAGCCCCGCTCGACTGAAGTGACGATGCGGAATCCACACCCGAACCGCTCCGTTCCGAGGGACCAGCCATCGGAACAGCGGGGGAGACCGGGTCGGACTGTGGACCGTATACAGGGGACACAGGGGGAACGCGCTGATGACTCAGCCACCCGGGCAGCAGCCACCGCAGGAGCCGAGGCGAGAGCCGGAGAAGCCGTCACAGGCGCCGTCGCAGCCACCGCAGCCGCCGACCGCACCGCCCACGCCGGCCGCGCCGACCGCACCGCCCACGGGGCAGCCCGGTTATGGTCAGCCGGCCCAGCCCGGACCGTACGGTCAGCCGCCCGCGGGCGGACCCGCGTACGGCTACCCCCAGACGCCCCCCGCCCAGCCGGGCCGGCCGGGCGACCCCGGCTACGGCTACCCGCAGGCCCCCGGCCAGCAACCCGGCCCGTACGCCCAGCAGCCGGGCCCGTACGGTCAACAGCCCGGCCCCTACACCCCACAGCCGGGCCCGTACGCCCAACAACCCGGCCCCTACGGCCAACAGGCCGGCCCGTACGCCCAACAGCTGGGCCCCTACGGCCAGCCAGGCCCGTACGGCTACCCGCCCCAGCAATTCCCCGGCGCCCCCACCCCGCCCCCCGGCGGCGGGCGGAACCCCTTCAAGGGCAAGCCCGGCCTCGCCGTTGCCGCGGCCGTCGCCGCGCTCCTGGTGGTCGGCGGCGGTACGTACGCCGTCGTCAGCGGTGGCGACAGCGCCAAGGAGCCCGTCGCCGACAAGAGCCAGGACCCCAAGCCGACCGGTGGCTCCTCGACCGGCCCGGACGGCGGCGTCGACCAGGGCGACGGCACCGGCGGCGGACGCGAGAGCGACGACGACCTCAACGCCGGCCGCAAGGACGGCGAGTCCAAGGTCCTCTTCCTCCAGACCAACGACGTCGACCTGCCGCGCAACGGCTCCGACGTCTACGGCCCCTGGTTCGCCGGGGACACCGTCGTCAAGGCCATGTACAAGCAGGTCGTGGGCTATTCGGCCACCGACGGCAAGAAGAAGTGGACGCTCGACCTGCCCGCCGAGCTGTGCGCCGCGCCCAGCGCGCCCTCGGCCGACGGCAAGATCGTCGTCGCGTACATGAACGGCACCAGCGACAAGAGCGACTGCAACCAGCTCCAGGTCGTCGACCTCGCCACCGGCAAGGGCGGCTGGAAGCAGGAGATCAAGGAGATCGGTCTCTTCGACATCCTGAGCGACGTCAACCTGACGATCAGCGGCGGCACCGTCACCGCCGCCAGGACCGCGGGCGCCCAGGCCTACCGGATGACCGACGGCAAGCAGGTGTTCGAGAAGTCCTCCGGCTCCTGCAAGCCGTTCGCCTTCGCCGGCGGCCCCAAGCTCATCGCGGCCGAGAGCTGCTCGACCGGGGACTTCGACACCTCGCAGCACCAGCTGGAGGAGCTCGACCCCGCCACCGGCAAGGCGAAGTGGACGTACAAGCTCGCCAAGAACTGGGAGGTCGACAAGGTCTACTCGGTCGACCCGCTGGTCATCTCCACGCGCGAGAAGGACAAGGACGCCTCCTGGAACGTCCTGGCGCTCAACGCCAACGGCACGCTCCGCTCCTCGCTCGCCGGCGGCAAGGACTCGTTCGCGCCCAACTGCGGCGGCGGCTTCGTCATCTTCGGGCGGAACCTGGAGGGCTGCACCGGCGTCGCCGCCGACGCGAAGCACTTTTACATGGCGACGGCGCCCGCGAAGGGCAGCACGTCCCGTACGAACGAGGTCATCGCCTTCGACCTCAACACCGGGAAGCCCACCTGGCGTTCGAAGGCCCCCGCCGACCGGACGATCACCCCGCTGCGGATGGACGGCGGCAACGTCGTCACCTACGTCGAGCCGACGTACGAGCACGCGGGCGCGGTCGCCACCATCGCCCCGACCGGCGGCGCGCCGAAGATCGTCCAGCAGCACCCCGCGTCCACGGCCGAGATCGAGGACTCGTTCTACCAGCCGACCCTGGCCTGGGCGAGCGGGCGCTTCTACGTCGTGGGTGGCCGCATCAGCGCGAGCAACGACGCGGCGGAGCTCAAGGAGAAGACGATGATGGCCTTCGGCAACTGACCGTGGCCCTTGACGTCCTCAACGCCTTGAAACCCGTCGCCGCCTCTCCCCGCGCCCCTCACGCGCCCCGTCTCCTGCCTTCCGAGCCTTCTGCCGAGCCTTCTGCCGAGGTACGTACGCCATGACTCAGCCGCCCCCGCCACCCAACGAGCCCCCGCAGGGAGGGTTCGGCGCCCCGCAGGACCCGCCGCCCGGCGGCTTCGGCGCCCCGACGCCGCCCCCGCAGTACGGCTACCCGCCGCAGGGCCAACCGCCCGGTTACGGCTACCCCGGCCAGCAGCCCCCGCAGCCGCCGCCCGGCTACGGCTACCCGGCCCAGCCCGGCGGGCCCGGCCAGCAGCCCCCGTACGGCTACCCGACCCAGCCCCAGTCCCCGTACCCCCCGCCCCCGCAAGGCGGCGGCAACGGCGGCGGCAGGATCTCCACCCAGATGAAGATCATCCTCGCCGCGACCGTCGCCGTGGCCGTGATCGTCGTCGGCGGGGTCTACGTCGCCAACTCCGGCGGCGACAGCGCCAACGACGACGCGAAGAACAACACGACGTCCGGCGCCGACGGCGGCAAGGACGGCCGGAAGGACAGCGACACCGACAACGACAAGGGCGTCGGAGGCGGCGGCAAGGAGAAGGCCCCCGCCGACGTCAAGTCCACGATGGCCTTCAAGCTGGCCACGCCCAAGGTCACCGACATCACCAACGTCAAGGGCGCCTGGCTCACCGACACCGCGTACGTGAAGACCGGCGTCGACGAGATCGTCGGCTACGACCCGGCCAAGGGCACCCAGCTCTGGAGCATCCCGCTGCCCGGCCAGCTCTGCGCCGCCACGGACCACGTCAAGGACAACGTCACCGCCATCGCCTTCGAGGCGGCCAAGCGGACCGGCAAGACGGACTACCAGCCCTGCACGGAGATCGGCGCCGTCGACCTCGCGGCGGGCAAGCTGCTCTGGCGCAAGAGCGTCACCGGGCCCAACGCCGGTGACGACAAGCTGAAGTTCGAGGAGATCACCATCGGCGCCGGCACGGTCGCCCTCGGCGGTACGGAAGGCGGCGCCGCGCTCGACCTCGCCACCGGCGCCCTCCGCTGGAAGCCCCAGGCGAGCGCCGACAACTGCACCGACATGGGGTACGGCGGCGGCGCCGGGCTCGTCGTGGCCCGCAAGTGCGGTTCGTACGAGGACCCCCAGGTCAGCATCGACAACCTCAACCCGGTGACGGGCGCCCCGCTCTCCTCGTACAAGATGCCCCCCGGCGTCGAGTACGCGAGCGTCGTCTCCACCAAGCCCCTCGTCGTCGCCGCCGACGTCGGTGACACCGCGGGCGACGGCAGCGGCATCTCGGACTTCTTCTCCATCGACGAGAACACCGGCGCGCTGCGCGCCAAGATCCCCGCCGACGCCGACACGTACGCGGCGGACTGCGCGGCCACCGAGGTCGAGTCGTGCCGGGACCTCGTGGTCGGCAACGGCCGCCTGTACCTGCCCACCGAGGAGCACGACGGTTCGGGCGACTACGGCCAGACCAACGAGATCGTCTCCTTCGACCTCGCCACCGGCAAGACGACGAGCGACCGCGCGGACGCGGGCGACCGGTACACGATCACACCGCTGCGCATGGACGGCGGCAACCTGATCGCGTACAAGTGGCCCCCGTACGACAAGGGCGGCCAGATCGTCTCCATCGACGGGTCCACCTTCAAGCAGACGGTCCTGATGGAGAATCCGGCGGACAAGGCGGTGCGCGAGGCCGAGACCAGCTTCTCCAAGGGGTACTCGGAGATGCGCTTCGGCGCGGGCCGGCTCTTCATCTCGGACGCGATGCTGAGCAAGCCCTCGACGCTGGACCTGGTCTCGTACCTCGCGGTGTCGTTCACGACCGACTAGGGCCGCTCCGGCGCGGTGCCCCCACTCGTCCTGAATGGCGGGAATTCCGCAATCCGGGGGGCTTCTGGCCGGTAGGGGGCGCGCGATCTCGAACAAGCGTGTAGCTTGCCGGGTCAGGAGCCCGGGGGGACCAGGCTCCAGCGCGATGGGGGTTGCTCGATGGGCGTGCGGCTCATGGTGGTCGACGATCACCGACTGCTCGCCGAGGCGCTCGCCTCGGCCCTGAAACTGCGCGGGCACCGGGTGCTCGCGGCGGCGGCCCCCACCTCGGGGGTCGCCGAGCTGGTGGTGAGCAGGGCGCCGGAGGTGTGCCTGATGGGGACGGCGACACCGGCGGAGCCCGGGGTCTTCGACCCGATCGTACGGATCAAGCGGGAGCGGCCGCAGGTGGCCGTGGTGGTGCTGGGGCCGGTCCCCAGCCCCCGCGGCATCGCGGCCGCGTTCGCCGCCGGCGCGTCCGGCTACGTCCGCCACGACGAGCGGATCGAGGGCGTCGAGCGCGCCATGGTCAAGGCGCGGGCGGGCGAGGCGGCGGTGGCGCCGATGCTGCTCCAGGGCGCGTTCACGGAGTTGCTCAACCCGGCGGCGCAGCCCGACGACGAGGGGCAGCGGCTGCTGCGGATGCTGACGCCGCGTGAGGTCGAGGTGCTGGTACGGGTCGCCGAGGGCGAGGACACCCGGCTGATCGCGGCGGGCATGAACATCGCGCCCAGCACGGCCAGGACGCATGTGCAGCGGGTGCTGATGAAGCTGGGCGTGGGCTCCCGGCTGGAGGCGGCGGCGCTGGCCGCCCGTACGGGGCTGCTGGACCGGGCGGTGGTGAACGGGCGGGACTCCGGGGGGCTGGGCCCGGGGGGCCTCGGCTCCGGTGGGTCCGCCCCGGGGGGACCCGTCACCGGGCCGGACCCCGACGCCGACCGCGACTGAGACCCGGCCCGCCCCGGCGGCGGGGTACGGCCCGGAGCCGGGGCTTGTTCCGGACTCTCCGCCCCCGCCGCCGCCGTCCTCACTCCTCCGCGGGCGGCCCCGACTCCTCCGCCGGGGCGGTCGGGCGCAGTTTGAGCCAGATCAGGAAGAAGAGGCCGAGGGCCAGCATGCCCAGGCCCGTCCACAGGTTGATGTTGATGTCCTGTGCCTTCTTCAGGTCGGCGTCGGACGCGGTGATCCCGGCGATCGTCACGATGATCCCGTAGACCACGAAGAGTCCGCCGATGATGCGTCGTACGTCGAAGAGCCGCGCCGCGGTGGCGGACCTGGTCTCCAGCTCCTCGACGTCGTTCCGGTAGTCGCTCATGTCGTCGTGTTCCTTGTCGAGTGGTGTTCCTTGCCGGCCGGCCGGGATCAGAGGGAGAACGGGACGTAGCAGACGGCGGCCAGGACCAGCGCGCCCCAGCCCAGCAGGGCCGGCCTGCGGTACCACGCGTCGTCGCCCTCGGCGGCGACCTCGTCCATGCCGGGCGACCGGGTGCCGTACACCAGGCCGTCCAGTTTCGCGGCGGGCTTCGGCTCGGTGACGTACGAGACGATCACCATCACGACGGCGCCGACCACGAAGGCGACGATGGACGAGACGAAGTTCGCGCCCTGGTCCGTGGGGATGGAGATGACCCCGCCCTTGTAGAGCCAGAAGTAGTTGAGCATCGCGGCGACCGTGCCGGAGAGCAGGCCCCAGAACCCGGCGGCGGGCGTGGTCCGCTTCCAGAACATCCCGATGATGAAGACCACGAAGAGCGGGACGTTGAAGAACGAGAACAGCGTCTGGAGGTAGTTCATGATGTTGCTGAAGCTGGAGGCGATGAACGCCGTACCCATGCCGATCAGTACGCCGACCGCCGTGACGATCCGCCCGGTCTTCAGGTAGTACGCGTCCTCGCGGTCCTTCTTGAGGTACGCGCCCCAGATGTCGTTCGTGAACACGGTGTTGAACGAGGACACGTTCGCCGCCATGCCGGCCATGAAGGCGGCCAGCAGGCCGGTCACGGCGATGCCGAGCACGCCGTTGGGGAGCAGGTCGCGCATGAGGACCGGGATCGCGTCGTTGTACTGGAGGCCGCTGCCCGCCTTGCCGAGCGTCGGCTCCATGACGAGCGCGATCAGGCCGGGCACGATCACGACGAGCGGGATGAAGATCTTCGGGAACGCGGCGATCAGCGGGGTGCGCTTGGCGGCGGAGAGGTTCTTCGCGGACAGGGCGCGCTGCACCTCGGCGAAGTTGGTGGTCCAGTAGCCGAAGCTCATGACGAAGCCGAGGCCGAGGACGATGGTCAGCCAGTTCGCGCCGAGCGGGTTGGGCGAGCCGACGCCCGTGCCCTGCCAGGCGGTGAGGAAGGCCCCGCCCTTCGAGTCCGTCAGGGAGTCGGTCAGGCCGCCCCAGCCGCCGACGCGCTTGAGGCCGACGACGGTCAGCGGTATCAGCGCGGCGAGGATGACGAAGAACTGGAGCACCTCGTTGTAGATCGCCGAGGAGAGGCCGCCGATGGTGATGTACACGAGGACGAAGAGGCCGGCGACGACGATCGCGACCCACTGCGGCCAGCCCAGCAGCGCCTCCAGCACGATCGCCATCGCGTAGAGGTTGACGCCCGCGATCAGGACGGCGGACACCGCGAAGATGATCGAGGACAGCAGGTGGGAGGAGGGGCCGAAGCGGTGGAGGAGGAACTCCGGTACGGAGCGGACCTTCGAGCCGTAGTAGAAGGGCATCATCACCAGGCCGAGGAAGACCATGGCGGGGATGGCGCCGATCCAGTACCAGTGCACGGTGTAGACGCCGTACTGGGCGCCGTTGGCCGCCATGCCGAGGATCTCGGTGGCGCCGAGGTTGGCGGAGACGAAGGCGAGTCCCGTCACCCAGGCCGGCAGCGAGCGGCCGGAGAGGAAGAAGTCGAGGCTGGTCTTCACGCTGGCCCGGGCGGCGAACCCGATGCCGAGGACCACTATGAAGTAGATCGCCAGGATGGTGTAGTCGAGCCCGTTCGTCGGGAGACGGAGCCCTTCTGCCAGGTAAGACATGCGGGTACTCGCTTCGTCGCAAGTTCGATCGTGATCGATCTTGGTTGATATGTCCGGCTTCGATGGGGTGATGTTGTCGGAAGGTGATCGGTGCCGTCGTCACGTGTGCCCCGCACGCAAGCGTTGACGCATCTGTTTGCTTGTGGTTTCTTGTGTGCGATTCTGTTTGAGTAACCACGCGTGACCCGGCCTGGAGGCAACGCATCATGAAGAAGACGCTGACGCGGCTCGCCGACGGCCGGGAGCTGATCTACTACGACTCCCGGGACGACACGGTCCGTGAGGCCGTGGACCACCGGCCGCTCGGCCCGGTCGCGACCTCCTCGGAGATCCGCCACGACGCCCTGCTCGGCGACGCCGTGGCCATCGCCTCGCACCGCCAGAGCCGTACGTACCACCCGCCCGCCGACGAGTGCCCGCTCTGCCCTTCCCGGGACGGCCGGCTCAGCGAGATCCCCGACTCGTCGTACGAGGTCGTCGTCTTCGAGAACCGCTTCCCGTCCCTCGCCGGGGACTCCGGCCGCTGCGAGGTCGTCTGCTTCACCTCCGACCACGACGCGTCGTTCGCGGACATCGGCGAGGAACAGGCCGCGCTGGTCCTGGCGGCCTGGACCGACCGCACCACCGACCTGGCCGCGCTGCCCCAGGTGGAACAGGTCTTCGCGTTCGAGAACCGCGGCGAGGAGATCGGGGTGACCCTCGGCCACCCGCACGGGCAGATCTACGCGTACCCGTTCGTCACCCCCCGCACCGACCTGATGCTCCGCTCGGCCCGCGCCCACCGGGCGGACACCGGCCGCAACCTCTTCGACGACGTCGTCGCACGCGAACGCGCCGAGGGCACCCGGGTGGTCCTGGAGGGCGAGCACTGGGTGGCGTTCGTGCCGTACGCCGCGCACTGGCCGTACGAGATCCACCTCTACCCCAAGCACCGCGTCCCCGACCTGCGGACCCTGGACGACGCCGCCCGCGAGGAGTTCCCCCGGATCTACCTCGAACTCCTGAAGCGCTTCGACCGGATCTTCGGCGACGCCGAACCGCCGACCCCGTACATCGCCGCCTGGCACCAGGCGCCCTTCCGGGCCGAGGGGCGCGACGACTTCGCCCTGCACCTGGAGCTTTTCACCGTGCGCCGTACGTCCGGCAAGCTGAAGTTCCTCGCGGGCTCCGAATCCGGCATGAGCGTGTTCATCAACGACGTGCCACCGGAGAACGCGGCCGCGCGATTGCGAGAGGTAGCGAGCAAGTGAGCAAGAAGTACCTGGTCACAGGTGGTGCCGGATACGTCGGCGGCGTGGTGGCGACCCACCTGCTGGAAGCCGGCCACGAGGTGACCGTCCTCGACGACCTCTCCACCGGATTCCGCGAAGCGGTCCCGGCGGGCGCGAAGTTCATCGAGGGCCGCGTTCACGACGCCTCCGAATGGCTGGACTCCTCGTACGACGCCGTCCTCCACTTCGCCGCCTCCTCGCAGGTCGCCGAATCGGTCGCCAAGCCCGAGAAGTACTGGGAGAACAACGTCGTCGGCTCCTTCGCGCTGCTCGGCGCGATGCGCGCCGCCGGGGTGCGCACGCTGGTGTTCTCGTCCACGGCGGCGACGTACGGCGAACCGGTCTCCACGCCCATCACGGAGAGCGACCCGACCGCGCCGACCAACCCCTACGGCGCGACGAAGCTCACCGTCGACCACATGATCGCCTCGGAGTGCGCCGCGCACGGCCTCGCCGCCGTCTCGCTGCGGTACTTCAACGTGGCGGGCGCCTACGGCAGCGCGGGGGAGCGGCACGACCCCGAGTCCCACCTCATCCCCCTCGTGCTCCAGGTCGCCGCCGGGAAGCGCGAGTCCATCTCCGTCTACGGCGAGGACTACCCGACCCCGGACGGTACGTGCGTCCGCGACTACATCCACGTCGCGGACCTCGCCGAGGCCCACCTGAGCGCGCTGGACGCGGCGGTCAAGGGCGAGCACCTGGTGTGCAACCTCGGCAACGGCAGCGGGTTCTCGGTCCGCGAGGTCATCGAGACGGTACGGAAGGTCACGGGCCACCCGGTCCCGGAGGTCGTGGCCGCGCGCCGCGACGGCGACCCGGCCGTGCTCGTCGCGTCCGCCGAGACCGCGCGCACGCGGCTCGGCTGGACGCCCAGTCGCCCGGACCTGGGCGGCATCGTCGCGGACGCGTGGGCGTTCGCACGGCGCGGGGAGACACAGGAGTGAGCGTGGCGGAAAGTGGCACGGTGGCCGGACAGTTCCAGGCCCTCTACGGGTCCCGGCCCGACGGGGTCTGGTCGGCGCCGGGACGGGTCAACCTCATCGGTGAGTACACCGACTTCAACGACGGCTTCGTGATGCCGCTCGCGCTGCCGCACACCACGGTCGCCGCGGTCTCCCGCCGTACGGACGGAGTCCTGCGCCTGCACTCCGCGGACGTCTCCCAGGGCGTCGTGCAACTCTCCGTCGAGGCCCTCGAACCCCGCGCGGACACCGGCTGGGCCGCGTACCCGGCCGGAGTCGTCTGGGCACTGCGCGCCGCCGGGCACCCCGTCACCGGCGCCGACATCCACCTCACCTCCACCGTGCCGACCGGCGCGGGGCTCTCCTCGTCGGCCGCCCTGGAGGTCGTCACCGCGCTCGCCCTCAACGACCTGTTCGAACTGGGCCTGACCGGGGCCGAGTTGGCGGTGCTGGCGCAGCGCGCCGAGAACGACTTCGTCGGCGTCCCGTGCGGGATCATGGACCAGACGGCGTCGGCGTGCTGCACCGAGGGCCACGCCCTGTACCTCGACACCCGCGACCTCACGCAGCGCCAGGTGCCGTTCGACCTGGCGGCGAAGGGGCTGCGGCTGCTGGTGGTCGACACCCGCGTGAAGCACGCGCTGGGCGACGGCGCGTACGCGGAGCGGCGCGCGGGCTGCGAGGCCGGCGCGCGGGCGCTCGGCGTACCGGCGCTGCGGGACGTCCCGTACGGCGAACTGCCCGCCGCCCTGGACCGGTTGGCGGACGAGGGCGAGAACGTACGCCGTTACGTACGCCATGTCGTCAGCGACGACCACCGGGTCGAGCAGGTCATCGCGCTGCTCGACGCGGGGGACGTACGGGCGGTGGGCCCCGTCCTGGTGGAGGGCCACGCCTCGCTCCGCGACGACCTGCGGGTCTCCTGCCCGGAGCTGGACCTCGTGGTGAGCGCCGCCGTGGCGGCGGGCGCGCTGGGGGCCCGGATGACCGGCGGCGGCTTCGGCGGGTCGGCGATCGTGCTGGTGGAGGAGGCGGACGCGGACGCGGTGACGGCCGCCGTGGAGAAGGCGTTCGCGGCGGCCGGGTTCACCGCGCCGCGCGTCTTCACGGCGGTGCCGTCGGGGGGCGCACGGCGCCTGGCCTGACGGAAGCGGCCGGGGTGGTCAGCGCCCGAAGCGGCGCCGCAGACCTCCCCGGCCGTCCTGCTCCTCCCGGGCGCCCCGCTCCTCCCGGCCGTCCTGCGAAGTCCCTTTCCCGCTCAGGGACTTGACGAGGATGTACTCCGTCACGCCCGGCGGGTAGTCGGTCACCTCGCCCACCACCTCGTACCCCTGCTTCCGGTAGAAGCCCGGCGCTTGGAAGTCCCACGTCTCCAACCGCGCCCGGGCGCAGTCGCGTTCCTCCCTCGCGACCCGTTCCGCCTCCCCCAGGAGGCGGCTGCCGAGGGCGGCGCCCCGGTGCCCCGGGTCCACCCAGAGCAGGTCCACGTGCAGCCAGCGGGCCCAGGTGCGCCCCACCAGCCCGCCCGCCAGGGCGCCCGTGGCCTCCTCCAGCAGCCACACCTGGAGCGGCTCCTCCCGGCCCAGCGGACTGTCCCGCAGCGTGCGCATCACCGGCGAGCGCTCCACGTTGGTCTCCCGCAGTCGTTCGCCGAGCTCAGTACGTCGTTCTTTGTCGACTTCTGTCTCAATACGAAACATGAAGCCCACCTTAAACACCCCGGTCAACCAGTTCTGCGAATTTCCTTCCGCTCACGGCCCACGCCCGTACGCTGATGCACAGCACCGGTGGGGGCCGGTGCTGATGCAGGGGTGGAGCAAGTCGGGTACGACGCCCGGGGTGGGGTGTGCGGTCAGCGGCACGGCGGCGGCCGTGCGGCCGACGCGACCCCTTTCGCCGGGCGCCGTACCCGCGACGTCCGCTCCCCGCCTTCTGGGGGTGTCCATTGGTACGTATCAGGGTTCTGGTGGTGGACGATCACCGCATTTTCGCCGAGTCACTCGCCGCCGCGCTCGCGGCCGAGCCTGACGTGGACGTCGCGGCGGCCGGCAGTGCCCCCGCGGCGCTGCGCTGTCTCGACCGCGCCGCGGCCGAGGGACGACGGTTCGATGTGATGCTCGTCGACGCCGACCTCGGCACGCTCGCGGGACCGGTTCAGGTGCCGGTCGCGCGGGCCGTGCCCGACAACGGCGGGGCGGTGCTCGTCGACGGGCTCTCGCTCGTCGCCGGGGTCCGTTCCGCCCAGCCGTCCGTCCGGGCGGTCGTGCTCGCAGAGAAGGACGACCAGCGCCGCGCGGCGCTGGCGCTCCAGGCGGGCGCGTCCGGCTGGGTCGCGAAGGACTGTTCACTGCAACGGCTGCTGGCGGTGATAAGAGGCGTCCTGCGCGACGAGACGCATCTGCCGCCGGCGCTGCTCACCGGCGTGCTCCGGGAGCTGACGGCCGCGCGCAAGCACCGCACGGAGAGCGAGCGGCTCGTCGAGTCGCTCACTCCGCGCGAGCGCGAGGTGCTGCGGTGCATGGTCGCGGGGCTGGGACGCAAGGCCGTCGCCGAGCGTCTCTTCCTCTCCCCGCACACCGTGCGCACGCACATGCAGAACGTGCTGGGCAAGCTGGGAGTCCATTCCACGCTGGCCGCCGTCGCCCTGGCCCGCCGTGCCGGGGTCGGTCCGGCGGACCTAGCCGGGGATGTTGTCGAAAGGGGCGGTCAGCTGGCGTAGCAGCCCGGCCAGCTCACCGCGCTGCGCGCGGGAGAGCTCCGCGAGGATCGCGCGCTCCTGGGCCAGCAGCCCGGCGAGCGCCTGATCCGCGCGGTCCTGGCCTTCGACGGTGAGCCGGACCAGGACGCCCCGCCGGTCGCTCGGGTCCGGCAGCCGCTCGACCAGGCCCTTCTTGGCCAGCCGGTCGATGCGGTTGGTCATCGTGCCCGAGGTGACGAGCGTCTGGGTCAGCAGCTGGCCCGGCGAGAGCTGGTACGGGTCGCCCGCGCGCCGCAGCGACGTCAGTACGTCGAACTCCCACGGCTCCAACTGGTGCTCGGCGAACGCGAGCCGGCGCGCGCGGTCGAGGTGGCGGGCGAGCCGGGAGACACGGCTCAGCACTTCGAGCGGTTCCACGTCCAGGTCGGGACGCTCCCGCCGCCATGCCGCCACCAGTCGGTCGACCTCATCCTCCATGGCGATCAGTGTAGAGGGTCCCTCGACATGAAGTCTCTTGACGTCAAGATACATTCGGTGCAGGCTGGGTGACGAAGGCGGTCGCGGACGCCCGGCGCCGGGCTCCGCCCTGCCCAGGACCCGTTCCCCGACCCCCAAGGGACCCATCCATGCCCCCCGCCACGCCCTCGGACTCCCCCTCCACCACGCCTTCCGAGACGCCTCCCGCCGCGTCCCCCGCCGCGACCTGGGACCCGCGCCAGTACCTGCGCCACGCCGGCCACCGCACGCGTCCCTTCCTGGACCTCCTCGCCCGGATCCCCGAGCCGCAGGCCGGACACGAGCCGCTCACCATCGCCGACATCGGCTGCGGCCCCGGCAACGTCACGGCCCTGCTCGCCGACCGCTGGCCGAACGCCCTCATCACCGGGTTCGACACCTCCGCCGAGATGCTGGAACTGGCCACGGAACGGTACGCGGGCCCCACCCCGGGCGGCGGCCGCATGGACTTCGTCGCCGCGGACGCCACGCGGTGGACACCGGACCCGGCCCGGCCGTACGACCTGATCGTCTCGAACGCCGCGCTCCAGTGGGTGCCGGGCCATCCCGGCTTCTTCCGCTCCTGGCTCGACGGCCTGGCGCCCGGCGGCACGTTCGCCTTCCAGGTCCCGAAGAACTTCGACGCCCCCAGCCACGCCCTGCTCGCCGAACTGTGCGACAGCCCCGCCTGGCGCGACCGCCTGGCCGGCCGGGCCCGCCGCGACGCCCGCGTCCTGGAGCCCGCCGACTACCTGACGCTCCTGGAGGACCTCGGCTGCGAGGCGGACGTCTGGGACACCACGTACCTGCAACTCCTCACCGGCGAGGACGCGGTCCTGGACTGGACGAAGGGGACGGCCCTGCGCCCGGTGCTCACCGCCCTGGAGGGCGACCAGCAGGCGATCGACGCCTTCACCACCCAGTACCGCGACGCCCTGCGCGAGGCATACCCCCCGGGCCCGCACGGCACGGTCTTCCCGTTCCGCCGCATCTTCGCGGCGGCCCGCAAGCCGGTGGCTCAGCGCCGGTTGAGCGCGGCGTAACTCAGGTCAGCGGGCCGTGTGCGGCGTAGACCCGTCCCCAGCAGGTCGGTCATGACGCTGTGGAAAGTCTGCTGAGGGCTCGCGAAGACGAACTCCCCGTCGATCAGCTCCGTACGCCGCGGCAGATCCGGCAGCGTGAGGAGGTCGTCCACGGTCCAGCCGCCCGGTGGGCGGGCCGGCAGGTCGTACTCGTACGGCAGGTCCCACCTGTACGTATCCGCGGGCACGCCGCTCGAAGTTCCTCCCATGGGAGCCATCCTCGGCGGCCCGCCGCGGGCACGTGGCCGAAGTCCCGGAGGTCATCACAACGAGTGACCGCGCGCCCTCCGGGCTGACCTCCCGGAGAGCGCCGCGTCAAGCGAGGACCGCCTCAGGACCGCCGGTGCCCGATCAGCCGCGGCTTCGGCGCGAGACCCTCCAGGCCGTGCCACGCCAGGTTGACCAGGTGCGCCGCCACCTCGGACTTCTTCGGGCGGCGCGCGTCCACCCACCACTGGCCCGTCAGCGCCACCATGCCCACCAGCGCCTGCGCGTACAGCGGCGCCAGCTTGGGGTCGAAGCCGCGGTTCTTGAACTCCGTGCCGAGGATGTCCTCGACCTGGACCGCGATGTCGCTGATCAGGGACGCGAACGTGCCCGTGGACTGGGCGACCGGCGAGTCGCGGACCAGGATCCGGAAACCGTCCGTGTACCGCTCGATGTAGTCGAGCAGCGCGAACGCGGCCTGTTCCAGCAGCTCACGCGGGTGGCCGGCGGTCAGCGCGCTGGTCACCATGTCCATCAGCTGACGCATCTCGCGGTCCACGACCACCGCGTACAGCCCTTCCTTGCCGCCGAAGTGTTCGTACACGACGGGCTTGGAGACCCCGGCCTTCGCCGCGATCTCCTCGACCGACGTGGCTTCGAAACCCTTCTCGGCGAACACGGTCCTGCCGATGTCGAGCAACTGTTCGCGGCGCTCCGCACCGGTCATACGGACGCGGCGAGCACGCCGGCCCGCGGGGGGCCGGGCCTTCTCCGTGCTGCCCTTGCTGTCCGTACTGCCGTCGATCGCCACGATGCCCATCATGCCGCGTTGGAGGATGCGCCCTGGCGCCGGGAGTCCACGCGGTCGGCGCTCGGCCAGCGGACGTCGGACGCCCAGCCGAGCTGCTCGAACCAGCGGATGATGCGGGCGCTGGAATCGACCTGGCCCCGGAGCACGCCGTGCCGCGCGCTGGTCGGGTCCGCGTGATGCAGGTTGTGCCACGACTCGCCGCACGAGAGCACGGCCAGCCACCACACGTTGCCCGAGCGGTCGCGGGACTTGAACGGACGCTTGCCGACCGCATGGCAGATCGAATTGATCGACCAGGTGACGTGGTGCAGAAGAGCCACCCGAACCAGTGAACCCCAGAAGAACGCCGTGAAGGCACCCCACCAGGACATCGTTACCAGACCGCCTACCAACGGGGGGATCGCCAGCGACACGACGGTCCACAGCGCGAACTGCCGGGACACCGCGCGCAGGGCCGGGTCCTTGATCAGGTCGGGCGCGTACTTCTCCTGCGGGGTCTGCTCCTCGTCGAAGAGCCACCCGATGTGCGCCCACCACAGGCCCTTCATCAGGGCCGGCAGCGTCTCGCCGAAGCGCCACGGCGAGTGCGGGTCGCCCTCGGCGTCGGAGAACTTGTGGTGCTTGCGGTGGTCGGCCACCCAGCGCACCAGCGGGCCTTCCACGGCCATCGACCCGGCCACCGCCAGCGCGATCCGCAACGGCCGCCTGGCCTTGAACGAGCCGTGCGTGAAGTACCGGTGGAAGCCGATCGTGATGCCGTGGCACCCGAGGTAGTACATGAACACCATCAGGCCCAGGTCGAGCCAGCTGACGCCGCCCCACGCGAAGGCGAGCGGCACGGCCGCCACCAGGGCGACGAACGGGACGGCGATGAAGAGCAGGAGAGCGACCTGCTCGATCGTCCCCTTGCTGTCCGCGCCGAGAGTCGCGGAGGGGAGCGGGGCGCCGCCGTCGGACGGCGCGGGGACGGAGTGAGGGGGAGTGGATTCTTCGATCACATCGGGGGTTGTGGTCATTGGGGAGCCCCTGGGGTGAGATGCGGCAGATGCCCGGATACGGGTGCGTAACCTACGGCATCGTAAGTATGGCAGCGCCCAACGCCGCGACAAGAGGCCTGTGGATAACGTCGAACGAACGACACCTATCCTTGGTGTGGTCGGACAGCGCGGTCCGCCGGGCCCGCCGCTCGAACACCAGGCCGGTCCGAATGCCCCCAGACCCTCCAGACGTGCTTGAACACTGCAAGGAGCCGCACCTGTGAGCAGTGCCGACCAGACCCCGTCCGCCAGCGCGGAACTGCGCTCCGACATCCGCCGACTCGGTGACCTGCTGGGCGAGACCCTCGTCCGCCAGGAAGGCCCCGAACTCCTCGACCTCGTCGAGCGTGTCCGCGCCCTCACCCGCGAGGACGGCGAGGCCGCCGCCGAGCTGCTCGGCGACACCGACCTGGAGACCGCCGCCAAGCTCGTACGCGCGTTCTCCACCTACTTCCATCTGGCGAACGTCACCGAACAGGTCCACCGCGGACGCGAGATGCGCGAACGGCGCGCCGCCGAGGGCGGGCTCCTCGCCCGCACCGCGGACCGGCTCAAGGACGCCGACCCCGAGCACCTGCGCGAGACCGTCAAGAACCTGAACGTCCGCCCCGTGTTCACCGCGCACCCCACCGAGGCCGCCCGCCGCTCGGTCCTGAACAAGCTGCGCCGCATCGCCGAGTTGCTCGAAATGCCCGTCATCGCCTCCGACCGGCGCCGCCACGACCTGCGGCTCGCCGAGTCCATCGACCTGATCTGGCAGACCGACGAACTGCGCGTCGTCCGGCCCGAGCCCGCCGACGAGGCCCGCAACGCCATCTACTACCTCGACGAACTGCACGCCGGAGCCGTCGGCGACGTCCTCGAGGACCTCGTCGCCGAGCTGGAGCGCGTCGGCGTCGAGCTGCCCGCCGGCACCCGGCCCCTCACCTTCGGCACCTGGATCGGCGGCGACCGCGACGGGAACCCGAACGTGACCCCCGAGGTCACCCGCGAGGTGCTGATCCTCCAGCACGAACACGGCATCACCGACGCCCTCGAACAGATCGACTACCTGCGCGGACTGCTCTCCAACTCCATCCGCTACACCGGCGCCACCGACGAGCTGCTCGACTCCCTCCAGAACGACCTCGCCCGGCTCCCCGAGATCAGCCCCCGCTACAAGCGCCTCAACGCCGAGGAGCCGTACCGCCTCAAGGCGACCTGCGTCCGCCAGAAGCTCGTCAACACCCGCGAGCGCCTCGCCAGGAACACCCCGCACGAGGAAGGCCGCGACTACCTCGGCACGTCCGAGCTGCTCGCCGACCTCACGCTCATCCAGACCTCCCTGCGCGAGCACCGCGGCGGCCTCTTCGCCGACGGCCGCATGGACCGCACGATCCGCACCCTCGCGGCCTTCGGCCTCCAGCTCGCCACCATGGACGTCCGGGAACACGCCGACGCCCACCACCACGCCCTCGGCCAGCTCTTCGACCGGCTCGGCGAGGAGTCCTGGCGCTACAGCGACATGCCCCGCGAGTACCGGCAGAAGCTCCTCGCCAAGGAACTGCGCTCCCGCCGCCCCCTCGCGCCCACCCCGGCCCCGCTGGACGCCGCCGGCGAGAAGACCCTCGGCGTGTTCCACACCGTCCGCCAGGCCTTCGAACGCTTCGGGCCCGAGGTCATCGAGTCGTACATCATCTCGATGTGCCAGGGCGCCGACGACGTCTTCGCCGCCGCCGTCCTCGCCCGCGAGGCCGGCCTCCTCGACCTCCACGGCGGCTGGGCGAAGATCGGCATCGTGCCGCTCCTGGAGACCACCGACGAGCTGCGCGCCGCCGACGTCATCCTCGACGAGATGCTCGCCGACCCCTCGTACCGCCGGCTCGTCTCCCTGCGCGGCGACGTCCAGGAGGTCATGCTCGGCTACTCGGACTCGTCCAAGTTCGGCGGCATCACCACCTCCCAGTGGGAGATCCACCGCGCCCAGCGCCGGCTGCGCGACGTCGCGCACCGGTACGGCGTACGGCTGCGGCTCTTCCACGGCCGCGGCGGCACCGTCGGCCGCGGCGGCGGCCCCTCGCACACCGCGATCCTCGCCCAGCCCTGGGGCACCCTGGAGGGCGAGATCAAGGTGACCGAGCAGGGCGAGGTCATCTCCGACAAGTACCTGATCCCGTCCCTGGCCAGGGAGAACCTGGAACTGACCGTCGCCGCCACCCTCCAGGCCTCCGCGCTGCACACCGCGCCCCGCCAGTCCGACGAGGCCCTGGCCCGCTGGGACGCGGCCATGGACACCGTCTCCGACGCCGCGCACGCCGCCTACCGCGGCCTGGTCGAGGACCCGGACCTGCCCGCGTACTTCTTCGCCTCCACCCCCGTCGACCAGCTCGCCGACCTCCACCTGGGCTCCCGCCCCTCCCGCCGCCCCGACTCGGGCGCCGGACTCGACGGCCTGCGGGCCATCCCGTGGGTCTTCGGCTGGACCCAGTCACGGCAGATCGTGCCCGGCTGGTACGGCGTCGGCTCCGGCCTCAAGGCACTGCGCGAGGCCGGCCTCGACACCGTCCTCGACGAGATGTACGGCCAGTGGCACTTCTTCCAGAACTTCCTCTCGAACGTCGAGATGACCCTGGCCAAGACCGATCTGCGGATCGCCCGCCACTACGTCGACACCCTCGTCCCCGAGAACCTCAAGCACGTCTTCGCGAACATCGAGGCCGAACACGCGCTGACCGTGCGGGAGGTCCTGCGCATCACGGGCGGTGAGAAGCTCCTCGACTCCGACCCGGTGCTCCAGCAGACGTTCTCCATCCGGGACGCCTACCTCGACCCGATCTCGTACCTCCAGGTCTCGCTGCTGGCCCGCCAGCGCGCGGCGGCGGAACGCCACGAGACAGCGGACCCGCTGCTCGCCCGGGCCCTGCTCCTGACGGTCAACGGCGTCGCGGCGGGCCTGCGCAACACCGGCTGACCCGTCCGGAAACGGACATCTGTTCCCAGGGGTACTTCCGCGCCACCCCGGCGCGGAGGTACCCCTTCCGGGTGACAGGGGCGGGAACGCGGCGCGACGCCCTCACAGCGCCAGGAACACCGCCACCAGCACCCCCAGGCCCGCCAGACCCGTCACCCACGCCGTACGCGTCATCCGCAGGCCCGCCCCGATCAGCGGGGACGCCAGCAGCAGCGCGCCGCCGAACGGCAGCCACGCGTGCAGCTGGCCACCCAGCCCCGTCCGCACCACCTCGTGCGTGTCCGGCTTCACCACCACCGGGATGCGCTCGCCCTTCCGGACCGCCACCGACCGCTCCGCGGTCATCCCCGCCCGCGGCCCCGCCGGACCGTCCGGGTCGTACGACCCCGTGCACGACGACGCCGAACACCTGGTCACCGTCAGCGTCCCGTGCTCCCGGCCCTTCGCCAGCACCACGTGCTGCGCCGTCCCCCACGACGACCAGAAACCGGCGGCGAGCAACAGGACGGCCACCCCGCCCAACGCCGTACGGCGGCCGAGGAGGAACAAGCGGTCCGAGGAGCTGGCCTTCATGGGCCGCGATCCTTGGCCATGGCATGGCACGGGGTCAAGTCGGCCCGCGGACTCAGGAGTTGTACGCGCCCTGCGCCCGCTCCAGGCCCTGCGTCACCAACGCCTCCACCGCGTCCGCCGTACGGTCCACCAGGTAGTCCAGCTCCTTGCGCTCCACCGACGAGAAGTCCTTCAGCACGAAGTCCGCCACCTGCATCCGCCCCGGCGGCCGGCCGATCCCGAACCGCGCCCGGTGGTAGTCGGGCCCCATCGCCTTCGTCATCGACTTGAGCCCGTTGTGCCCGTTGTCCCCGCCGCCCAGCTTCAGCCGCAACGCCCCGAAGTCGAGATCCAGCTCGTCATGGATCGCGACGATGTTCGCCGTCCCCACCTTGTAGAAGTCCCGCAGCCCGGCCACCGGACCACCGGACAGATTCATGTACGAGGACGGCTTCGCCAGCACCACCCGGCGGCCCGTCGGCCCCGGAGCGCCGAGCCGGCCCTCGATGACCAGCGCCTGCGCCTTCTGCGCGCGCTTGAACGAACCGCCGATACGTTCCGCCAGCAGATCCGCCACCATGAACCCGACGTTGTGCCGGTTGGCCGCGTACCCCGGACCCGGGTTGCCCAGGCCCACGATCAGCCAGGGGGCGTTGGCATCTGTTGTCATCGGCGCCGCGTCTCCTCGTTGTCTGCCGGTCGTACAGCCGAAAGGGGTGGCCGGCCCGCAGGCCCGCCACCCCGTCACACCTCAGGCCTGGATCAGGCCTCGGCGCCCGCGGTCTCGCCCTCGGCGGTCTCCGCGGCCGGCTCCTCGGCCTGCGCCGACACGACCTGGAGGACGGCGGCCTCGCCGTCGATCGACAGCGTCGTACCCGTCGGCAGCGGGATGTCCTGCGCGAGCACGGTGGCGCCCGAGTCCAGGCCCTCGATGGAGACCGTCACCGACGTCGGGATGTTCGTGGCCTCGGCCTCGACGGTGATCGTGTTGAGGACGTACTCCAGCAGGTTCCCGCCCGGGGCCAGCTCGCCCTCGACGTGCACGGCCACCTCGACGATGACCTTCTCGCCGCGCTTCACCGCGAGGAGGTCGACGTGCTCGATGTCGCCCTTGATCGCGTTGCGCTGGATCGCCTTCGGGATGACCAGCTCGCTGCGACCGTCGATGTCCAGGTCGAGCAGCGCGTTCGCGGTACGCAGCGCCATCTGGAGCTGGTGGGCCGGCAGCGACACGTGCACCGTGTCGGCACCGTGGCCGTAGATGACCGCGGGGACCTTCTGCTCACGGCGGGCACGGCGCGCGGCGCCCTTGCCGAACTCGTTGCGTACCTCGGCGGTGATCTTCAGTTCGGACATGACTGCACTCCTCGTAGATTCTGACAAAAGATGACGGAAAGATGCCGTCACCCGGCCACGACAGGCCTGCTACGAAGAGCGCGTCGATAACGGACCAACCGCACACAGGTGCGGCCTCCCTCGCCGAGCAACTCGGTGAGTCTACCCGGCGGGGAGGCCGCCCCAGAAATCGATCTCCGACCGCGGGCCCGCGGGCCCTCAGACGGTGACCGTCACGCCTGCTCCTCGAAGAGGCTCGTCACCGAACCGTCCTCGAACACCTCACGCACCGCACGCGCGATCGTCGGCGCGATCGACAG
Organism: Streptomyces liangshanensis; assembly: GCF_011694815.1. Lineage (NCBI taxonomy): Bacteria > Bacillati > Actinomycetota > Actinomycetes > Kitasatosporales > Streptomycetaceae > Streptomyces > Streptomyces liangshanensis. Next base: position 4,829,714 of record NZ_CP050177.1, read on the forward strand.
CACCGTGATCTTGTCGACCTCCAGGTCACCCGGATCCGGCAGGCTGTTCGTGAAGATGAACTCACTGACCTGCGAGTTCTTCAACCGGTCCGCCGCCGGGCCCGACAGCACCCCGTGCGTCGCCGTCACGATGACATCCTCCGCGCCGTGCGCGAACAACGCGTCCGCCGCCGCACAGATCGTGCCACCCGTGTCGATCATGTCGTCCACCAGCACACACACCCGGCCCGCGACATTGCCCACGACCTCGTGGACCGTCACCTGGTTCGCCACGTCCTTGTCACGCCGCTTGTGCACGATCGCCAGCGGCGCGCCCAGCCGGTCGCACCAGCGGTCCGCCACCCGCACCCGGCCCGCGTCCGGGGAGACCACCGTCAGCTTCGACCGGTCGACCTTCCCCGCCACGTAGTCCGCGAGGACCGGCAGCGCGAACAGGTGGTCCACCGGGCCGTCGAAGAACCCCTGGATCTGATCCGTGTGCAGATCCACCGTCAGGATCCGGTCCGCGCCGGCCGTCTTCATCAGGTCCGCCACCAGACGCGCCGAGATCGGCTCCCGCCCGCGGTGCTTCTTGTCCTGCCGCGCGTACCCGTAGAACGGCACGATCACCGTGATGCTCCGGGCCGACGCCCGCTTCAGAGCGTCGATCATGATCAACTGCTCCATGATCCACTTGTTGATCGGAGCGGTATGGCTCTGGATCAGGAAGCAATCCGCGCCACGCGCCGACTCCTGGTAGCGGACGTAGATCTCACCGTTGGCGAAATCGAACGCCTTGGTCGGAACGATCCCGACACCCAGTTGATCGGCGACCTCTTCGGCCAGCTCGGGGTGGGCGCGGCCGGAGAAGAGCATCAGCTTCTTCTCGCCGGTCGTCTTGATCCCGGTCACAGCACTGTCTCCTCAGACGTGTTGACTGCCGCTGCACCCGCGTGACGCTGCGAGCCAGCCGAATCGTGCAGTTATGCGATGTGCGATAAGCGGATGGGTCGATATCACGGTACGCCGAGATCAGCGCCCCTGTTTCCGGTCAGCTTTCGCCCCCGGCCCCTCCACCCGCCCCGGCGGCCCCCGGACCCGCCGCCTCGGCCGCCCTCGCCGCCGCACTTCCCGGACGCTTCCGCGCCACCCAACCGTCGATATTCCTTTGCTGGCCACGGGCCACGGCCAACGAACCCGCCGGTACGTCCTTCGTGATGACCGACCCCGCGGCGGTGTACGCCCCGTCGCCAATGGTGACCGGCGCCACAAACATGTTGTCCGAGCCCGTCTTGCAATGTGAACCGACGGTCGTGTGGTGCTTGGCCTCACCGTCGTAGTTCACGAACACACTCGCCGCGCCGATGTTCGAGTACTCCCCGATCGTCGCGTCCCCCACGTACGACAGATGCGGCACCTTCGTCCCCTCACCGATCGTCGCGTTCTTCATCTCCACGTACGTACCGGCCTTCGCCTTCGCGCCCAGCCGCGTCCCCGGCCGCAGATACGCGTACGGGCCCACCGTCGCCGACGCCCCCACCTCCGCGCCGTCCGCCACCGTGTTGTCCACCCGCGCGCCCGCGCCCACCAGCGTGTCCTTCAGCCGCGAGTTGGGCCCGACCTCCGCCCCCTCACCCAGATGCGTCGTCCCCAGCAACTGCGTCCCCGGGTGGATCACCGCGTCCTGCTCGAACGTCACGTCCACGTCCACGAACACCGACGCCGGATCCACCACCGTCACCCCGGCCGTCATCGCCCGCTCCAGCAGCCGCGCGTTCAGCAGCCGGCGCGCCTCCGCCAACTGGATCCGGTTGTTGATGCCCAGGATCTCCCGGTGGTCCGCGGCGACCGCCGCGCCGACCCGGTGACCCGCCTCCCGCAGGATGCCGAGGACGTCCGTCAGGTACTCCTCGCCCTGGCTGTTGTCCGTACGGACCTTCCCCAGCGCGTCCGCCAGGAGCTGCCCGTCGAACGCGAACACCCCGGAGTTGATCTCACGGATCGCGCGCTGCGCGTCCGAGGCGTCCTTGTGCTCCACGATCGCGGTGACCGCGCCGCTCGCGCCGTCCCGCACGATCCGCCCGTACCCGGTGGAGTCGGGGACCTCGGCGGTCAGGACGGTGACGGCGTTGCCGTCGGCCGCGTGGGTGGCGGCGAGCGTGTTCAGCGTGTCGCCGGAGAGCAGCGGGGTGTCGCCGCAGACGACGACCACGGTCCCGTCCGGGACGCTGCCCAGCTCCTGGAGGGCGGTGCGGACGGCGTGTCCGGTGCCGTTCTGCTGGGCCTGGAAGGCGGTGCGGACGCCGTCGTACGCCTCGGCCAGGTGCGACTCGACCTGCTCACGGGCGTGTCCGACGACCACGACGAGATGCTCGGGCCCGAGCTCACGGGCGGCGGCCACGACATGTCCGACGAGCGAACGCCCGCAGATCTCATGCAGGACCTTGGGGGTGCGCGACTTCATGCGGGTGCCTTCACCCGCTGCGAGGACGACGACGGCTGCCGGGCGGTTGGCGCTCACGGGAATGCCCTTCGGCTTCGGGTGGTGGACCACCGCAGGATACCGGGGGGTTTCGTGGCGGACATGAGGACGGGTCCTGACCTGGGAGGTCAGGACCCGAACTGTGGCTCCCGGGGAAGGACTCGAACCCTCATGATCAGATCCAAAATCTGACGTCTTGCCCTTAGACGACCCGGGATTACCGCTATGTCCGATTTCGAGGATCGGCTGCGGATGCAGAGTTTACTATGCCGCACCACCACCCCTCGATGCGACGGTACAAGTCGGCTCCCTGGGCTACTCGGACGACGAGGCAACCGCGGTAGCTGTCCCCGACGTTCTTCCTCACGGTCTTCGGGTTGTGCCGCTTGAGGGTGGTCCTCTTGAACGTCTTCACGTCGACGTCGAGCTGGTCCGCCCAGTACTGTTCCGCAGCCGTCACGTCGGCCGACTCATGGATCATTACGCGATAGGAAAGGTGCTCAGGCGCTACTCCGACCAGGTTGAGCCAGGACAGGAAGACGCGAATCACCCCGAGGTCGCTGTTGACGAAGATGACCGTCTCCCGGCGGTCGTAAGGCTTGTCCTTCGTGCCCTCGGCCCAATAGAGGGCGACGCCGGTCATGAACAGTTCTCGGTCGGACAGGGTGCCTATCTCGGCTGTCGCTCGGCTCTTGGTTTCCTGACGCTCCACCTCACGCCGCGCGAGCGTTACCTCCCAGCCCCGCCGCGCGATCGCCGACGCCTCCTCGCGGGTGCGCCTCGGCGGCTTCGGCAGGTCTCGGACCCATAAGGAGATGGAACCCTTCGAGCACCCCAGCTCCACCTGGATCTGGTCGTACGTGAGCCCCTGTAGGCGCAGCTCGCGCGCCTTCTCGCGCAGGTCGTCCTTCGCTCGCGGTCGCTTCGTCCATTCCGGGGCCGGTTCGCCCTCCAGGAGGCGGTTGAGGAGGTCGTTGTTGTCGACGTAGAGCCGGTCGCGGATCTGGCGGCGGCTCAACCCCTCCCGTCGCAGCGCCACCGCCCGCTCCCGGAGTCCCTCGAAGTCGGCATATTTGTTGCTCATCGCTGTCATGGGACAGATCGTCGTACGGAATCCGGACTTCCGGCTCGAATGTACGGGCGATTCACCAGTTCGAGTGATCGCTCTCCCTCTGCTGTGTCCCTCGTCCCGTCCCGCGCGATCCAGGACACAAGAAATTGGGTCGCGCCCGCCCGTAGGCTGGGAGACATGACCACAACGGGGGCACATCAGGACGCCGCGGGCCCGACCGCCCGCGGCTACTGGTGGTGGGAGCGTCGGCGGAGTGTTGTTCTGGACGTGGGGCTGGCCGGTGTGTCGGCCCTGGAGTGCGGGCTGGAGGGGGTCCGGTTCGCGGACACCGCCGTGCTGCCCGTACCGGTGGGGGTGGTCTTCGGCCTGCTGGCCGGTTCCGTACTGCTCCTGCGGCGGCGGTGGCCCGCCAGCGTGGTGCTCGTCTCGATCGCCGTGACCCCGGCGGAGATGGGCTTCCTGATGGCGGTCGTCGGGCTCTACACCCTCGCCGCCTCCGAGCTGCCGCGCCGCGTCATCGCCGCGCTGGCCGGGATGCAGCTGGCGGGGACGCTGATCGTCACGTTCGTCAGGACCCGGCAGAGCGTGTCGCAGGGGGACTTCGACACCTCCCGGTGGTACGTGCCGCTCATCGCGCTCATGATGTCCGTCGGCCTGACCGCCCCGCCCGTGCTCTTCGGGCTGTACGTCGGGGCGCGGCGCCGGCTGATGGAGAGCCTGCGGGAGCGGGCCGACAGCCTGGAGCAGGAGCTGTCGCTGCTGGCGGACCGGGCGGAGCAGCGGGCCGAGTGGGCGCGGACGGAGGAGCGGACGCGGATCGCGCGGGAGATGCACGACGTGGTGGCGCACCGGGTGAGTCTGATGGTGGTGCACGCGGCGGCGTTGCAGGCGGTGGCGCTGAAGGATCCGCCGAAGGCGGTGAAGAACGCGGCGTTGGTGGGCGACATGGGGCGTCAGGCGTTGACGGAGTTGCGCGAGATGCTCGGGGTGTTGCGGGCGGGGGAGCAGGTCGCGGCGCGCAAGGCCTCGGACGCGGGGCCGTCGCTGACGGTGCCGTTGGCGGCGGTGGGGCTGGCGGCGGCGGCCGCGGCGGCCGCGGCGGCGGAGGACGGTCCGGGGATGGGGGACATCGAGGCGCTGGTGGGGCAGTCGCGGGAGACGGGCATGGTCGTGGAGTTGGCGGTGCACGGTGAGTCGCGCGCGTATGCCCCCGAGGTGGAGCAGACGGCGTACCGGGTGGTGCAGGAGGCGTTGACGAACGTGTTGAAGCACGCGTCGGGCGCGAAGGTGGTCGTGCGGTTGGCGCATCGCGAGGCGGAGGTGGCGATGCAGGTGGAGAACGGTCCGTCGGACCGTGCGGCGCAGGACGCGGGTCTGGGGCTGCCGAGCGGCGGTAACGGTCTGGTGGGGATGCGGGAGCGGGTGACGGCGCTGGGCGGGGTGTTCGTCTCGGGTGAGACGGACGCGGGGGGTTTCCGGGTGTCGGCGGTGTTGCCGTACCGGGCTGCCTGAGTGCGGGTGCGGGTGCGAGGTGCGGGGTGCGTGCCGGGCTGCCTGGGTGCCGGTGCGGCCTCGGTGGAGGGTCGCGGTCGGCGTCCGCCCGGGGTCAGGCTTCCGTCTCGGTCAGCCGGGTCGGGAGTTTGCCGGTGATCAGGGTGCCCAGTGCCTGGTCGATGTCAGGGCCGAGGAACCAGTCGCCGGTGTGGTCGATGCTGTAGACGGCCCCGGTGTCGTCGATCGCGAGGATTCCCTGTCCGTCGTCCTCGCCGAGGGGGCTCATCCCGGTTTCGAGGGAGCGCCCGAGGTCGGAGAGGGTGCGGGCGAGGTGGATGCCGGCCAGCGGGTCGATGCGGAACGCGACGGGCGCTATCTGGCGGCCGGGTCCTGGCGCGGTGACGCGCAGCCCGCCGAACTCCGCCCAGGCCTCGACGGCGGCGGGGAACACGGCGTGGGTGTGGCCGGCGGGGGTGATGTGGGCGCGGAGGGTGTCCGCCCATTCCTCGGCCTGCTTTATGTCCCATCGTCCGGGCTGCCAGCCGGCGTCGCGGAGCGCGGCGTCGATGGGCACGGGGAAGCGGGTGGTGGAGAGGTCGGGCATGGCGCGGCTCAGTTCTTCTCGGTGGGGTCGACCGCCTGCACGCCGAAGTGGGCGAGCATGGCCGTACAGGACCGGCACGGCGGCGCGTAGCTGCCGTGGAGGGGGTCGCCGTCCTCGCGGATGCGGCGGGCGGTCAGTTTGGCCTGCTTGAGGGAGCGGCGTGCCTCGCCGTGGGTGAGGGGTTTGCGCCGGGCGCGCTTGGAGCGGTTCTCCTCGGTGGCGGTGAGGTGGCGGGAGAGCAGGATCGCTTCGGGGCAGCGGCCGGTGAACCGTTCCCTCTGGGCGCTGCCGAGCGTGTCGAGGAAGTCCTGGACGAGGGGGTGCAGCGTCGGCGGCCGGTCGGCCTTGCCCGCGGTGCAGGTGAGGGTTTCGCCGCGTACGGTGAGCGCCGCCGCGACGGCGGGCAGGATGCCGTCGCGGCGTTGCCGGAGGGCGGGTGCCCGGTGCGGTTCGGTGCTGCTCCAGCTGAGGCGTGGGTCGCCGGACGTGTCGGTCGGTGCTGTGTGCAAGGTGCTGTCCCTCCCGTGCCCGCGGCGGGAAGCCGCTGGTGTCACGCCCCCGTGTTGAGGGGACAGCCTGCCAAATGTGACGGGCCGTGGGAAAGCTGGGGCATGAATCGGGCGCTCCGGGGCATGAATCGGGGGTTTCTGTCGGCTCTGGGTCACCTCGCTGTGACCGTTGGTCACGAGGTGGGGGCGGGTGTGGCGGGGAGTGCGGCGGGGGGTGTGCGGGGGGTGCGGAGCGTCTGGGTCGCCTCTTGCCCCACGGCATAGGCTGTCCTGAACCAGGGCTGTGCTGAACCAGCCGGAAGCAGCAGGGGGCAACCGCCATGACGACAGGTCGGCTCGGGCAGCAAGCCGCGCCACCGAACGCGGCCTACGCCGGGCAGGTCGTGCATTTCCCGGACCCGGTCCGGGCGTCCCGCCACCCGGGGGGTGTGCGGGTGGACGATGACGGCCGTCCGGACTTCGTGCCGTACGCGCGTGCCGCCGCGGAGATAGCGGACCCCCCGGAGGGGTTCGGGGTGGACGAACTGCGGCTCACGGACTATGTGTCGGCGAATGCCGCGCTGGCCGCCGCGGGGCACGAGTTGTGGGACACGATCCCGGCGGTGGCGACGCCGCACGGCTGGACGTGGCATCACGCGCCGGGTTCGCGCCGGCTGGTGCTGGTGCCGGTCGAGGTGAAGGCGCTGTTGCGGCATCACGGTGGTCTGGCGGCGGCGCGGGTGGATCACGCGAAGCGCGGGACGCGGCCGCTCCAGGAGACGAGGCCGGGTCATTTCGGGCTGCCCAAGGGGGCGGTGTCGGTGACCGAGCAGCAGGTGCTGGGGGTCGAGGAGGATCTCGGCTACCGGTTGCCGGGGGCGTACCGCTCGTTCCTGAAGGCGGCGGGGGGCTGTGCGCCGGTGGGGGTGGCGCTCGACGCGGAGTTGGGGCTGCTGGTGGACCAGCCGTTCTTCACGGTGCGTGACGAGGCGGCGTTCAACGACCTGGTGTACGTGAACAAGTGCCTGCGGGACCACCTGACGAAGGACTACCTGGCGGTGGGCTTCGTCCAGGGCGGCATTCTGGCGGTCAAGGTGAAGGGCGACCGGATCGGTTCGGTCTGGTTCTGCGCGTACGACGACGCCCGTGACCAGGACGGCTGGAGTGTCCAGGAGCGGGTGGAGCGGCTGTTGCTGCCGTGCGGGGACGACTTCGACGCCTTCCTGCTCCGTCTGGCGGGCAGTCCGCCGGAGTTGGAGACGGTGGCGAACCTGATGGTGGACGGCGGCTTCGCGCGCGCCGTCCCGGTGGGGGGATGACCGCGATGGTGACCTTCGCGCAGGCGCAGGAGCGCGCCGAGGAGTGGATCAACGGCGAGCTGCCCGGTTATCAGCATCGTGAGGTGCGGGTGCGGGAGTTCGAGCTGGGCTTCGTGGTCTGGGCGGAGGACCGCGAGGGCGGTCCGATCTCGGACGGCGGGCGGCACCGGCTGGTGATCGCGAGGGACAGCGGGGACGCGTCGCTGTGGCCGGCGTTGCCGGTGGGTGAGGTGATCCGGCGGTACGAGGAGCAGTACGGGGCGCCTTCGGACGCCGTGCCCGCGCCGGAGCCGCCGCAGCGCATCGACCTGAACCAGACGTCGTTCCTGTTGACGCCGCCGGAGTGGCTCCAGGAGGCGGCGGACCGGCTGGGCATCCCGGACCGCCGGGAGGGCCAGTCGCCGTCCTCGCCACAGGTGCCGGTGCCGTCCCCGTCGCCGGAGGACGCGCCGACCGATCTTGTACGGGGGTACGGGGACGGCGCGCCCGGCAACGGGTCGCTGGGCGGCAACGGCTCGCTCGGCGGCGGCTCGTTGGCCGGTGCGGCGCCGCTCGCGGCGGGCGGGGGGTACGCGCCCTCGGACGCGGCTCCCGCTCCCGCTCCTGCGGACGCGGCTCCCGTGCCCGCTCCTGCGGACGCCTTCCCGGCGGACGCCGCTCCCACCGACGTGTTGCCCGCCACCGCGGCCCGTACCGAAGTGGCTCCCGCCGACGCCGTGCCGACCGCCCCGCCGTCGTCCGTGCCGATCGGGGCGACGCCGTGGGCCGGGACGGACACGAACGCGGCGCCGGCCGACGGTTCCGTACCGCTGCCGGAGACGGTCTTCGCACCGGCGCTCTCCGGCGCGGATGACGAGGACACTCCCCCGCCGGGCCTGGGCGCTGACGCCCCGACGGCCCTGATGTCGAGCGGTAGCGGGCTGCCGAGGACCACGATCGCGCCGGCTCCGGCGTTCGACGGCGCGGGGGGCGGTCCGGCCGCGGGTCCTGGCGGTGCTCCGGGCGCGACGCCCGCGCCCCCCGGCGGTCCCGCCCCGCCCCCCGGCGCCGGTTCCGGCGTCGGTCCCGCCCCCAGCGCCGGTGACATCGCCGACGCCGCGACCAGCAAGGCGTACGCGCCGCCGCGCGGCGGACGCGGGGGCGGTTCCGCCCCGCCTCCGCCGCCGAGCCCGCCCGGTGTCCCCGGGGCGCCCGGCGGGACACCGCCGACGTCCGGCCCGGGTGCGCCCGGCGTACCGGCGGGCGGCTACCTGCCGACCCAACTCGTCCCGCAGCAGGGCTCCGACGCCCCGAGACCGCCCGGTCCGCCGGGTGTCCCCGGTACGCCCCCGGGCGGGGTGCACCACGCCGCGACGATGCTCGCGGGTCCCAACCCGGTCGGCCCGCCGTCCGGTCCGCCGCAGCCCCCGGGCCCGCCCGGCGCCCCCGGCGCGGGCGCCCCCCAGCCTCCCGGCCCGCCCGGCGTCCCCGGCGCGGGCGGCCCGCAGCAGCCGGGCACGCCCCCGGGCGGGGTCCACCACGCCGCGACGATGCTCGCGGGTCCCAACCCGGTGGGTCCGCCATCCGGTCCGCCGCAGCCCCCGGGTCCCCCCGGCGTGCCGGGCGGCGGCCACGGTCCCGTACCGCCGGGCCCGGTACCGTACGCCCCCGGTCCCGTCCCGCACGGCATGGCACCCCAGGGCCCCGGTCCGGTGCCTCAGGCGCCGGCGCCCGTGCCCCCGCCGTACGGCTACCCGCAGCAGCCCTACGGTCTGCCGACGGTCGGCCCCGGCTACCAGGCCGTCCTGCGCTACCGCGCGCCCGACGGTTCCGAGGCGCAGCTGATCCGCCGCTCGGCGCCCGGCACGCCGCATCCCGAGTGGCAGATCCTGCACGAGCTGCGGGCGATGAACGTGCCGCCGCAGCAGGTCCTCGAACTCCACACGGAGTTGGAGTCCTGCGAGCTGCCGGGCGCGTACTGCGCGCGGATGATCCGGGAGAGCTGGCCGCAGGTGCGGATCACCAGCGTCGCGCCGTACGGGCAGGACCACGCGAGCCGGCAGCAGGGGATGCGGCATCTGCTGACCCACCAGGGCGAGTTGCACCAGGTAGCCGACGGTCCGGCACGCCCCGCGCCGGTGCGGGCGCCGCTGCCGCAGATCCCGCCCGCGCCGCCGATCCCGCCCGAGGGCGTCGCGCAGGAGCTGCTGGGGGCGTTCGGCCCGCAGGGCATCTGCCGGTTCGACCAGCGGGCGGTGTCCCGGCAGGGGGTGCCCGACCTGGTGGCGCGCACGCTCGTGTGGGCGGGGCTGCCGGCCGACTTCGGGCCGTTCTTCTGGGCGCAGCCGGCCCACCCGGTGGTGCCGACGCTGGCGGAGCTGGCGGCGCAGCGGCAGATCCAGCCGGCCGCCGACGCGGGGTCGTACCTGGTGATGGGCAGTGACTTCGGGCGGGCGATCTGTGTCCAGTACGGGACGGCGCACATCATGGCCGTGCCGGTCGAGCCGGGTCCGGGCGGGCAGTCGGTGCCGCCGCAGTTCGTGAACACGGGGCTGCCGGAGTTCACGCGTTCGCTGGCGTTGCTGGGGCGGATGTGGCGGCTGCGGTACGGGCTGACGCCGGAGCAGGCGGGGCGCTGGACGGTCGACTTCCAGGCGCAGCTGGCGGCGCTCGACCCGGCGGCGCTGTCGTCGCCGGAGAGCTGGTGGTCGGTGCTGCTGGAGCAGATGTGGGACGGGCTGCTCTGAAGCCTTCCGGCGTGCTGTACGGATGACCTGGGCGCCCTCCGCGTGATGCGGGGGGCGCCCAGGTCTGTTTGCGGCGCGGCTCCCTCTTGAGCAGCGGATTCAGGCATTCCGCGTAGCGTGCCGCATCCTTGGGCAGGACAGATGGGCGGAGTGTCGCATTATGCGCATTTCGCTTCGATCCAGCAGGATGTGCGCCGGATCGCGTTGTGTGCCGGAAGGGGCTTCCCGATGAGTGCTGCTCAGCCGTCTGTTCACGGTTTCGTGCCCACGCGGGGGCGCGGGTACCACCCGGAGCAGGTGGACCACCAGGTCGCCGCGCTGTCCCAGGGCCGTGACGACGCGTGGGAACGCGCGGCCCGGCTCACCGTCCTCGCCAAGCGCATGGAGGGCGAGGCGGCGCTGCTGCGGGAGCGGCTGGAGGAGGTGCGGGCGCGGGGGCCGCAGACGTACGAGTCGCTCGGCGGCCGGGCCCCGCAGATCATGACGCTGACCGCCGACGAGGGCGACCGGGTGCGGGCCGAGGCCCGCGAGGAGGCCAGGGCGCTCCTCGACACGGCGAGGGCGGAGGGCCGGGAGGCCAAGGAGGCGGCGCGGGAGGCGTCGGAGGCGGTACGGGCGGAGGCGGAGGCGTACGTACGGGACGTGGTCGGCGCGGCCCGGGCGGTGGCGGACGCCGAGCGCGCCGAGGCGCGGGGCGAGGCGAAGGGATGGCGCGGGGAGGCGCTGGAGGAACTGCGGGAGATGCGCCGCCGGACCCAGGCGGTGCTGGAGGGCCTGGAGAAGGGCCACGCGGAGCGGCTCGCGGCGACGGAGCGGGAGATCGCGTCGCGCGAGGCCGAGTGGGAGGTCCGTACCGCGGAACTGTCCGCGTACGCGCAGGCGGAGCTGACGGAGGCGCAGCGCGCGTTCTCCGAGGCGGGCGAGCGGGCCCGGCACGGCCAGGAGGACGCTCAGGCCCGCGCGGCGGAACTGCTGGCGGCGGCGGGCGCGTCGGCGGACCGCGTCCTGCGCGACGCGGAGGGCGCGGCCCGGGCGCACGAGGCGGCGGGGGAGGAGGTGCGGGCCCACATGACCTCGGTCCGCAACGCCCTGGCGGCCCTGACGGGCCGGGCACCCGCGGAGGGCTGAGCGTCCCCACCCCGTCACCCTTGCCCGGCCCCGCCGAGCCCGTCCGGCGGCAGGCGTCGCGGCACGCGTCACAGGGCCTTGAACGCCTCCGTGACCGCCGCGCAGGTGGCCGCGAGGTCGTCGTCGGTGACCGTGGAGGAGACGAACCAGCAGGCCATGGGGAAGGCGTTGGCGTGGACCCCGCGTTTGAGGAGTTCGTGGCGGAAGGTGTGGGACCGGGCCTGGTCGACGTCCAGCAGGTCGCGGTAGTCGCGGGTGGGGCGGCCCTCGGGGGTGAAGACGGTCTGGAACATGGCGCCGACGCCTTGCACGGAGCAGGGGATGCCCTGGTCGTGCGCCGCCTTCCGGGCCGTCTCCATGATCTGGCGGCCGGTGTCGTCGATCCGTCGGACGACGGCGGGATCGCCGAGTTGCCGCAGGGTCTCCAGCGCGGCCGTCGCGCACAGCGGCGAGGCGTTGTACGTGCCGCCGTGCTTGACGCGTCCCGAGGCGAGCGCGTCCATGATCTCCCGGCGCCCGGCGAAGGCGGCGATGGGCAGACCGCCCCCGAGCGCCTTGGAGAACACGGCCAGGTCGGGTTCCACGCCGAAGAGGGCCTGGGCGCCGCCGGGGCCGGTGCGGAATCCGGTGCAGACCTCGTCGAAGATCAGCACGATGTTGCGGGCGGTGCACTCCTCGCGCAGCGCCTCCAGGTATCCCGGCTCGGGCATGGTGCAGGCGTTGTTGGCGACGATCGGCTCACAGATGACGGCGGCGAGTTCCCCGGCGTGGGCGTTGAGCGCCGCGCGCAGCGCGGTCAGGTCGTTCCAGGGGCAGACCACCACGTCCTCCACGACACCCGCGGGGATGCCCGGGGAGTGCGGGACGGACCGTGGTGTGGCGGCGGGACCGGCCTCGGCCTCCGTGGGGCGGTTGGAGATCGCCAGGGTGTCGGACCAGCCGTGGTAGTGCCCTTCGAACTTCAGGATCCGGGAGCGCCCGGTGTGGCCGCGGGCGGCCCGTACGGCACCCTGCACGGCCTCGCTCCCGGAGTTCGCGAAGCGGACGAGTTCCGCGCAGGGCACCATCCGGCAGATCGTCTCGGCCAGTTCCACCTCCGGGACGTTGCAGGTGCCGAACATCGTGCCGGTGTGCAGGACCTGGGTGAGGGCTTCCGTCAGCACGGGCGGGGCGTGGCCGAGAACGGCGCTTCCGTAGGAGATGAGGTAGTCGATGTACTCGTTGCCGTCGACGTCGCGAATCCGGGAGCCGGACCCGCTGGTGATGTAGAGGGGGTAGGGGTGCGGCCCGGTGGAGGTGAGCCGGGAGGACGAGCTGATCCCGCCCGCGAGGGAGTGCCGCGCGCGCTCGAACCACGTCCTGCTGCCGTCCGTGCCGTGCAGGGCCTGTAAGCGGTCATTCATGGTCACTCCTGTTTGCTGGGGTACGGCCGGGGACACGCTTCCGGGTGGTCCGGAACGGCGCCGTGGGGTGTGGCACGAAGGGGTGGTGCGGTGTGGTGAGGACGGCTCTGGTCACGGGAGCGGGCAGCGGGATCGGGCGGGCCTGCGCCCTGGGCCTGCTGGCCGACGGCTGGAGGGTCGTGCTGACCGGCCGGCGCGAGGAGCGGCTGCGGGAGTCGGCGGACCTGGCCGGCGCGGGTGACCGCGAGCGGGCGGTGGTGCTGGCCTCGGACGTCACCGACGCGCGGTCCGTGGACGCGCTGTTCTCGGCCGTGGTGGAGCGGTACGGACGGCTGGACCTCCTGTTCAACAACGCCGCCGACCTCATGCCGTACACGCCCACCGAGGACGTGGAGGTGGCGGACTGGCACCGGGTCATGGACTCGGTCGCCACCGGAACCTTCCTCTGCTCCCGGGCCGCCTTCCGGGTCATGAAGGCGCAGACCCCGAAGGGCGGACGGATCATCAACAACGGGGCCCCTTCCGCCCAGATGCCGCGACCGGACTCGATCGCCTTCACCGCGGCCAAGCACGCCGTGGCCGGCCTCACCCGCTCGCTCTCGCTCGACGGGCGCCGCCACGACATCTCCTGCGGCCAGATCGACATCGGCAACGTGACGCCGGACGACCGCCCGCAGCCGGCCGTCCGGCAGCCCGACGGGTCACTGCGGGTGGAACCCACCATGGACATCCGGCACGTGGTCGACATGGTCCGGGCCATGGCCGCTCTTCCGGCCGGGGTGAACATCCAGTCCGTCCTGGTCATGCCGAGCGCCATGCCGTACGTCGGCCGGGGATAGCCCGTCCCGTACGTCGGCGGGGGACAGACCCTCCCGTACGTCGGCCGGGGACACCGCCTCCCGTACGTCGGCCGGGGAGAGCCCCGCCACGTACGCCTCCAGCAGCCGTCCGGGCGCCGGCCACCCGACCCGCTCCCAGGCCAGCATCCGGTGGAGCCCGTCGAGGTGGATCAGTCCTTCCCGGACGGACAGCCCCTCGTAGTCCGGTCCTTCCACCGCCCTGGTGCTCAGGAACACCGCCGAGGGCTCGGCGTCGGCCTGGCGGCCCAGCTTGCGGGCACACAGGGGATTGGACGCGGTGTACGTGTCCCCGAGGGCGGCCAGCCGGCCGGCGGCGGCCCGCACGGTGAGGCCCGTCCGCGGGATCAGCTCGACCTCCCCGTCCTCGCCCAGATGCCAGGGCAGCACCACCTCGCGGACCTCGGGGACCTCCAGCAGCACGTGGTGCCAGCGGCCGTCCGCGAGGGTCTGCGCGCGGCGGATGTGGGTCTCCGCCTCGTCGTTGGAGTTGGCCGGGTCCCCGGGGTGGTAGGGGTGGTGCAGCGCGAAGTGGTCCAGGACCCGGTCGAAGGACACCTCCCGCAGGACCCTCACGCGGCCCGCCCCGCCCGGTCCGGCTCGTACGCGCCGAAGTGGCGTTCCTCGAACAGCTCCGCCCATCGCCCGTGTCCCAGGCGCCGTTCCCGGCCGGCCGCGAGGATCCGCCGCCAGTACGGCTTGACCGGCGGCCACGGTTCGCCCGTACGGCAGTACGAGGCGTCGATCATGTACCGGCCGGAATCCACGGTCGCGGACGTGTCCCCGGTGCGCCGGGTGTGGAACAGCGCGGAGTGGAGGACGACCACGGAGCCCGGGGGCAGTTCGGTGATCACGACCTCTCCCGGCAGGACGTCCGTGCCCAGGTGCGCGCGGGCGTTCTTCTCCGCGACCTCGTGGTGCGAGCCGGGCAGTACGGCGAGCGGCCCCATGCCCGGCCGCAGGCCGTGGAGGTAGTGGAGCACGTGGACCATCGGGAGCCGCCGGTGGCGCTGGGGCCGTTGCTCGTAGTCGTGGTGCCAAGGCTTGCCCGGGGCCCCGGAGGGGCGGCGGTCGCTGTGGAGGTGGTGGAACACGAAGGCGGGGCCGAGCAGGTTCGTGTCCTCCAGCAGCTCCAGAAGCGGCGGGAACACGACCAGTTCCCCGTGTGCCGTCATCTCCAGCTCGACGGTCTCCGGTAACGGGGACCGCTCGGGGCGTAAGCAGGCGTCGATGGAGCGCTGCCGCAGCCCGGAATCGACCCAGTGGTCGACCTCCCGGGTCAGGCGCTCGACAAAGGGGGCCGGCAGCAGGCCGGGAAGCACCAGGAAGCCGTTCTTGTCGAACTCCCCGATCTGGGCTGCGACATCCGAAGCGATCACGCGGCTGAACCTCCAGTGTTCACCGGTTGGTCGGCCTACTCGGGTAGACCGGGTCCCGCCATCCCTGTCCAGAGCGCTCCGGAGTCATGCGGTGACGCTACGAGTTGGCCGGTCCCCGCCTACTCGTCCGGCAGCACCGGGAACTCGCGCGGCGCCACGAACAGCAGGACCAGGACGCACAGCACCGCCGCCCCCGCCGCGCCCACGAACACGTGGTCCACCGCCGCGTCCACCGCCCGGCGCAGGTACTCCTCCGAGGACGCGCTCAGCGCACCGGGGTGGCTCAGCGCCGAGGACACCGCGTCCAGGTCCCCGGGCAGCCCGGCCTCGGCCGCCGAACCCGCCGAACCCGCCGCCCCGGAGCCCGCCCCGGCCCCCGCCCCCGCCGCCAGGCGCGACGCCAGGACGCCGTTCGCCACCGCCCCGAACACCGCCGCGCCCACGCTCTGCCCGATCTGGCGGTTGAAGAGGATCGACGCGGTCGCCGTACCCCGCTCCGCCCAGCCCACGGACGACTGGACCCCGATGATCAGGGGGAGTTGGAACAGCCCCAGCCCCGCCCCGAGGACCAGCATGATCAGCGCCGGCTGCCACGCCTCCCCGGGGAAGGGCAGCAGCGGGAACGCCAGGAGGACCGCCAGCGCGACGCACATCCCGGTGATCGCGGTCCTGCGGAAGCCGATCCGGTTGTACACGCGGTTGGACAGCGCCGCGCTCACCGGCCAGCTCAGCGTCATCGCGGACAGCACGAAGCCCGCCGCGATCGGCCCGAGGCCGAGGACGGACTGCGCGTACGTCGGCAGGAAGACGGTCGGCGCGACGATCAGCAGCCCGAGCGCGCCCAGCGCGAGGTTGACCGCCGCGATCGTCCGGCGCTTCCACACCCAGCCGGGGATGATCGGGTCGGCGGCCCGGCGTTCGATCAGCACGGTCAGGCAGGCCAGTGCCGCGCTCCCCGCGAGAAGTCCCAGGGAGGGTACGGAGAGCCAGGGCCACGCCACCCCGCCCTGCACGAGCGCGGTGAGCAGCAGCGTCGCGGTGGCGAAGACCGCGAGCGAGCCGGCCCAGTCGACCCGGGGGCGCGGTCCCGCGCCGGGCCTGGCCGGTTCGTGCAGGTGGCGGACGACGAGCCAGAGCGCCACCGCGCCGACGGGCAGGTTGACGAGGAAGATCCACCGCCAGTCCGCGTACCCCGCGAACAGCCCGCCGACCAGCGGCCCCGCGACCGAGGCGCTCGCCCAGACGGTGGACAACTTCGCCTGGATCCTGGGGCGTTCCTTCAGGGGGTACAGGTCCGCGGCGATGGTCTGCACCGTGCCCTGGAGCGCGCCGCCGCCGAGGCCCTGGACGACGCGGAAGGCGATGAGGGCGGCCATGTTCCAGGCGCTCGCGCAGAGGACGGACCCGATGAGGAAGATGACGATGCCGGCGATCAGGACGGGCTTGCGGCCGAGGGTGTCGGAGAGTTTCCCGTACACGGGCAGGGTGACCGTCACGGCGAGCAGGTAGCCGGAGAACAGCCAGGAGAAGACGGAGAATCCGCCGAGGTCGCCGACGATCTGCGGGACGGCCGTGGCGACGATGGTGCCGTCGAGGGCGGCGAGCGCCATGCCCAGCATGAGCGCCGCGACGACGGGGCCGCGCCCGCGCGGAGGGGCGGGAGCGGCGCCGGCTATCGCTTCGGTGTCCTCGGTGCCGCCGCCCACAAGATTCCTTCCCCCTGCACGTATCTGCCGGGGACACCCTCTCACCCCCACCCCCCGCGGCTCCTCCTCCGGGAGGAATCCCCTAGGGGCTTCTCCTTACTTCTGTCCAGGGGCCTGTCCTTCGGGTGGAGGACGCGTAGAGACGGCCGTGGTCTTTAGCTTGGACATACGGCAACGGCGGTCGCCGGTACGGGGGGCGACCGCACCCGGGGGGTGGGGAAAGCCCCCTGGTGAAGACACCGCCGCGCACCAGGGTGCGGGCGGGCGTCGGCCGACAGACTCGGAGCACATCAAGGGGACCCCGTCGCGGCGGACGCGGCGGGGGAACGACTCACTGAGGAGAATGACCGTGACAACGGCTGCAACCATCCCCAGGCACGGGGGCACTGGAGGGCGTACGGCCGTCGCGGCGCGAGCGCGGCAGGTCGTCAAGGCGTACGGGGCGGGCGAGACCCGCGTCGTGGCACTCGACCACGTCGACGTGGACGTCGCCCGGGGGGAGTTCACAGCGATCATGGGGCCCTCGGGCTCCGGCAAGTCGACGCTGATGCACTGCCTCGCCGGGCTCGACACGGTGACGTCGGGGGAGATCCACCTCGACGAGACCGAGATAACGAAGCTCAAGGACAAGCGCCTGACGCAGCTGCGCCGGGACCGGATCGGCTTCATCTTCCAGGCGTTCAACCTCCTGCCGACGCTCAACGCGCTGGAGAACATCACGCTGCCGATGGACATCGCCGGCCGTAAGCCGGACGCCGAGTGGCTGCGGAAGGTGGTGGAGACGGTGGGCCTGGCCGACCGGCTCAAGCACCGGCCGACGCAGCTGTCCGGCGGCCAGCAGCAGCGGGTCGCGGTGGCCAGGGCGCTCGCCGCCCGCCCCGAGATCATCTTCGGTGACGAGCCGACGGGGAACCTGGACTCGCGGGCCGGCGCCGAGGTGTTGGGCTTCCTGCGCCGGTCCGTCGACGACCTGGGCCAGACGATCGTGATGGTCACGCACGACCCGGTCGCCGCGTCCTACGCGGACCGGGTGCTGTACCTCGCGGACGGCCGGATCGTGGACGAGATGTTCCGGCCGACGGCCGAAGCCGTACTCGACCGGATGAAGGACTTCGACGCGCGGGGGCGGACGTCGTGACCGTGGTCAAGACCTCGATGCGCAACTTCTTCGCGCACAAGGGGCGGATGGCGCTGTCCGCCGTCGCGGTCCTGCTGTCGGTGGCGTTCGTCTCCGGCACGCTCGTCTTCACCGACACGATGAACACGACGTTCGACAAGCTCTTCGCCATCACCTCCCCGGACGTGACGGTGAGCCCCAAGTCGTCGGGCGGGGAGGGCGGCCAGCAGTCGGGGACCGGCAAGCCCGAGACCCTGCCCGCCTCGGCCCTCGAACGGGTCGGCGCGGTGGCCGGGGTGAAGTCCGTCGAGGGCGCGGTCAGCAGCGAGAGTGTGACCGTCGTCAACGCGGAGAACAAGAACGTGGGCGCCACGACCGGCGCCCCCACGTTCGTCGGCAACTGGACGCGCAACGACCTGCGTTCGATGGAGATCGCCTCCGGCCACGCGCCGCGCGGTCCCACCGAGGCGATGATCGACGCCGACACCGCCGACAAGCACCACATCAAGATCGGTGACGAGCTGCGCGCGATCGCCGTCACCGGGACCTTCACCAAGAAGATCACCGGCATCGCCGCCTTCAAGGTCACCAACCCCGGCGCGACGGTCCTCTACCTGGACACCGCGACGGCCCAGCGCGAACTGCTCGGCGGCCCCGGCCGGTTCACCCAGCTGCACGTCACCGCCGACGCGGGTGTCAGCGACACGAAGCTCAAGCAGGACGTGACGGCGGCCCTCGGCACGGGGACGTACAAGATCCAGACGCAGAAGGAGGCCGCCGACGCGAACCGTTCCGACGTCGGGTCCTTCCTGGACGTGATGAAGTACGCGATGCTCGGCTTCGCCGGGATCGCCTTCCTCGTCGGCATCTTCCTCATCGTCAACACCTTCTCGATGCTGGTCGCCCAGCGCACCCGGGAGATCGGGCTGATGCGGGCGCTCGGCTCCAGCCGCGGCCAGATCAACCGCTCGGTGCTCTTCGAGGCGGTCCTGCTCGGGGTGTTCGGCTCGGTCGCCGGAGTGGCGGCCGGGGTGGGGCTCGCGGTCGGGCTGATGAAGCTCATGTCGGCCACCGGCCTCGAACTGTCCACCGAGGACCTGACCGTGCGGTGGACGACCCCGGTCATCGGGCTCGTGCTCGGCGTGCTGGTCACCGTCGTCTCCGCCTACATCCCCGCCCGGCGCGCCGCGCGGATCTCCCCGATGGCCGCGCTGCGCGACGCCGGGACCCCCGCGGACGGGCGGGCCGGCCTGCTCAGGGCCGTCCTCGGGCTGCTGCTCACGGCGGCGGGCGGCCTCTCCCTCCTGGTGGCGACGCGCGCCGACGAGGCGGCGGCGGGTTCGCTGTTCCTCGGCGTGGGCGTGGTCTTCACGCTCATCGGGTTCGTCGTGATCGGCCCGCTGCTGGCGGGCGGTCTGGTCCGGGTGCTCAGCGCCGTGCTGCTGCGGGTGTTCGGCCCGGTCGGCCGGCTCGCGGAGCGCAACGCGCTGCGCAATCCGCGCCGTACGGGAGCCACCGGCGCCGCGCTGATGATCGGCCTCGCGCTGGTGGCGTGCCTCTCGGTGGTGGGCTCCTCGATGGTCGCGTCGGCCACCGACGAGCTGGACAAGTCGGTCGGGGCGGACTTCATCGTCCAGCCGTCCGTACCGAACACGCCGATCGTGCCGAAGGCGCAGGAAGCGCTGGAGAGCACGCCGGGCATCGCGCACGTCACCCAGTACCGCATGGTCGACGCCAAGCTGACCTCGCCGGACGGCAAGGCGGAGGACGAGGGCGTCATCGCCGCCGACCCGACGTACGCGCAGGACCTGCGCCGCGAGACCGTCGCGGGGGAGCTGTCGGCGGCGTACGGCAAGGACGCCATGTCCGTCGGGGACGCGTACGCCAAGGACCACGGCGTCAAGGTCGGGGACACGATCAAGGTCGCGTTCAAGGCCGGCGGGACGGCGGAGCTCAAGGTCGCGGCGATCACGTCGGACGACACGAGCATCGACAAGGGCGCGATGTACATCAACCTCACGACCGCCGAGCGGTACGTGCCGGCCGCCAAGATGCCCAAGAACATGATCATGTTCGCGGCGGCGCAGGACGGCAAGGAGAAGGAGGCGTACGCGGCCCTCAAGAAGTCGCTCGCGCCGTACCCGCAGTACAAGGTGCAGGACCAGACCGACTTCAAGCAGGACCTCAAGGACCAGGTCAGCCAGCTGCTCAACATCGTGTACGGGCTGCTGGGCCTCGCGATCGTGGTCGCGGTGCTGGGCGTGGTCAACACCCTGGCCCTGTCGGTGGTCGAACGGACCCGCGAGATCGGCCTCCTGAGGGCGATCGGCCTCTCGCGGCGCCAACTGCGCCGCATGATCCGCCTGGAGTCGGTGGTCATCGCCGTCTTCGGCGCCCTGCTCGGCCTGGGCCTGGGCCTCGGCTGGGGCACGGCGGCCCAGAAGCTCCTGGCCCTGGAGGGCCTGGGGGTCCTGGAGATCCCGTGGCCGACGATCGCGGGCGTCTTCGTGGCCTCGGCCTTCGTGGGACTGTTCGCGGCCCTGGTCCCGGCGTTCCGGGCGGGCCGGATGAACGTACTGAACGCGATCGCGAGCGACTGAGGCCGCCGCGCGGCCCGGAATACGTCATCGTGCGCAAGGCCCGGGAGGGGAGAAGCACCCCCTTCCGGGCCTTGCGCACGACCGGCCCGGGGAATCCCGGGAAGAAAGGGGTTGCACTGCCGGACGGGCAGTGGGTAGGTTCTGGTGTAGACCAATCACGGGGGTGGTTATGCATGGGGGCGACCGTGCGGTTGGCAAAACCGCGGCTTATCGTTCTCGACTTCGACGGAGTTCTCCTCGACACCGAACGCATCGCGGTCGAGGAATGGCAAAGGATTCTTCACCGGGAAAGGGTTGACCTCCCTGCCCCGCTGCCTGTCAGAACCGACGCCACACTGGATCGCGGCGCGCTGGGCGCCCGCCTGATCTCCCTTCTCGGAAAACGGCGCTCCGACGGGCTGTGGGAGGAATTCGAGCGGGAGAACCGCCGCCGCGCCGACGAGGAACCACTGCTGCCCGGCGTGGCCGCGTTCCTCGACGCCTGCCGCCGTGAGGGGCGGGTGCTGGCCCTGGCCTCCGGGAACTCCCGGGACTGGGTCGAGGGCCACCTGGACCGCCTCGGCGTGCGGGAGCACTTCGCCGCCGTGACCTGCGCGGGTCCGGACATCGCCGCCAAACCGGCGCCCGACGCCTACCGTGCCGTGCTGCGTGAGTGCGGCGCCGCGCCCGGGACCGCACTGGCCGTGGAGGACTCCTTCGCGGGTCTCCTCGCCGCGCGGGCCGCCGGCCTGCCCGTCGTCTGGGTCACCTCGTGCCCCCCGGGCGTCCCCGCTCCGACCGAGGTCGAGAGCCGTGTCCGGGACCTGGGAGAACTGGCCTTCGCCGCCTGAAATCTTTCTCCTGTACCGCCTTTCTGAGTCGCAGAAGGATGGAACTAGTGAGCCTCGCTGTCCGCATGGACGCGCTCGACCGAACCATTTCCGATCTGGATCCCCTCGAATTCGTCCGTCATGTCGACCACCTGACGGAACTCAACGCGCACGCCGACCGGGCCGGTCTCGAACGACTGGCCGACGACATGCTCGCGCGCGTATGGAACAACGTGTCCGATCTGCCGACCGCGGGCGCCGCTCTACGCGACCTCGGATTTGTTCTGGCCTCGCTGGAACGGCACGGCGTGGACCACCGCACCATCAGCGGCGCGGAGGAAACACTGTTGAAGCTCGGGGACATCACGGATGAAATCCCGAGGGACAGCGTCTACACCTACGCTTTACGCAATCCCCGCTCCGGGACCCGATTCTTCACCGGAATACCCGAGGAAATCCTTTTCATCGACCAGGTGCGCATCGCGGGCACCGCCCTGCGCCCGGCCGTCGACGATCTCGTCGCCACGCTCACGCTGCCGCTCCGCGACCCGGAGCTGACCGAGCGGCTCGCCCGGGCCGTCGCCGGGTTCAGGACGTTCGCCGAGGCGCTGCTCGCCGTCAAACGACAGGTGACACCCGAGGTCTTCTCGCACCGGATGCGCCCCTACTTCCCGCCGATGACGGTGGGAGGGACGGTCCTGTACGCGCCGGGCGGCGCCCAGATGACCCCGCTGCTGGTGGACATCGCGCTGCTGCGCCCGGAGCCGGGCGAGCCGGAGGCGGGGTGGTACCCCCGGTACCTGGACGAGAACCTGCCGTACCTCCCCGCCGCCTACCGCGAGGCGGCGGACGCGATCCAGCGGCACCGACCCCTGCTTCCCCGCCTCCTGGACGAGGCGGCGCGGGCCGGCAGCGCGCTCCGCGACGCGGGGCGGGAGGAGCCGGGCCTGCGCCAACTGCGGTTGCTGATGCGGGAAGTGCTGCGCTTCCGGCTGCCCCACCTCCAGCTGGCGCGGGCCAACATGGCCATCCGGGTGCCCGGTTCGCTGGGCAGCGGCGGATACACCACCAGTTCGCTCGACCAACTGGCCGAGCTGACGACCCGGCGCCACCACCAGCTCACCGACGCCCTGTCCGACGGGCCGCCGGCCGTACGGTCCACCGCACCCCCGACGCCCGAGGCGGGATGAGATGTTCGCTTCGTTCACCCCAGGGACCATCCACCACCCCTTCACCGGCCCGGTCGGCGCGGGCAAGGCGCTCGACCGGACCGCCGTCCGCTACCCGACCCGGCTCAACGCGATGGCCCTCCAGCCGGCCGCCGTCGCGGGCGACCACAACCTCCTCTACGACGCGGGCGAACTGGTCTTCTCCGTCGCGCGTTTCCACCGGGTGCGGGTACGCAGGCTCCCGCGCGGCCAGGACCTCCGCCTGGACCCCGGCATCCGCCGCCCCCTCCTCGTGGAGCACGCCGTCCGGGTCATGTGCGCCGCCCTCGGGGCGGACACGGCGCTCGAAGTGGCCGTGGACAGCGACCCGCTCCCGGTGCACGCCGGGTTCGGCTCCAGCAGCAGCCTGACGGCGGCCGTCGCGACGGCCGTCAACCACCTGTACGGCAGCCCGGTGGACCGGGCCGACCTCCTGCCGTACCTCACCAGCAACCACGGGGAGGAGCACGGCGAGGAGCCCGGCCGACTGATGCCCGTGCAGTGCATCGGCGGGTCGGCGGCCTCCGGCCTCCACCCCGGCGGAGTCCAGGTCGTGGCGGGCCGCAGCACGGTCGTCCTGACCGCGCCCGTGCCCGACGGCCTCTCGTTCGTCATCGCGGTGCCGCCGCCCGTGCCCGAGCGCTCCACGCAGGAGCTGATGGCCGCCGAGATCGCGCAGTTCGACCGCTTCCGCGCCACCGGCGAGCTGCACGCGCCGACCATCGCGTTCCGGATGCTGCACGAGGCGATGCCCGCCCTGGTGCGCGGCGACCTGGGGCCGCTCGGCGACCTGGTCTTCGACTACCGCTTCCGCATGGGCAGCATCGAGAACTGCTCCTTCTCCTACCCCGGGCTGACCGAACTCGCCCGCCGGCTGGAGCCGTTGAAGACCAGCGGCGCGGCGACCGTGCTCGCCCTGTCCTCGGTCGGCCCGGCGTTCTTCGCTCTCACGGACGACCCGGACCACTGCGAGGCGTTCTTCGCCGCGCAGGGCATGAGCACGCTCCGGGCCCGCCCGCACAACGGCACGTACGAGGAGATCCCGTACGACGGTACGGACGGGACGGAGCCGCACCACGGCATCGACGGGACAGACCCGCAGCACGGCACCGACGAGGAAAGCGAGATCACCCCGTGAACGGACCGAGCGCCCCCGAGGCGGCCCACGAGCGCGCCGCGGCCTACTGGAACGCGCCCGGTACGGTCGCCGAGTTCGCCTCCCTGACACCCCGCCCCTACCTCGTCGAACTGCTCGCCGCGTTCACGGGCACGGAGGCGGACCCGGCGGGCGGGACGCACGGGGCCGGCGCCCCGGGCGACCCGGGGCTCGCCCTGGACCTCGGGTGCGGGGGAGGGCGCAACACCCGGGCCCTCCTCGACCACGGGTTCCGCGTGGTCGCCATGGACCTGCACGAGGCGATGGTCGAGGCGACCCGGTCCGCGGTCGCCGGCTACCCCGCCGAGCGGGTCACCGTACGCGGGGGCGCGGCGCACGCCGTCCCCGCCGAGTCCGGGACCTTCGCGTTCGTCGTCTGCTACGGCGTCCTGCACAACGCCGTCGACGTCGCCCAGTGGCGTTCCTGCGTCACGGAACTGGCCCGGGTCCTGCGCCCGGGCGGGACGCTGGCCTTCAACTGCTTCACCTCCGACTCCCTCGATCCCCGGTTGCGCCCCGGCGGGGAGACCGGCCGCCACCTCCTGCCGGACGGCGTCCCCATGGTGCTGCTGCCGTCCGAGGAGATCGTCGACGCGTTCGCGCGCGCCGGGCTGGCCCTGGCCGGGCCGCCGCACACGTACGTACGCGACCTGGACGTCGGCCCCAGGGCCGTCCTGCGCTGCGAGTTCCGCAAGGAGGTGCGCTGACGTGCCCGACCTGCCCGACGGCTCGACCGAGACCGACCCCTTTCCGCGGACCGCGCTGTCCGCGGCCGAACTGGACGCCGCGCTCACGGCGCGGCTCGCCGAGATCCCCTCGTGGGACGACCCGGACGGTCCGGTACGGCTGGGCTTCGCCATGACCGAGCCGCACCGGCTCGCGCTCGACGCCGCCCAGCGGTTCCTCGCGCGCAACCCCAACAACGTGGGAACGCACACCCGCTTCGGGCAGGGCACGACCGGTACCCGCAGACTGGAGCGGGAAGCCGTGCTGGCACTGGGGGGTCTGATGCGTGCCGCCGCCGTGGACGGCTATCTCACCAGTGGGGCCAACGAGGGCACGCTCGCCGGACTGCGCGTCGGGCGCAACGCGCTGCGCGCGGCGGGCTGCCGCAGGATCGTCGTCCTCGGGCTGACCCTGACCCACCACTCGGTCGGCAAGGCGGCGGAGATCCTCGGCGTGGAGCACCGGGCGCTCACGCCCGGGCCGGACTGGGTGCTCGGACCGGCCCTGCTGGAAGAGGCGTTCGACGCGCTGGAGGCGGAGGCGGAGAGCCCGGACGGGGCCCTGGACGGGGTCGGCGCGGCGGGCGGTGCGGAGGGCGGCGCTGCGGGCGGCGCGCCCGTCGGCGTCATCGTCGTCTCCACGGCGGGCTACTACAACACCGGGCTGGTCGACCCCGTGGACCGCATCAGCGCCCTCCTCGGCCGGCGCACGGCCCGGCCGGGCGGGCTGCGCTTCTTCCACCACGTGGACGCGGCGCACGGCGGCATGATCCTCCCGTTCACCGACCCCGGCGTCCCCTTCGACTTCCGCAACCGGTACGTCCACTCCATGGTGCTCGACCCCCACAAGTCGGGTCTCATGCCGTACAGCTGCGGGGTGTTCCTCTGCCGCAAGGGCCTGCTCGGTCACGGCGCCGTCCAGGCACCCATGTCCGGGTTCGTGGACGAGACGGTGACCGGGTCGCGCTCGGGCGCCATGGCCGCCGCGCTGTGGTCGCTGGTCTTCGGCCTGGCGGCCGACGGTTACGTCCGGCTGTTCCGCGACTGCCTGCGCGTCCGGGACGAGTTGGCCGCGGCCGTCCTGCGGGCCGACCCCGATGCGGTGGTCCTGCCGTCCCCGGGCAACACCGTCCTCGTGGTGGGGTTCTCCTTCGACGAGGGCAGGCTTCCGGCCGGGCTGAGGGAGAAGTACCGGCTGGTCGGCAACCGGCTCCCGTGGACCGGGCCCGACGGGCGTACCACCGACCGCCTGTTCCACCACTTCTACGCCATGCCGCACATCACCCCGGCCCACATCGGGCAGTTCGAGGAACACCTCGCGGGGGCGGCGGCACTTGCCCGTACGGGAGGAACCACCGCCCTGCCGGAAGCCCCGCACGCGAAGCCCGGAACGGAATCGTCCCCCGGGACCGTCCCGTCCCCCGGCCCCGGGACCGTCCCGTCCGCGCTGAAGGGGCTGCGCGGCAGCAGCGCCTGCCTGCGCCACCTCGTCGTCCACCCTCCGGGCCGCCGCGACCCCGACGACCACCCGCACGCCTACTCGTTCCACACGTTCCAGAACCGCGCGGAGCTGGGCGAGCAGTTCCGGACCCGGCGCTGGGGGACGTCCGCCGCCACCGGGGGCGAGCTGCTGGTCTACGCGCCCGACCTCGACCGCCCCTTCGAGAACGAGCTGTTCGGGGTGGTGTCGCCGGACGCGTTCTCGCTGGAGGTGCTGGACCGCCACCAGCAGAAGCTCTCCCTCGTCGGGGCCGCGCACTTCTCCCTCTTCGAGGGCACCGGCCCCGGCTCACCGCTGCCGGTGGTCCTCGTCAACTTCCACGCCGACGGGCGCTTCCGGTCGGCGGAGTTCAAGTACGGGGACCGGTGGTACACCGACGAGATCCAGGTCTTCCGGGACACGATCGTCGTCAAGGTCGGCAAGGACGCGCGGAGCATCCGCCGCTCCGGCGACGACTACTCGTTCTCCCTCGACACCTCGCTGGAGCTGCGCGTCACGCTCGTCGACGGGGACGCGCCCCCGCACGCGGTGCGGTGGTCGGAGCACTGCGACCCCGCGCTGCCGCGCCGCCGCCATCTGCTGCGCGGCCAGTACAGCCGCTTCCCCAACCGTTTCTTCGACGTGATCGCCGAGCTCACCGTCGGCCGTGACTTCCGGGGGGCCGTACCGGCGGAGGAGCTTCTACGGGACGCCGCCCAGGGCAGTCCGCCGCTGGCGCGCTCCGCCGAGCTGGATCTCGTACGGGTCCTGCCGGGGTTCGCGGCGGGGCGCCTGGTGACCGCGCTGACCTCGGTCGCGGACGGCCGCGAGGCCGAACTGACCGTGGGCCTCGGATTCGGCACGGACCTGGCCACCACCCTGACCGGCCCGCCGGTCGGATCACCGGAACAACTCACGCCCGAAACAGTGGTCGACTGGGCCGAACGCCTGTACCCCCTGGTACGAACCCTCCGCGCCCCGGACACGGCAACGGCAGCCGCGCCCGCCGCCCCGACAGAACCCACGAGCGACACCGCCACCCGCGAGGGGGTCCGCCGCCGGGGCCCATCCACGGCCCCACGCCCATCAGCCCAGGCCCAGGCCCCGGACGCGTGGCTGGACGCTGACGCCGGCACCGGCGCCCGGTCCGGCTTGGGCGGGGGTGCGGCGTGACGGTTGCCGCGCTCGTCATGCTCTGGGGGGTGCTCGCCTGGGGGGTCCTGCTCACCACCCGAGCGTGGCTGACCGCCCGCACCCTGGACCACGAGCGCCGATCCACCCCCGCCGCGTCTGGTCCCACCCCCGCCCCCGCGCCCCCCGGGACGGAACCCCCGCATGTGGTTCTCCTCATCCCCGCCCTGCGCGAGCAGGACCTTCTGCCCGAAGTCGTCCGGGCCGTTGCCGCGCTCGACCACCCGGCCGGCCGGGCCCACGTGGTGGTCGTCACCACCGAGCGCGAGGAGGAGGCCAGGCGCCGCGACCTCGGCCGGGTGGGCGACCTGGTTGCGCGCCTCACGTCGGCCCCCGACACCCGTGCCGCCGCCGCGCACCTCGCGGGCGTCGTGCCCTCCACCCGCGCGCCCGCGCTCGCCGAGCGGGTCCGCGCCGCCGAGGACCCCGTCCGTACCCTCCGTACCGAACTGACCGCCCTCCCCACCACCCGGGACGTGGCGGTCGCACTCCTGCCCGCCCTCGCCGCCGAGTTCCCCGGGGTGTCCCTGCGCCACCTCCACCACGTGTCCACCGCCGGCGCCAAGAGCGGCCAGCTCGTCCACGCCGTCGAGCGGCTCCCCGGCATCCTGCCCGCCGACGCCGACCCGGCCCGTACGTACATCGGGGTCTACGACGCCGACTCCCAGCCCGACCGCACCACCCTCACCCACCTCTCGCGCGTCGTGGCGGCCGCCCACCGCCGCCAGGGCGAGGGCCCCGCGCTCGTCCAGCAACTCCCCCTCCAGCTGCGCCGGCCCTACGCCGCCCGCCCCGGCCCCGCCGACCTGCTGCTGCGCGCCCACGCGGCGGCGGACCTGCGCCGCCGGATGGGCGTCGAGGCGTACCGCATCCACGCCCAGGCCCGGCTGCGCCGACACCGGTGGCTCCCCGACCGGCTGCGGACCGTGCTGGAGCCGGTGGTGTACGGCATCGGCGCCGGCCTGTTCGTCCGGCACGACGTCCTGCTGTCCATCGGGATGTACGAGGAGCCGGTGGACGACCTCCTCGTCGGCTACAAGCTCTCCTCGGCGGGCGCCAGTACGGCCGTCCTGCCCGTCTTCAACCTGGTGGACCGGTACGCGCGCGTCGGCGCGCTCGGCCGCGCGTACAGCCTGGTGGCCCTCGGCAGCGCGGCGGGCTGCGCCCGGCTGGCCAGGGACCCGGTCCTGCGCGCGTTCGGGCGGCGCAACACCGTGGTCCTCGTCAAGGAGGGCCTGGACACGGTGTGGTGGTTCGCCGGGCCGCCGTGCGTCGCCGGGGCCGCCGCCTGGCTGCTCGTCGCGGGCGCCCCGGGCGCGCTGGCCTGGTGGGCCGGGGCGGCCGTCGCCTACCTGCTCGTGCACGCCCGGGTCAGCCTGCGCGCGGCGGACCGGTTCGTCGCCCACCACGAGGGCGCCAGGGCGCGCGCCGAACCCTCCGGGCCCGGGGGGTACGCGCGGCTGCTGCCCGCCTTCGTCGCCCAGCCCCTGCTGCACTGGCTCGGACCGCTGCGGCTGGCCGCCGCCCGGACGACGGCGGTGCTCACCCAACAGCCCCTGACCATGGGCAAGACCGAGCGATGATCACATGACCCACCCCCACCCTCACCCGCACCCCGACCTCGACCCCGACCCCCGCTCCGACCCCAACCCCCCGCCCCAGAAGGACGAACACCTCGTGCCCCTCGCACCCCACGTCACCGCGACCGCCCCCGCCGTCCAGCTGTCCACCGTCGTCATGGCCCACCCGAGCCGTGCCGCCGCCGCCCAGCTGCTCTGCGACAGCCATCCCGCCCTGGAGGCACGGGTCGTGACCGACCCGGAGCCGGACGGCCCCCCGTCCGCGCTGCGGACCGCCCGCCTCGCCTGGCGGTCCGTCGCGCCCGGCGCCACACACCACCTCGTCCTCCAGGACGACGCGATCCTCGCGCCGGACTTCGCCGAGCGCGTCACGGCGCTCGTGAGCGCCCGCCCCGAGGCCGCGGTGAGCCTGTTCACCGAGTGGGGTTCGCGGACTGCCAACGCCGTACGGATCGCCGCCCTGCTCGGGCACGCGTGGGCCCCGGTCGTGGACGACTACCTGCCGTCGGTCGCGCTGGTGCTGCCGGCCGGGCTGGCGCGGGGATTCGAGGAGTACGCGCTCACCAAGGCCGCCGGGGAGGACACGGACGACGTGGCGCTGCTCGGCTACCTGGCCGGCACAGAGACGCTGGTCCCGGTGGCCAACCCCGTCGACCACGCGAACCCGGCCAGCCTGGTGGGCAACGACGTGATGGGCCCGCGCAGTTCGGCCTGCTTCCCGGCGGCCGTCCAGGCCGCCGTCCCGCCGGGCGCCGCCGGTTCCGGCCGGCTGGGGGACCTCGCCACCGTCCCGTACTACTGCTGGTGGGAACAGCTCGCGGTGGCCTACGTCCAGGACCCCACGGCCCCCGACGGCTGGCGCCGGGTCCCCGCCGAGGACGTCCTCCTGGAGCGGGGCATCACCCGGCACGACGTGGTGACCGCCCTGCGCGAGACGCTGGAGGCGCTCCCGCTCCGGGAGTTCGTCCGGGACCGGGTGAGCGACGTGCTGCTCGCCGAGGTGTGGACGACCGCCTTCTGCCTGGGGGTGGTGACCCACGAGGCGGGTGGTGAGGCCGACCTCGCGGCGCCCCTGGCCCGTACCGCCCTGGACACGCTCGCGCCGGGAGCGCTGCGCCGGGTGATCCCCGTGCGCTGGCTGGGCGCCGTCGGCGAACTGCTCGCGCCGCTCGTGCGCGAGGGCGTCGCCCGGGGGATGGGCGCGCGGGCGGCGGCCGGGGCCAGGGTCGCGAATACCGCACCGGCCGGGCTCGGCGGGAACGCGGGCGCCGGGGCCGGCGGGAACGCGGGCGTCGGGGCGGAGAGGGAACCGGCCGTATGAGCGAGGTACATCCCGCGATCCGGGTCGCGGGCGTCACCAAGACGTTCCGCACCTACGACACGGGCGAGGCGCGCCGGTTCACCCTCCGCCCGTGGAAGCGGCCGGCGGCCGGCCGGACCGAGGCGCTCGCCGACGTCGATCTCACCGTGGAGGAGGGGGAGTTCATCGGGCTGCTGGGGCAGAACGGCGCGGGCAAGTCCACGCTCATCAAGGTGATGACCGGGCTGCTGCTCCCCGAGGCGGGCACGGCCAGGCTGTTCGGGCTCGACCCGTACGCGGACCGGACCGACAACGCCCGGAACATGGGCGTCACCTTCGGGCAGCGCACCCAGCTCTGGTGGGACCTGCCGGCCCGGGACTCCTTCGGCATCCTGCGGGACATCTACGGGTTGCGCGACGACGACTTCCACCGGACCCTCGCGGAGCTGGACGACGTCCTGGCCCTCTCCGGCTTCTGGGACACGCCCGTGCGTTTCCTCTCCCTCGGCCAGCGGGTGCGCTGCGACCTCGCGGCGGCACTGCTGCACCGGCCGCCGATCCTGTTCCTGGACGAGCCGACCATCGGGCTCGACGTGCTGGTCAAGGACCAGGTGCGGACCCTGCTCGGCAATCTGGCCGCGACCGGTGACCACTCGATCGTCCTGACGACCCACGACATGACCGAGGTGGAGGCCCTGTGCCGCCGCCTCGTGGTGATCGACCGGGGCCGCGTCGTCTTCGACGGCGACCGCGACGTCCTCACCGGCTCGGCGGCAGGCCCGGTCACGGTCCTGGTCGAGTTCGCCGCCCCGCCGGGCGCCCTCACCCTGGAGTCCGCGGCGGTGGAGTCCGTCGAGGGCACGTCCGTACGGCTGCGACCGCACCCCGGCACGGACCAACGCGCCCTCGCGCGCGAGCTGTTGTCGGGCCATCAGGTCCGCTCCATCGTCTTCGACGGTACGAAGGTGGAGGACGTGCTGCGCGCCCTGTACGCGCGCCCGGCGACCCGGGCCGACGACCCCGCGGACCCCGCGGACCCCGAGGACCTCGGCGCCGTCGGGGCGGCCGGGAGGGCGGGGGCGTGAGCGTCCGTACCGAAGGGCGGGGCTCCGGGACCGAAGGGCGGGGCCCCGGGTCCCGTACGGCCGGACCGGTCCCGGCCCCCCGGGCCACCGGCCGGCCCCGCGTCCACCGGCTGGCGGCGCTCGTGCCCCGTACCGAATGGGCGTACCGGCCGAGGATCGCGGCGACCGCGTTTGTCGTCGGCACGCAGGTGTTCCTGTACGTCGTCCTCTGGCGCGCCCTGTACGGGGAGGGCACCGGCCGGGTCGCCGGCATGGACGCCGACCAGGCCGTCAGCTACTCGGTGCTGGCCACCCTGATGGGGACGGGCCGGGTCATCCTGGAGGGGGCTTCGCAGGAGACGGCCCAGAGCAAGATCAGGGACGGGTCGGTCGTCTTCTGGTTCACCCGGCCCGTCTCCGCCCGCCGTTACTGCGCCTGGCGGGGGTTCGGGGAGAGCCTGTACGCCACGGCGTGGCTGCTCACCGGGCTGGCCGTGGGCGTGGCGACCGGTCTGGTCGAGGCCGCGCCGACGTTCGCCGCCGGGGCGACCGCCGCGCTCTCGTACGTCCTCGGCCAGGTCGTCTTCTATCAGATCGGCCTGCTGGTCGACCTGACCAGCTTCTGGACGATCACGAGTTACGGGGTGACCCGCCTCGCCGCGTTCGCGCAGGTGCTCCTGTCCGGTGCGCTGATCCCGCTCTGGTTCTTCCCCGGGTGGTTGGAGGCCGGCGCGAGTCATCTGCCGTTCGCCGCCACCGTCCATGTGCCCGTGTCGCTGTTCACCGGCCGGATCCCGGTGGCCGACGCGGTGCCGTACCTCGCCGAGCAGTTCGCCTGGTGCCTGGTGCTCGCCCTGCTCAGCCGGCTGATGTGGCGCCGCGCCGCGCGCCGTCTCCTCGTCCTGGGTGGTTGATCACATGACCTCGTCCCCGATGCCGTCCCCCTCCGCGGGGCTTACCGGCGGCGCCGCGCCCGTCGGCCGGCTGCGCCTCGCCACGGTGATTCTCCGGGCGGGCCTGCGCAGCCAGTTGGCGAACCGCGCGGACTTCGCGATGGCCGTGGCGAACGGCGTCACGTACCAGATCACGGTGCTGCTCTTCGCGACCGTCATCTTCACCCGGTTCCCCTCCCTCGACGGCTGGGGCGTCGGGGCGATTCTCCTCATCAGCAGCATCCGCATGCTGGGGCACGGGTTGTACATGCTGTTCTTCGGCAACCTGGGCCTCGTACCGCACCTACTGCGCGAGGGCCGCTTCGACGCGTTCCGCGTCCGCCCGGTCCCGGTGTTCCTCCAGGTGTGCACGTACGAGGCGCCGATCAACGCCCTCGGCGACCTGACGGTGGCGGCCGCCTCGCTGGCGGTCTGCCTGTCGATGCTGTCGGTGGACTGGACGGTGGCGGCCGTCACGTTCCTGCTGCTGGCGATCCTCGCGGCGATGGTGATCGAGCTGGGCCTGAACCTGCACATCGCGGCGCTGGTCCTGCGCTTCCGGGGCAGCGAGTCGCTGTTCTTCTGGCTGGACAACACGGCGGCGAACTTCGGCAACTACCCGCTGACGATCTTCCCTTCGGTGCTCCAGGGCGCGTTCACCTTCGCCGTCCCGATCGCGTTCGCGGGCTACTACCCGGCAGCCTGGCTGACAGGCCACGCGGACACGGTCCCCTTCACCCCGGTCTTGGTCTTCCTGGCCCCGGCGATCGCGGCCCTGTCCCTCCTGACCGGCACGTGGAGCTGGCGCCGGGGGTTGGCGTATTACGCGCGGAATTGCTGAGGGTTGGGTGCGGGTTCAGACGAAAACGTAGTCGGGGTCACGGTTCTTGCATTGATCAACCTGGGGGCCGCCCCTTGCTGTTGAGTGTCGCGGTTTCGGGTCGGGCGTCAAGGGCGCTCCTTCGTCGCGTCGGCAAGCCGATGACCTTCGGTCACCCTTGACCCCCGCCCCGAAACCGCAAGTGAAGGTGGAGGGGGGCGGCCCGGGGAGGGGTCCCCCGGGAAGGCAGGGGAGTTGCTGGGGCTTGTTCCCGGGCTGCGGCTCCGGTTGCGGGTTTGCGCACCACTTGAATGGGGCGGCAGGCCCCGGCTCAGCGGCTGGAAGGCGGACTGTTGGCGGGTGTACAAGCACCGTGTCTGAGATCCGTGACCAACTGCGGGCTGAGGTGAGGGACATCCCATCCGGCGACCAAGACACCCCACTAGCCCAGGCGTGGGAGTTCCCTGGCGGCCTCTCCTCCCCAGCCTTGCGTCCTGCGTTCCGTTGACCGGTACCCAGAGCGCACAACCCGCCAGCTAAGGGCCGGGGGAAGGCCGGACAGCGCCTGCGGGCAGCCTCACTCACCCCACCAACCCCACCCGCCACCCGGCCCGAGCTTGCTGTCCACATGCGGGCCGGTGGACGGCAACCGACGGCTGAGACCGCCCCACCACCCACCCCAGCCAGGCCACATGCCCTCCGGCGGCCCTTCCTCCCCGGTCTTGCGTGCCGTGTTCGGCTCATGCGCACCCAGCACACACAACCCGCCGAATGGGTTGGGGAAGGGCCGGATGGGGTCTGTGGGCCACCGCATCCACCCCATCAGCCTCCCGGCGGGGGTGTGCTGTCTGCGCGTGGGCCGGGGCGAGCCGACAGCCGAGGCCGGCCCACCACCACACCCACCTGGGCCTATGTCTAATGGGCCCGGCCTCGGGGGTCCCTGAGGTCGGTCTTGTGTCCTGCGTTCGACTTAACCGCACTCAGGGCACAAAGCCCGCCGAACTGGGCGGGGGAGAGGTGGCACGGGAGCTGCGGGCCACCTCTCCTGCCGCACCCGCCCCACCAACCTCCGGGCGCGGGCGTGGTGTCCGTATGCGGCTGGGTGGGTGGCGGCCGATCGTCAAGGCCACCCCTCTGCCCGCGTCAACCAGGTCGCGTGCCCCATTTGTCCAGCTTCGGGAGTCCCCTGGCGGCCCTTCCTCCCCGGTCTTGCGTGCTGTGTTCGGTTGCTGCGCATCCAGGGCACATCACCGGCCGGAAGGGGGGAGACTGCCCGCCTGTCCCCTTCCACCCACCCAGCTCAGACACGGTGCTTGTACGCCCGCCAACAGACGGCCGGCTAGCCGCTGAGCCGAGTCGTCACCGCCCCATTCAAGTGGTGCGCAAACCACGGCCGGATCCGCAGCCCGCGACGAAAGCCCGGCAACGAACAGGCCCCTCGGGGACCCCTCCCCCGGGCCGCCCCCCCTCGGCCTTCACTTGCGGTTTCGGGGCGGGGGTCAAGGGTGGAGCGAAGCGGAATCGGCGGAGCCGACGCGACGAAGGAGCGCCCTTGACGCCCGACCCGAAACCGCGACACTCAACAGCAAGGGGCGGCCCCCAGGTTGATCAATGCAAGAACGATGACCCCGACTACGTCTTCGTCTGAACCCGCACCCAACCCCACCCCATTGCCGGGTCTCCGCACCACACGTACTGGCCGTCAGGTCCCACGGTCATGCCGTAGTCGTACAGGCTGGGCCTGCCCATGCTTGCTCATGCCCACCCACGCGTCCCGCGCCCCCTCCCGCTCATCGGCCAGGCGCCGCAGGCCGCCCTGATGTGCCACCGTGCCATCCCCCGGTCGTCGAACGGGCCCACCGGCGGGCCCACCGGCCCGCTACAGCGCGTTCCGGGTCAGCCACTCGTCGTGGTTGTACGAGTCCCTCGACGGGTCCGGGTGGGTGGCTGGGACGGACTGGAGCGTGTCCTCCAGGCGGATGCGCTCCGGGAGGGTGCCGAAGCGGGTGTGGCGGGTCGTCGCGGCCTGGTCCTGGCGGTCCTGGGGGGTCTTCGCATCGGGCATGTCGACGCCTCCTTCGTTGCGACGGGAAACCTCCCGCCCGCGGCGGCTATTCCTCCGTTGCCCGGGGGCCGCCGCCCCGTTTCGTCCGGCGTCGTACTCTGGAAGCACCCCCGGCCCGTACGACGTGTCGGGTCCTTCGCGTTGTCCTGCTCAACAGCCGCGCGCAACCGCGTCACCCCCCTGCTCGACGGATCTGGACGGAAACCACCCTTCATGAGCCTGCACGGTCTGCTCGACGCCGTCATCAAGGACCCGGCGCTCGCCGAAGCGGTGAAGGCCGCCGCCGACGGTCACCGCACGCACGTCGACCTGGTCGGGCCGCCCGCCGCGCGGCCCTTCGCCGTCGCCGCCCTCGCGCGGGAGTCGGGGCGGCCGGTGCTGGCCGTGACGGCGACCGGGCGGGAGGCCGAGGACCTCGCGGCGGCGCTGCGTACGCTGCTGGACCCGGACACCGTCGTGGAGTACCCGTCGTGGGAGACGCTCCCGCACGAGCGCCTCTCGCCCCGGTCCGACACCGTCGGCCGCCGCATCGCCGTCCTGCGCCGCCTCGCCCACCCCGCCAAGGACGACCCCTCCGCCGGGCCGGTCAGCGTGGTCGTCTCGCCCATCCGGTCCGTCCTCCAGCCGCAGGTCAAGGGGCTGGGCGAGCTGGAGCCCGTCGCCCTGAGGAGCGGGCAGAGCGCCGACCTGAACGAGGTCACCGAGGCCCTCGCCGCCGCTGCCTACGCGCGCGTGGAGCTGGTCGAGAAGCGCGGCGAGTTCGCCGTACGCGGCGGGATCCTGGACGTGTTCCCGCCCACCGAGGAGCACCCCCTGCGGGTGGAGTTCTGGGGCGACGACGTCGAGGAGATCCGTTACTTCAAGGTCGCCGACCAGCGGTCGCTGGAGGTCGCCGAGCACGGCCTGTGGGCGCCGCCCTGCCGGGAGCTGCTGCTGACGCCGCAGGTACGGGAGCGGGCCGCCGCGCTCGCCGAGGTCCACCCGGAGCTGGGCGAGCTGCTCGGCAAGATCGCCGAGGGGATCGCCGTCGAGGGCATGGAGTCCCTCGCCCCGGTCCTCGTGGACGACATGGAGCTGCTGCTCGACGTCCTGCCCGAGGGGTCCATGGCCCTGGTGTGCGAACCGGAGCGGGTACGGACCAGGGCGGCCGACCTCGTCGCGACCAGCCAGGAGTTCCTCCAGGCGTCCTGGGCGGCCAGCGCCGAGGGCGGGAAGGCCCCCATCGACGTGGGCGCGGCCTCGCTGTGGGGCATCGCGGACGTCCGGGACCGGGCGCGCGAGCTGGGCATGATGTGGTGGTCGGTGTCGCCGTTCGCGGCGGACTCCGAGGCCGACGACATGTCGGCCGAGACGATCCGGCTCGGGATGCGCGCCCCGGAGTCGTACCGCGGCGACACCTCCCGCGCCCTCGCCGACACCAAGGGCTGGCTGGCCGACGGCTGGCGCACGGTGTACGTCACGGAGGGCCAGGGCACCGCCTCCCGTACCGTCGAGGTGCTGGGCGGCGAGGGCATCGCGGCCCGCCTCGACACCCCGGAGGCCGGGAACGGCCGCGGCCTCGTGGACATCTCGCCGAACGTCGTGCACGTCGCCCGCGGCTCGATCGACTGGGGCTTCGTCGATCCCGCGCTCAAGCTCGCCGTCCTCACCGAGACCGACCTCTCCGGCCAGAAGGCCGCCGGCAAGGACGGCCAGCGCCTGCCCACCAAGCGCCGCAAGACCATCGACCCCCTCACGCTGGAGCCGGGCGACTTCATCGTCCACGAGCAGCACGGCGTGGGCCGGTACGTGGAGATGGTGCAGCGCACGGTCCAGGGCGCGACCCGCGAGTACCTGCTGGTCGAGTACGCCGCCGCCAAGCGCGGGCAGCCCGGCGACCGGCTGTACATCCCGACCGACCAGCTGGAGCAGGTGACCAAGTACGTCGGCGGCGAGGCGCCCACCCTGCACCGCCTCGGCGGCGCCGACTGGACGAAGACCAAGCAGCGCGCGAAGAAGGCCGTCAAGGAGATCGCCGCCGACCTGATCAAGCTCTACTCGGCGCGCATGGCGGCCCCCGGCCACGCCTTCGGCCCCGACACCCCCTGGCAGCGGGAGCTGGAGGACGCCTTCCCGTACGTGGAGACGCCGGACCAGCTCTCCACGATCGCCGAGGTCAAGGAGGACATGGAGAAGACGGTCCCGATGGACCGGCTGGTGTGCGGCGACGTCGGGTACGGCAAGACGGAGATCGCGGTACGGGCCGCCTTCAAGGCCGTCCAGGACGGCAAGCAGGTCGCGGTGCTCGTACCGACGACGCTGCTGGTGCAGCAGCACTTCGGTACGTTCTCCGAGCGGTACGCGCAGTTCCCCGTCTCCGTGAAGGCGCTC
Source organism: Streptomyces liangshanensis (assembly GCF_011694815.1). Taxonomy (NCBI): domain Bacteria; kingdom Bacillati; phylum Actinomycetota; class Actinomycetes; order Kitasatosporales; family Streptomycetaceae; genus Streptomyces; species Streptomyces liangshanensis. Next base: position 4,866,768 of record NZ_CP050177.1, read on the forward strand.
TCCCGCTTCCAGTCGGACGCCGAGGCCAAGGCGACGCTTCAGGGGCTGCGCGAGGGCGCGGTCGACATCGTCATCGGTACGCACCGGCTGTTCTCGTCCGAGACGAAGTTCAAGGACCTCGGCCTGGTCATCGTGGACGAGGAGCAGCGCTTCGGCGTCGAGCACAAGGAGCAGCTCAAGAAGCTCCGCGCCAACGTCGACGTCCTCACGATGTCCGCGACGCCGATCCCCCGCACGCTGGAGATGGCCGTCACCGGCATCCGCGAGATGTCGACCATCACCACCCCGCCGGAGGAGCGCCACCCGGTGCTGACCTTCGTGGGCCCGTACGAGCAGAAGCAGATCGGCGCGGCCGTGCGCCGTGAACTCCTGCGCGAGGGCCAGGTGTTCTACATCCACAACCGGGTGGAGTCGATCGACCGGGCCGCGGCGCGGCTGCGCGAGATCGTGCCCGAGGCGCGGATCGCCACGGCGCACGGCCAGATGGGCGAGAGCGCCCTCGAACAGGTCGTGGTCGACTTCTGGGAGAAGAAGTTCGACGTGCTGGTCTCCACGACGATCGTCGAGTCCGGCATCGACATCTCGAACGCCAACACCCTGATCGTGGAGCGCGGCGACAACTTCGGCCTGTCCCAACTGCACCAGTTGCGCGGCCGGGTGGGCCGTGGGCGGGACCGCGGGTACGCGTACTTCCTCTACCCGCCCGAGAAGCCGCTGACGGAGACCGCGCACGAACGGCTCGCGACGATCGCCCAGCACACCGAGATGGGCGCGGGCATGTACGTGGCCATGAAGGACCTGGAGATCCGCGGCGCGGGCAACCTGCTCGGCGGTGAGCAGTCCGGCCACATCGCGGGGGTGGGCTTCGACCTGTACGTCCGCATGGTCGGCGAGGCGGTCGCGGACTACCGGGCCGCCGTGGACGGCACGGTGGAGGAGGTCGCGCCGCTGGAGGTCAAGATCGAGCTGCCGGTCGACGCGCACGTTCCGCACGAGTACGCGCCGGGCGAGCGGCTGCGCCTCCAGGCGTACCGCGCGATCGCCTCCGCGAACACGGAGGACGACATCAAGGCGGTACGCGAGGAACTGACCGACCGCTACGGCAAGTTGCCCGAGCCGGTGGAGAACCTGCTGCTGGTCGCGGGCCTGCGGATGCTGGCGCGGGCGTGCGGGGTGGGCGAGATCGTGCTCCAGGGCCCGAACATCCGCTTCGCGCCGGTGGAGTTGAGGGAGTCGCAGGAGCTGCGGCTCAAGCGGCTGCATCCCCGTACGGTCATCAAGCCGGCGGCGCACCAGATCCTGGTGCCGCGTCCGACGGCGGGGAAGATCGGCGGGAAGCCGGTGGTGGGACGCGAACTGCTGTCGTGGACCGGGGAGTTCCTGGCGACGATCCTGGGGTCCTGAGGGCGCCGCGCCCCGCTTGTCCGCCGGGGCCCGGAACGCCGGGCCTCAGGAGGGGGATCGGGGGCACACGTCTCCTGCCGGGCCGGCCGGCGGGAAGCGTAGGGTGCGGGCGTGAACGGACGTGGGGTGCGCAGGGCGCGGGCAGTGGCGCGCGGTGGGGCCGTGGTGCTGGCGGTCGCCGTCCTCGGCGGGTGCGAGGGCGGGCTCGGGGTCGACCCGGCGCCCGCCGCGTCGGCCGGGGCGGCGGATCCGGGCTCCGGCGCGGATCCGGGCCAGGGCGGCGGTTCCGGCGCGGGGCCGCTGAAGAACCCCGACGGGACGAAGCCGGGCCTCGCGCCGCTCACGTCGGAGGCGGACCGGAGCGCGGGCCGCAAGCTCATCGACCGGGTGAGGACGAAGGGGCGCGGCCCTAAGACGGGGTACGACCGCGACAAGTTCGGCTACGCCTGGCTGGACTCCGCCGACGGGGTGCCGTTCGCGCACAACGGGTGCGACACCAGGAACGACCTGCTCGCCCGGGACGGCGAGCGGGTGAAGTACCGGTCGGGCTCCGATTGCGTCGTCGTCTCGATGACGCTGCGCGACCCGTACACGGGCAGGACGATCGAGTGGCGCAAGCAGTCGGCGTCGAAGGTGCAGATCGACCACGTGATGCCGCTGTCGTACGACTGGCAGATGGGCGCGGCCCGTTGGGACGAGGCCAAGCGGAAGCAGATCGCCAACGACCCGCTCAACCTCATCCCGGTGGACGGCCCCACGAACGGCGCCAAGTCGGACTCGGGCCCCGCGTCCTGGCTCCCGCCGGACAAGCGGATCCGGTGTTCGTACGTGGTGCGGTTCGCCCAGGTCTCGCTGAAGTACGACCTGCCGGTGACGACGGCGGACAAGAAGGTGATGCTGACGCAGTGCGGCGGCTGAGGTCGCCGAGCCCCGAGCCACCGAGCCGCCGAGCCGCTGGGGCGGGTCGGGCGGCGTGCTCGCCGGGCTCAGTTCGCCAGCAGGCTCACGTCGACCATGTCCTTCTTGGCGGGCGCCTTCGCCGGGACCGGCTTGTCGAAGTCGGAGAAGGCCGTCGTGCCGGGGTCCTTCTTCGTCTTCTCGACGTACTTCAGCAGGTACGGCTTGCCCTGGGTGGCGACGTACATCGTGTACGTGCCCTCGGTGTCGGACTCGGTCAGGGTGATGGCCGGTACGCCGTCCACCGTCGTGACCGGCCCCTTCTGGGCCAGGGACCCCGCGCCCTGGAAGGAGGACAGCAGGCTGTGGAGATCACAGAAGTCGGCGTTCTGCTTGGCTTCTTCGGGGCTGTCCTTGGTCCAGAGGTCGGCGAGGACCTTCACCGCGTTGTCCACCTCCTCCTTGGGCTGACCCTTGTTGTCGGCGCGTACGAGCTCCTCGTCCAGCATCTGGTACGAGTCCCCGCCGACCCGGGTGAGGGTGAGGACGCCTCCGTCGTTGATCGTCTGCGTTCCGGTGCAGTCGCCCTGCCGGCTCATCGCCACGGTGAAGACGGTGTGGTCGCCGTCGGCTCGGGAGTCGGAGTGGACGGTCATGGACGAGGCGGCGAGGTTCGCGGCGACCGCCTTCTTGGCTATCTCCGGGCCGGAGAGGCCTGCGAACGGGGCGGACTTGTCCTCCGTAGGCTTGTCCTTGCCTCCCGAGGTGTCCCCGTCGAGGATGCCGCAGGCGGAGAGGGTGAGGACGGCGACGGCGCACACGGCGCCGAGCGCGCTGCGGCGGAGGCTGTGGGTGGTGCGGGTGGCAGACATGGGGATCTCCAGGAGGGGACGGACGGCAGCGGAAGGGAGCCGGCGGGGCGGAACGAACGGGGCGGACAACAGAGCGGAACGAACCGGGAGCACAGAGGTCGGGGCGGGAGTTCAGAGCGTCACAGCGGCAGGTCCCACCTGGTCCTGCCGTACGTGAGACCCGGGTCGAGTTCGACGGTGAGGGTCTTGGCGGCCGGAGGGGTGTCGAACGCGACCTGTACGGTGACCGTCCTGCCGGGCCCGACCGTTCCGGTGAAGCCCTCGCCGACCGCCCCGCTCTTGCCGTCGACGATCTTCCCGGCGGGGGTGTCCTTCGCGCCGACCCACGCCTTGACTCCGATGTCGCCCGTGTCGAACGCCTTCTTCCGGGCGTTCTCCAGTACCAGCGTGACCTGGTAGGCCTTGTCGCCCGGCTTGTGGCCGGTCGCGGCGGATCCCGGTGTGTACGCCACGGGCGCGGACACCGTGAGCGTCAGTCCGTCCTCGTAGACGGCCGAGTCGCGCGGCGCGAGGGCCTTGGCCGAGTCGGCGCTCGCGGAGATGTCCTTCACCACCTCGGTCGCGACCTTGTAGGTGAGCACGCCGCCGACCACGGAGAGGACCAGCGCGAGCGCGCCCAGGACGGCGCCGGTCGTGGCCACGCCCTTGTTCGTCGCCTCGGCCCGCCGGACGCGTCCGCGCCCCTTCAGACCGAAGATCAGCGCGAGCAGGCCCAGGATGGCGCCGACCCAGAAGACGAAGGGGATCGGACTCGACAGGAAGCCGAGGATCCCGAGGACCAGCGCGGCGACGCCGAGGCCGTTACGGGCCGCGGCCGCGGGGGCGGGTGATGCCGGGTACGGGGTCTGGCCCGGAGCGCCCGGAAACGCTCCGGGGGTCGACTGGGGCCACTGGGGCGACGGCGGGGTGGGTCGAGACATGACAGACGCTCTCCGGGGATCCGCAAGTGAGTGAGGACGCAATTACAACAGGGCCTGTGAACCGAGTCAACATGGATTAAGTGAACTCAGTGGATATGGATCGTGAACCGGTTCGAGGCGCCGACGCCGCTATGCTCGGCGACACATGACGTCGTGCCCTGCAAGGAGGCAGCCAGGTGCCGGAGAACGCAGCGGAGGTCACGGCCGCCGGGATCGCCCGGCTCGCCGGGGTGGGCAGGGCCGCCGTCAGCAACTGGCGCCGCCGCCACGCCGACTTCCCCCAGCCCGTCGGAGGCACCGAGACCAGCCCCTCCTTCGCCCTCGGCGAGGTCGAGCGATGGCTCCGTGACCAGGGGAAACTCGCCGAGGTCCCGCTGCGCGAACGCGTCTGGCAGGAAGTCTCCGGTGACCCCGCGGGAGCCGCGTCCGCCCTGATCCGTACGGGCTGCGCCCTCCTCCTCGTCCACGAGCGGCCCATGGTCTGGCTGGAGCTCGCCGCGGCCGGTGACGTGCGGTTCGCCGAGCTGCTCCCCGCCGCCCTCGACGACGTCCTCACCGCCCGCCTCGGCGAACCCGGTGACAGACCGGTTCACACCCCTGGCAGCCGAGAGCTCCGTCCGCGCGTCCCGCTGCTGCGGGCGGTCGCCGAGCTGGCCGCCGACCTCGGCGCGCGCCAGGCGTTCGAGTTCCTGCTCGGCCGCTACCTCGACGCCAACCCCCGTCAGTACACGCTCACCCCGCCCGACGCCGCCGCCCTCATGGCGGCCCTGGCCGGCGCCACGGCCGAGGGCGTGAGCGTCCTCGACCCCGCCGCGGGCACCGGCACGCTGCTGCGCGCCGTCCCGCACCCCGGCGCCCTGCACGCCCAGGAGAACGTCCCCGAGCCGGCCGCGCTCGGCGCGCTGCGCCTCGCCCTCCACACGGACGCCGACGTGCGCGTCCACGCCGGCGACACCCTGCGCGCCGACGCGTTCCCCCGGCTCGCGGCCGACGCGGTCCTCTGCCACCCGCCGTTCAACGAGCGCAACTGGGGCCACGACGAGCTGGCCTACGACACGCGCTGGGAGTACGGCTTCCCGGCCCGTACGGAATCCGAACTGGCCTGGGTCCAGCACGCGCTGGCCCGCCTGCGCCCCGGCGGCACCGCCGTCCTGCTGATGCCCCCCGCCGCCGCCTCCCGCCGCTCCGGCCGCCGGATCCGCGCCGACCTCCTGCGGCGCGGCGCCCTGCGCGCCGTCGTCGCCCTGCCGGCCGGCGCGGCGCCCCCGTACGGCATCCCGCTGCACCTCTGGGTCCTGCGCAGGCCCGCCGCCGGCGACCGGCCCCCGCCCGAGCTGCTCCTCGTCGACACGGCGGCCCTGGCGGCCCCCGGCGGCGGCCGCGACACCGTCGACTGGCCCGCCGTCCACGGCACCGTCCTGGACGCCTGGGCGGCCTTCGAGCGGCAGGGCACGGTCGAGGAGCGGCCCGGGGTCAGCGGCGCCGTGTCCGTCATCGAACTCCTCGACGACGACGTGGACCTGGCCCCCGCCCGCCACCTCCCGCCCCCGGCCGCCGCGAGCGGCACCGCCGAACTCGCCCGCGTACGGGACCGGCTGACGGACACCCTGCGGCTCACCCACGACCTGGTCCCGACGGCCGTCCAGGCGGCCGGCCCGGACGATCCCGGCGCCCCGGCCCCCGCCCGCCTGCCCGCCGTCACCGTCACCGTCGGCGAACTGGCCCGCGCCGGCGCCCTGGTGCTCCACGCGGGCGGCACCGGCACCGCCGCGCCCGTCCCCCCGGCGCACCCGGCGCCCCCCACCCCCGTCCTCACCGAACAGGACGTGCTCGCCGGCCGCGCCCCCTCCGGCGCGCTCCCCGAGGGCCCGCCCGAGGAGCCCGTACGGACCCAGGAGGGGGACGTCGTCGTCCCCGTCCTCGGCGGCGGCTCCCTCGTGCGGGTCGTCGACGCCGCCACGGCCGGTGCCGCGCTCGGCCGCAACCTCCAGCTGCTGCGCCCGGATCCCGCCGCCCTCGACCCGTGGTTCCTCGCCGGGTTCCTGCGCGGCACGGCCAACAACCGCCGGGCGAGCAGCTACGCCTCCACCGCCACCCGCCTCGACGTCCGGCGTCTGCGGCTGCCCAGACTCCCGCTCGCCGACCAGCGGCGGTACGGTGAACGCTTCCGCGCGCTGGCCGCCTTCGAGGATGCGGTGAGGCTCGCGGGACAGTTGGGGGAGCAGTTGGTACGCGGGCTTCACGACGGCCTGACGGACGGCAGCGTCGACCCCGGCTGACCGACGGGCCCCGGATCCGTTCCGCGGCCGGTACGGGGCCTTCACGGCCCGGTGGGGGAGGAGTTGCCGATGCGTTACCGGATCCGCGCAACCCGGGGGCGGTGTGTCGTAGTGGCTGTATACGCTCGTCCCCGTACCGCGGGGTTCGCCTCGTCCCCAGGCCTCCGGGAGCACTGATGCACGGCCACGGCTACGTGCCGCCGCAGCGACCGCGAGACGGCTCCGCCGTCATCGTGCTGCGCGTGGTCTTCGCGCTGGCCGCCGTCCTCAGCTGCGGGTTCCTCGCCTGGGTGCCGATGCTGCGGCTCGCGATCCTCACCCGCAAGGCCCGGGACAGCGTGCTGCTGGCCGTCACCATCGGGTTGATCGTCCTCTCCGTCGTGATGATCGGCACGGACAACACCGAGGACCTGACGGCCGCCCGGTCGGACATCGGCGTCGCGCTGCTCCTGCTGACGGCGGTCGCCGTCCTCGGCTACTACCTGTACGCGGAGATCACGCACTTCCACCGCCGCGACGCACCGGCGGCCCACCCGCGGCCGGTGCCGTTCCCCGTCCCGCCCCAGCCCGGCTACGGCTACCCGCGTCCCGGGACGGCCACCCCGCCGCCCGCCCCGCGCCCGCACGTCCCGCCGCCCCCGGCCGTACCCCCGGCGCACTACCCCGCGAACACCGCCCGCGCGGACACCCCGCACCCGGACAGGCCGGCCACCGGCGCCCCCCGCACCGACCACTCCCGCACCACCGACCACCCCCGCATCGACCAGGTGCGCGCCGAACTGGACGAGTTGAGCGACTTCCTGCGCAACAGCAGCGGCAACAGCAACAGCAACAGCAGCGGCAACAACAACAGCACCGACAAGGGCCAGGACGGCCGGTGAACGGACGTGTCATCGCCGACCGTTACGAGCTCTCCACGGTCATAGGCCAGGGCGGCATGGGCCAGGTCTGGACCGCGTACGACCAGCGGCTCGACCGCCGCGTCGCCGTGAAGCTGCTGCGCCCCGACCGGATGACCGCGGCCAGCGGCGCCGACGAGATGCGCCGCCGCTTCGTCCGCGAGTGCCGGGTCACCGCCCAGGTCGACCACCCCGGCCTGGTGACCGTCCACGACGCGGGCGGTGACGACGACGACCTGTACCTGGTCATGCAGTACGTGGAGGGCGCGGACCTCGCCGACCACCTCGCCGAGCACGACCCGTACCCCTGGCCCTGGGCCGTCGCGATCGCCGCGCAGCTCTGCTCCGTCCTCGGCGCCGTGCACGCGGTGCCCATCGTCCACCGCGACCTCAAGCCGCGGAACGTGATGGTGCGGCCCGACGGCACGGTCACCGTCCTCGACCTCGGCGTCGCCTCCGTCCTGGACACCGACACCACCCGCCTCACCCACACCGGCTCGCCCATCGGCAGCCCCGCCTACATGGCGCCCGAGCAGGCGATGGGCGGCGCCGTCGGCCCGTACACCGACCTCTACGCCCTCGGCGTGCTCCTCCACGAACTCCTCAGCGGGAACGTGCCGTTCGCCGGCTCCACCGTCCTCGGCGTCCTGCACCGCCACCTGTACGAGGCACCCGTACCGATCCGCCGGATCAGGCCCGAGGTCCCCGAGCAACTGGAGCGGGTCGTGCTGCGGCTGCTCGCCAAGGACCCGCAGCACCGCCCCGCCGGGGCCCAGGAGGTGTACGAACACCTCGTCCCGCTCCTGCCCGCCCGGGGCGGCCCCACCGGACCGCTCGACCCGACCCGCCCCTTCCTGCGCCCGCACGCCCCCTGGCCGGACCGGGCCACCACCGTGCCGTCCCCGCCCGTGACCCAGCAGACGCCGGTCCCGGCGGAACGCCCGGACGTCGCGGCGGCCGTCGACGAGGTCAAGCGGCTGCTCGGGGAGGGCAGCATCACCCAGGCCGTCGACATCCTCGGCGGCATCCTGCCGGCCGCCGCCGCGGAGCACGGCGAGTACTCCCCGGTCGTCCGCATCCTGCGCAAGCAGTACGCGTCGACGCTCCTGGACGACGGCCAGTACCGGCGCGCCCTCCCGGAGTTGCGCCGCCTCGCCGACGACAGGACGGCCGAGGCGGGCGCCGGCGACCCGCAGGCGCTCCAGTTCCGCTACGAGGCCGCGCAGTGCCTCGAACAGCTCGGCGAGACCGCCGCCGCGCTCGCCGAGTACCGCGCGCTGGTGCCGTACTACGACAGCATGCGGCAGCCCGGCGGCGACCCCGGCCGGTCCTTCGAGATCCGCCACCGCATCGGGCACCTGCTGCTCGCGGTCGGCGACCACGCGGGCGCGCGGCAGCAGTTGCAGAGCCTGCTGTGGGACGCCGAGCGCGCCTACGGCCCGTACCACCCGCTCCCGGCGGAACTGCGCCGCGCGCTCGAACACCAACAGCAGTTCCGGGGCGCCTGATCCCCGCCAGGACGCCCGGCACGGGCTGTGCCACACTCGTCCGGGCGCGCGCAGACCGCGCTCTCCGCACAGGCAGGGAGCACGTAAGCAGATGACGGTCCGGGTCCAGTTGGTCAGGTTCGCCCTGGTCGGAGTGGTGAACACCGGGACGTACTACGCCCTTTACCTGCTCCTGCTGACCCGGCTGCCCTATGTCGCCGCGCATGTGAGCGCGTTCACGCTCTCCATGGTCGGCTCGTTCTTCCTCAACAGCCACTTCACGTACCGGACCCGCCCGACCCTGCGGAAGTTCCTGCTCTTCCCGCTCACCAACGCCGCGAACTTCGTGATCACCACCAGCGGGGTGTACGTGCTGGTGGACGTCCTGCGCCTGAGCAGCCGGTACGCGCCGCTGGCCGCCGCGGGCGCGGCCGTCCCGATCACCTTCGTGGTCTCCCGCGCGATCATGCTGCGCCCCGACCGGGCCGCGGGAGCGACTTCTCCGCGGGAGCGCACCCCAATCTCCCGGTGAATCGTTGGTCGAACCAGTGGCCCCTGCCACGCGGACTGCCTAACATCGATCACTGCAAGGCCTTGTGCATCGCCGCACAATCACGCCGGGAGGCTCCTTTGCACCGCCGCCGTCGCACCGCGCTCTCCTTCTCCGTCGCGCTCCTCGCCGCGGCTCCCCTCCTCACCGCCTGCGGCGCCGACGCCCATCCCGGGGCCGCGGCGGTGGTCGGCGGGCAGCGGATCGAGGTGTCCACCGTCCAGGGGGCGGTACGGGACGTCCGCAGCGCCCAGGAGGCGTCGCCCCAGTCGGCCGAGCTCATCAAGAACACCGGCAGGCTCAGCCAGATCAAGCTGAACGGCATGATCTTCGACCGCGTCCTCCAGCGGGCGGCGGACGACGCCGGGGTGACGGTGAGCCGCAAGGAGATCCAGGCGGCCAAGCAGCAGGCGTTCGCGCAGTCCGGCGGCGAGAAGCAGTTCCTCGCGCTGGCCCTCCAGCAGGGCGCGGTCACCCCGGACCAGCTCGACGACGCGATCCGCCGCGACGTCCTGCTGACGAAGGTCGGCGCGGCGCTCGGCGCGGACGCGATGACCCCGCAGGGCCAGCAGAAGCTGGTCACGGGTCTCGCCGCCACGTCCAAGAAGCTCGGCATCGACGTGAACCCGCGCTACGGCAGCTGGGACAACACCAAGGTCCAGCTCGGCGACGCGAAGACCCCGTGGATCACCCAGGTGACCAAAGAGGCCCCCCAACAACAACCGACGGACGCGTAGCCACTCCAAGCCCGTCCGGCGCTTGAGGACACGCCTCCGCGCCGGGCGGCTCCGACCCACCCCGGCCACTTCCAGCCCGTCCGGCGCTTGAGGACACGCCCCCGCGCCGGGCGGCTCCAGCCCACCCCGGCCACTTCCAGCCCGTCCGGCGCTTGAGGACACCACCCACCGACCGCCCCAGGCCACGCGGCCGCATCCCCCAGCCCGTCCGGCGCTTGAGGACACGCCCGCCGGACACCCCCGGCCCGCACCGGAGGTAGGTTCAAAGACGTGACCCAAGAACCTCCCGCTCCCGGCCGCATCGTCCTCCTCACCGCCAGCCACCGCGTAGCCCCCGGCCTCCTCTCCTGGCCCGCCTGGCAGACGCTGCACGCCGCCGACCGCGTCCTCTGCGCCGACCCCGCGCACCCGCAGCTCCCGTACCTCCGCGAGGCCGGCGTGCGGGTCGAGCACGCCGCGCCCTCCGCCCAGGAGCTCGTCGAGGACTGCGCGGGCGGCCGTACCGTCGTCGTCCTCCCCACCGCCGACGGCGACGGCACGGACTCCGCCCTCACCGACGGCCTCGCCCGCCTCGCCGGCTCGGGCCGCGTCCAGATGCCGGACCTGGAGCTGCTCCCCGGCTCGTACGACCTCCCCGGCGCCCGCCTCCTCGACCTCGTCCAGGTCATGGACCGCATCCGCGCCGAGTGCCCGTGGTCCTCGATCCAGACGCACCAGGGCCTCGCCAAGTACGGCATCGAGGAGGCGTACGAACTGGTCGAGGCCATCGAGAACGGCGACGGCGACGAGCTGCGCGAGGAGCTGGGGGACGTCCTGCTCCAGGTGGTCTTCCACGCCCGGATCGCCCAGGACGGCCTGGACGAGGACATCGAGCCGTTCTCCATCGACGACGTGGCCGGCACGCTCGTGGACAAGCTCATCCACCGCCACCCCCACGTCTTCGGCGACGAGACCGCCGAGACCCCCGAGGACGTCAAGGCGCACTGGCTGCGGACCAAGGCGATCGAGAAGCAGCGCGAATCGGTCACCGACGGGGTCCCGCTGGGCCAGCCGGGCCTCGCCCTCGCGGCCAAGCTCGCGGGCCGCGCCCGTACCGCCGGACTGGACGTACGCCCCCCGGCGGGCGAAGGCATCGGCTACGAACTCCTCGCCCTGGCCACAGAGGCCGAGCGCACCGGCACCGACCCCGAAACAGCCCTACGCGCCGCGGCCCGAACCTACCGAGCCGCAATCCGCACCGCAGAGGGCCTCCCCACCTAGCCCCCGGCCCCCCCGACCCCCGGCCCCGACTCCGGCGTCCCCCGGACCGACCCGTACCCGCCCCGAGTCCGCTCCCGAGCCTCCCCCGTACGGCCAGTACACCCCCCCCGATTACTGTCAAGGCATGTCCGCCCACGCCCCCGAGCTCTTCACCTGGGAGTTCGCCACCGACCCCTACCCCGCCTACGCCTGGCTGCGCGAGCACGCGCCCGTGTACCGGACCGAGCTGCCCAGTGGCGTCGAGGCGTGGCTCGTCACGCGGTACGACGACGCCAAGCGGGCGCTCGCCGACCCCCGGCTCTCCAAGAACCCCGTCCACCACGCCGGGTCGGCGCACGCCAAGGGGCGGACGGGCATCCCGGGGGAGCGCAACGCCGAGCTGATGACGCATCTCCTGAACATCGACCCGCCGGACCACACCCGGCTGCGGCGGCTCGTGTCCAAGGCCTTCACCCCGCGACGGGTAGCCCAATTCGCGCCACGCGTGCAGGAGCTGACGGACCGTCTCATCGACGGGTTCGCGGCGAAGGGCGAGGCGGACCTCATCCACGACTTCGCCTTCCCCCTCCCCATCTACGCGATCTGCGACCTCCTCGGGGTCCCGCGCGAGGACCAGGACGACTTCCGGGACTGGGCCGGGATGATGATCCGCCACGGCGGCGGCCCGCGCGGCGGGGTCGCCCGGTCGGTCAAGAAGATGCGGAGCTACCTCGCCGAACTCATCCACCGCAAGCGCGAGAACCCCGGCGACGACCTGATCTCCGACCTGATCCGGTCGAGCGACCACGGCGAGCACCTCACCGAGAACGAGGCCGCCGCGATGGCCTTCATCCTCCTCTTCGCCGGGTTCGAGACCACCGTCAACCTCATCGGCAACGGGATGTACGCGCTGCTGCGCCACCCGGAGCAGCGCGCGCTGCTCCAGACGTCGCTGGACGCGGGGGAGAGCGGCCTGCTGGCGACCGGGATCGAGGAACTGCTGCGCTACGACGGGCCGGTGGAGCTCGCGACGTGGCGGTACGCCACCGAGCCGCTGACGCTCGGCGGGCAGGCGGTCGCGACCGGCGACCCCGTCCTGGTCGTCCTCGCGGCGGCCGACCGCGACCCCGCGCGGTTCGAGGACCCGGAACGGCTGGATCTCGCTCGGCGTGACAATCAGCATCTCGGTTACGGACACGGCATCCACTACTGCGTCGGCGCGCCGCTCGCCCGGCTGGAGGGACAGGCCGCGCTCGGCACGCTGTTGACGCGCCTGCCGGACGTGCGGCTTGCGGCGGATCCGGCCGATTTGCGCTGGCGCGGAGGGCTCATCATGCGTGGATTGCGCACACTTCCGGTGCAGTTCACGCCTTTGCCCGCCTGACGGACCGTCAGGAATGTGACTTTCACGTGATCTCCCCTGCATCGACTTGTGACAAGCGTTCGAGTCCGGCTACCTTCACCGACAGCTCAGCAGCCACACGCTGTAGTCGATTTCACGTGTGACGCCCCCTGCGTCGTACGGCACACGGAAGGCAACCGCATGTCCGCGAACGGCCGACACCGTCGCCCCCGCCAGGCGCCCGCCCTGATCGTCGCCGCGGGGGTGACCGGCTCCGCGATCGCCATCCCGCTGCTCGGCGCCACCTCCGCGAGCGCGGCGGACGCCTCCACCTGGGACCGCGTCGCCGACTGCGAGAGCGGGGGCGCGTGGAGCGCGGACCTCGGCAACGGGTACTTCGGCGGGGTCCAGATCTCCCAGGAGACCTGGGACGACTTCGGCGGCGGCAGCTACGCGACCCGCCCCGACCTCGCCAGCCGCTCCCAGCAGATAGCGGTCGCCGAGAAGATCCTCGACGCGCAGGGCCCGTCGGCCTGGGCCAGTTGCGCGCCCGTCGCGGGACTCGTGAAGGACACCGCGGAGCCCCTGGTCGACCCCGGGGCGGCCCCCGGGGCGGACGAGAGCTCCGCGACCCCCGAGGCGTCCACCGCGCCCTCAGGCGCGGACACGGACCGGGCCGAGGGCTCCGACACGACCCCGACCTCCCCCGGCAGCGCCACCCCGGACAGCAGCCCCTCCGCCGCGAAGCGCACGGACGGCGAACGGGACGGCCGGGACGGCCGGGACGGCGCGAAGGGCGACGGGGGCACCCCGAGCCCCTCCCGTTCCGCCACCCCCTCCACCGAGGCGACCACGGACACCGTGAAGGGCAAGCACCGCGGCGGCGCGGCCCCCGAGGACCCGGCGGCCTCCCCGGACCTGGCCGGCATCACGCCGGACAACTCGGGTGAAGAGCGCGAATCGGGCCGTCACGCCTCCCGGGGTGACGCACTGACACGTGACGCGGAGGCCGTGACGCCCGACGCCACCGCCACCCCCGACGGCGAGTACGTCGTACGCCCCGGTGACTGCCTGTGGCGCATCGCGGACGAGAACGGCGTCGACGGCGGCTGGCGCGCCCTCTACGACGCGAACAAGGACGCGCTCGGCACCGACCCCGACCTCATCCTGCCTGGCCAGACCGTCGATCTCGGCGTGAAGTAGCAGCAGTTGACGGCCCGCCCCCGAGGGGGGTTGGAGGCCCTATGTCCACTTCTGCGCAAGTGAGACAAGGGTCTCTTTGCCTCAACAGGGGACCTTTGGCCCACCGGTGGCGCTTTCTCCGCCCTCACCTGCGAAAACACGGTCGGCACACAGGGGAGTTCGGGCGATTTCTCCCCCATCGGCCACTTTGAACATCCGGTGGACCTGTGTCTACGGTCTGAACCGCTCGCACCGCGGGCCTCGTCGACCGTCACGCCGAATCCTGCCGTCGGTCGGGGGGAGTAATCGTCGCGTCAAGCGCCGAAGGCAGGAGCGGGGGACCCAAAGGTTAGGTGCCGGCCCCGGCCGTCGAGAGACGGCCGACGACCGGCTCGGGGTGAAGCCGCGTACAGCGAGGGCCGGGAGGCCCCGACGGACGCGGCCGGGCAACTCACTTGGCCCGAACCCGACAGCTGACCTCGTAGGCGTCGGTGAGGAGATAGCTTCATGCTGCGTTCCAAGGCCAAGCACCGCCGTCCGTCCAAGGTCGTCCGTTACGCCACGCTCGCCGGGGTGACCGGTGCCGCCGTCGCGGTCCCGCTGCTCGGCGCCACGTCCGCCTCCGCCGCCACCACCGCCGAGTGGGACCAGGTCGCCGCGTGCGAGTCCGGCGGCAACTGGGCCATCAACACCGGCAACGGCTTCTCCGGCGGGCTCCAGTTCACCCCGTCCACCTGGGCCGCGTACGGCGGCACCGCCTACGCGCCCAACGCCTACCAGGCCTCCAAGTCGCAGCAGATAGCCGTCGCCGAGAAGGTCCTCGCGGGCCAGGGCAAGGGTGCCTGGCCGACCTGTGGTGTGGGCCTTTCCAACGCCTCGAACGACTCCGCCCCGGCGGCCCCCTCGCAGCCGGCCCGCCAGTCCGCGCCGCGCCAGCAGCAGTCCGCGCCGCAGCAGCAGGCTCCCCAGCGGCAGGCGGCGCCCTCGGCGCGCACCTCCGAGCAGCACGCCTCGCGCGGTACGAGCCGCCCCACCACGATCAAGAAGGGTGACGGCGAGTACAAGGTCAAGCCCGGCGACAGCCTGTCGAAGATCGCCGCCGCCCACCACGTCAAGGGTGGCTGGAAGAAGCTGTTCGACCTGAACAAGGACATCGTCACCGACGCCGACGTGATCTACCCGGGCCAGCAGCTCCACCTGAGCTGAGCCCGCCCGCCCGGCCAGCCGACCCGAGAGGTGACGCCGGCCGCCCGGTGAGCGACCGCCTCCCGGTCCGCTCCCTCCGGGGCCACCCGTCCCC
Source organism: Streptomyces liangshanensis (assembly GCF_011694815.1). Classification (NCBI taxonomy): domain Bacteria; kingdom Bacillati; phylum Actinomycetota; class Actinomycetes; order Kitasatosporales; family Streptomycetaceae; genus Streptomyces; species Streptomyces liangshanensis. The sequence continues at coordinate 4,881,876 of NZ_CP050177.1, forward strand.
CTCGCGGCCCCACCCCCGTACCACCCCGGCCCCGCGCGTTCTTCCCCCGTACGCGCGCGGGCCGGGGTTCCCCCGTTCCGGCCACGCGACCGACCGCGTGGCCGGAACGGACCCCGCCGGTGCCGTTCGCCCGCGTGTCATCAGGATGACGTCTTCATTTCGTCCCAGCGGGCGGGCACCGGCCTGCCGACGGCCCGGGGCCGGTTAGGCTCGTGTCGCGGGACCGAGCGGCCCCGCGCCCAAAGCGTCACATCCCATGAAGGAGATGCTCGTGCCGTCCATCGACGTCGTCGTAGCCCGGGAAATCCTCGACTCCCGAGGCAACCCCACGGTCGAGGTCGAGGTCGGCCTCGACGACGGCAGCACCGGCCGTGCTGCTGTCCCCTCCGGTGCCTCCACCGGTGCGTTCGAGGCCCTTGAACTCCGCGACGGTGACCCCAACCGTTACCAGGGCAAGGGTGTCGAGAAGGCCGTCCTCGCCGTCATCGAGCAGATCGGCCCGGAGCTCGTCGGGTACGACGCCACCGAGCAGCGCCTCATCGACCAGGCGATGTTCGACCTGGACGCCACCCCGGACAAGTCGTCGCTCGGCGCGAACGCCATCCTCGGCGTCTCCCTCGCCGTCGCGCACGCCGCCTCCGAGGCCTCCGACCTGCCGCTCTTCCGCTACCTCGGCGGCCCGAACGCGCACCTGCTGCCCGTTCCGATGATGAACATCCTGAACGGCGGCTCGCACGCCGACTCCAACGTGGACATCCAGGAGTTCATGATCGCCCCGATCGGCGCGGAGTCCTTCTCCGAGGCCCTGCGCTGGGGCGCCGAGGTCTACCACACGCTCAAGCGCGTCCTGAAGGACAAGGGCCTGTCGACCGGCCTCGGCGACGAGGGCGGCTTCGCGCCCAACCTGGACTCCAACCGCGCCGCGCTCGACCTCATCCTCGAAGCGATCAAGGAAGCCGGTTACGTGCCCGGCCGCGACATCGCGCTCGCGCTCGACGTCGCCGCGTCCGAGTTCTACAAGGACGGCGTGTACGAGTTCGAGGGCAAGTCCCGCTCGGCCGCCGAGCTGACCGAGTACTACGAGGAGCTCGTCGCCTCCTACCCGCTGGTCTCCATCGAGGACCCGCTGTACGAGGACGACTGGGCCGGCTGGAAGGTCCTCACCGACAAGCTGGGCTCCAAGGTCCAGATCGTCGGCGACGACCTCTTCGTCACCAACCCCGAGCGCCTCGCCCGTGGCATCGAGGAGGGCTCCGCGAACGCCCTGCTCGTCAAGGTCAACCAGATCGGCTCGCTGACCGAGACGCTGGACGCCGTCGAGCTGGCCCAGCGCAGCGGCTTCAAGTGCATGATGTCCCACCGCTCCGGCGAGACCGAGGACGTCACCATCGCCGACCTCGCCGTCGCCACCAACTGCGGCCAGATCAAGACCGGCGCCCCCGCCCGCTCGGAGCGCGTGGCCAAGTACAACCAGCTGCTGCGCATCGAGGAGATCCTCGACGACGCCGCGGTGTACGCCGGCCGCAGCGCGTTCCCCCGCTTCAAGGGCTGACGACGCCGGTCGGCGGCCGCTGACCAGCCCGTCGTACGTACGTCCCCGTCCCCGGTCCCGTACCGTGTCCGGGGACGTACGTACGTGACAGGGGAGGCGGACCATGGCCGGGAACCGGGACCGGTTCTCCACCGCGACCAGGCTGCGGGTGCTCGGTGAGCAGACCGCGGCCCGTGTCTACCGCTCGCAGAACCGCCGCCAGGCCCGCCGCTCGCGGCTCACCGGCCGCGCGGCCTTCCTCGCCCTCGTGGTCTGCACGCTGGTCGTCGCGCTCGCGTACCCGATGCGGCAGTACGTGTCGCAGCAGAACGACATCGCCGACCAGGAGAAGCTGTCCCGCGAGGCACGGCAGCGGGTGGAGGAGCTGCGCGACGAGAAGGCACGTCTCCAGGACGACGCCTACATCGAGCGGCTGGCCCGTGAGCACCTCCACTACGTGATGCCCGGGGACACCGGCTACACCATGATCGACCCGGAGGCGGCGCGGCAGGAGCGCGAGGAGCAGGGCGCGGCCGACCGCCCCTGGTACTCCAACGTCCTGGACAGCGTGGACAACGCGGACCGCCCGGACACGTAACACCCGTACACCCACCGACCTCACGCATCACGCGGTTGAGCAGAACTAGGCAGGCATGGACACGCCCCCTCCGCAGACCGGACGCACCGAGCCCACCGAGGCGGACGTCGCGGCATTCAAGGAACAACTGGGCCGCCCGCCGCGCGGGCTCCGGGCCATCGCGCACCGCTGTCCCTGCGGACAGCCGGACGTGGTCGAGACCGCCCCGCGGCTGCCCGACGGCACGCCCTTCCCGACGACGTACTACCTGACCTGCCCGCGCGCGGCCTCGGCCATCGGCACGCTGGAGGCGAACGGCGTCATGAGGGAGATGTCCGAGCGCCTCGCGACCGACCCCGGGCTGGCGGCGGCGTACCGGAAGGCCCACGAGGACTACGTGGCCCGCCGGGACGCCATCGAGGTGCTGGAGGGCTTCCCGAGCGCCGGTGGCATGCCGGACCGGGTGAAGTGCCTGCACGTCCTGGTCGGCCACTCGCTGGCGGCGGGTCCCGGGGTGAACCCGCTGGGCGACGAGGCGCTGGCGATGCTGCCCGAGTGGTGGCGCAAGGGCCCGTGCGTGACGCCGTGCGCGGACGGCACGGGCACGGACGGCACAGGCACAGGCACGGACGGTTCGGGCGCGGACGAGGAGAGTGACGCCCGATGACGCGCGTGGCGGCCGTCGACTGCGGTACGAACTCGATCCGCCTGCTCGTCGCGGACATCGATCCCGTTACGGGCGAACTCACCGACCTCGACCGGCGGATGACGATCGTCCGGCTGGGTCAGGGCGTGGACCGGACGGGCCGGCTGGCCCCCGAGGCGCTGGAGCGCACCTTCGCGGCCTGCCGGGAGTACGCGGCCGTCATCGAGGAGCACGGGGTGGAGGGGATCCGCTTCGTGGCCACCTCGGCGTCGCGCGACGCGGAGAACCGCGACGAGTTCGTGCGCGGGGTCGTGGACATCCTGGGCGTCGAGCCCGAGGTCGTCACGGGCGACGAGGAGGCGGCCCTCTCCTTCACCGGCGCCACGAAGGAGCTGGCGGTCCGGGACAGCTGCCTGGTCGTGGACATCGGCGGCGGCTCGACGGAGTTCGTCGTCGGCGACGACCGGGTCAGGGCGGGGCGGTCCGTGGACATCGGGTGCGTCCGGCTGACCGAGCGGCACCTCCTGCACGACGGCGTCCTCAGCGACCCGCCGACGGCCGCCGAGGTGGCGGCGATGCGGGCGGACATCGAGGCGGCCCTGGACCTGGCGGGGGAGACCGTCCCGCTGGGCGAGCCGCGCACGCTGGTCGGGCTCGCCGGTTCCGTGACCACGGTCGCCGGGATCGCGCTCGGCCTGCCCGCGTACGACTCCGCGGCGATCCACCGGTCCCGGATCCCGTTCGCCCGGGTCGAGGAGATCACCGGGCACCTCCTGGGCGCCACGCACGACGAGCGGGCGGCGATCCCGGTGATGCACGAGGGCCGGGTCGACGTGATCGGCGCGGGCTCCCTGATCCTCCTGGCGATCATGGAAAGGACCGGGGCGACGGAGGTCGTCGTGAGCGAGCACGACATCCTCGACGGCATCGCGCACGGCGTCGCGGCGGGTGTCGGGGGAGCCGCGCGCAGGGCCCCGCGAGAAACTTCGTGAACTTCTTCACAAGGAAAACGGCTCGCTTGGGCGCTCTTCACGTTCGACGGGGCCGTCCGGTGGCCGCGCAGGGTCCCCGGACCTCAATGCGGGGCAGTTCCGCGGGCGTTACGCGCGTATGAACCCGAGGGGTGGTCCACTCCGTGTAAGAGGGAGAGGGGCAGCTCACGGGGGGTGAACACGGGCTCACGGACCCCGCCGGTACGGGGCGGGAAAGGGGTCTCCCGGCAAGGCGGCCGCGCAGTGTAGCACGGGGTACCCAACACCTTGTGAAGGGGCTCACGAGCACCCCCTCCGAGGGGGGTGGATACTCGATGGCATGAGCACCACGGAGCGTCCCAGGATCCTCGTTGTAGGCGGTGGGTACGTAGGCCTGTACGCAGCTCGTCGCATTCTGAAGAAGATGCGCTACGGGGAGGCGACCGTCACGGTCGTCGACCCTCGCTCGTACATGACGTACCAGCCCTTCCTCCCCGAAGCTGCCGCCGGCAGCATCTCGCCTCGGCATGTCGTCGTCCCGTTGCGACGCGTGCTGCCCAAGGCGGAGGTGCTCACCGGCCGGGTCACGACCATCGACCAGGACCGCAAGGTCGCCACGGTCGCGCCGCTCGTCGGCGAGGCCTACGAGCTGCCCTTCGACTACCTGGTCGTCGCGCTCGGCGCGGTCTCCCGTACCTTCCCGATCCCCGGCCTCGCCGAGCAGGGCATCGGCATGAAGGGCATCGAGGAGGCCATCGGCCTGCGCAACCACGTGCTGGAGCAGCTGGACAAGGCCGACTCCACCACCGACGAGGAGGTCCGCCGCAAGGCGCTGACCTTCGTCTTCGTGGGCGGCGGCTTCGCCGGCGCGGAGACCATCGGTGAGGTCGAGGACCTGGCCCGCGACGCGGCCAAGTACTACTCGAACGTCACGCGCGAGGACATGCGCTTCGTCCTCGTCGACGTGGCCGACAAGATCCTCCCCGAGGTCGGCCCGAAGCTGGGCACGTGGGGCAAGGAGCACCTCGAGGGCCGCGGCGTCGAGATCTACCTCAAGACCGGCATGGACTCCTGCGTCGACGGTCACGTGGTGCTCAACAACGGCCTGGAGGTCGACTCCAACACGATCGTCTGGACGGCCGGCGTCAAGCCGAACCCGGCGCTCGCCCGCTACGGTCTCCCGCTCGGCCCCCGCGGCCACGTGGACACCAGCGAGAAGCTCCAGGTCCAGGGCACCGACTACATCTGGGCCGCCGGCGACAACGCCCAGGTCCCGGACATCGCCGCCCGCAAGGCCGGCGTGGAGAACGCCTGGTGCCCGCCGAACGCGCAGCACGCGCTCCGGCAGGCGAAGGTCCTCGGCGACAACGTGATGTCCGGCATGCGGGGCTTCCCGCAGAAGGACTACAGCCACGCCAACAAGGGCGCGGTCGCGGGCCTGGGGCTGCACAAGGGCGTCGCGATGATCGTCCTCGGCAAGATGAAGATCAAGTTCAAGGGCCGGCTGGCCTGGTACATGCACCGTGGCTACCACGGCATGGCCATGCCGACCTGGAACCGCAAGATCCGGGTCTTCGCGGACTGGACGCTCGCGATGTTCCTCAAGCGCGAGGTCGTCTCGCTCGGCGCCATGGAGACGCCCCGCGAGGAGTTCTACGAGGCCGCGAAGCCGGCCCCGGCCGCTGCCGCCGCGCAGCCCGCGCAGGAGAAGGCCAAGGCCTCCTGACCGGCGGCGCCGGTACGACTGCGACCCGGTGAAGGGCCGCCCGCCATCCGTGGTGCGGGCGGCCCTTCACCGCGTCCGGGCCCGCCGCGGTCCCGGACGGGGCCGGCCCGGCCCGCCGAGGGTCCGGTAGGGCGACCGTAAAAGTGCATGGTGAATGCACCTGTTTTACCTTCTCATTGCGCGCTGTCGGGACTGCGCGGGACGCCCTCCGGTGTTTACGTGGTGTTGTGTATGTCCGGTATCCACCACCACGGAGGTGTACGCCATGGCCGACGCCGCGGTGCGGCTGACCACTCTTGCCGAAGAGTTGCTGGGGGCGCCGCTCCCGGTCCGTATCCGTGCCTGGGACGGCAGCGAGTCGGGACCGCCGAACGCGCCCGTCCTCATCATCCGCAACCGCCGGGCCCTGCGCCGCCTCCTGTGGAAGCCCGGCGAACTGGGCCTGGCCCGCGCGTGGGTGGCCGGCGAGATCGACGTCGACGGCGACCTGTACGCGCTGCTGGAGCGGCTCGCCGGCCTCATCTGGGAGCGCGACACCGACGTGAAGGACGCGGTCCACCCCGTCCTCGACCCCCGGATGCGGGCCGCGGCCCGCGGGCTGGTCGCGATCGCGGGGCCGTGGCCGGCGCCCGCCCCACCCCCCGAGGAGATCAGACGGCGGCACGGCGGGCTGCACACCAAGCGCCGCGACAAGGAAGCCATCAGCCACCACTACGACGTCGGCAACGACTTCTACTCCCTGGTCCTCGGCCCGTCCATGGTCTACTCCTGCGCCTACTGGGACGCGGGCCCCGGCACCGGCGGCGCCCCCGACGCCGGGAGCGGCCTGGAGGACGCGCAGCGCGACAAGCTCGACCTCGTCTGCCGCAAGCTCGCGCTCAAGAAGGGGGAACGGCTGCTCGACGTGGGGTGCGGATGGGGCTCGATGGCCCTGCACGCGGCCCGCGAGTACGGCGTCCGGGTCACCGGCATCACCCTCTCCCGGGAACAGGCCGCGTACGCGCGCGAGCGCGTCGCGGAGGAGGGCCTCACGGACCTGGTCGACATCCGCGTCCAGGACTACCGGGACGTCAAGGACGGCCCGTACGACGCCATTTCGTCCATCGGCATGGCCGAACACGTGGGTTCGGTCCAGTACCGCGAGTACGCGGACGACCTGTACGCCCTCCTCAAGCCCGGGGGCCGGCTGCTCAACCACCAGATCGCCCGCCGGCCCGAGAAGAACGAGGACGAGTACCGCATGGACGACTTCATCGACGCGTACGTCTTCCCCGACGGCGAACTGGCCCCGCTCGGCCGGACCGTCGCCACCCTGGAGGAGGCGGGCTTCGAGGCCCGTGACGTCGAGTCGATCAGGGAGCACTACGCCCTGACCCTGCGCCGCTGGGTGGCCAACCTGGAGAAGCACTGGGACCGCGCGGTCCGCGCCACCTCCCCGGGCCGCGCCCGCGTGTGGCGGCTCTACATGGCCGCGTCCGCCCTCTCCTTCGAGACCAACCGGATCGGGGTCAACCAGATCCTGGCCGTACGGCCCGCGGAGAAGGGCGCGTCGGGCATGCCGCTGCGCGCCCGCGACTGGCGCTGACGGGGCACTAGCAGGGCACTGACAGGGCGCTGACAGGGCGCTCACGACACGGACGAGCGCCGGACGGGGACCCAGGCCCGTCCGGCGCTCGTCGCTCCCGCGGAGAACCGCTATTCGGTCTTGATCGCCGTCAGCATGTTCAGCCGGGCGGCGCTGCGCGCCGGCCACAGGGCGGCCAGCACCCCCACGACCCCGGCCAGCAGCAGGAAGATCCCGATCCGCTCCCAGGGGACGACCAGCGCGTACCCCGGGATCGAGCTCGCGATCGTCCGGCCGATCGCCCAGCCCAGGAACGACCCGAGCCCCACGCCGACCACCGCGCCGAAGAGCGAGATGACCACGGCCTCCAGCCGGATCATCCGCTTGACCTTGCCCCGGTCGAGACCGATGGCCCGCAGCATCCCGATCTCCTGCTGCCGCTCGAAGACCGACATGGCCAGGGTGTTGATGACCCCGAGGACGGCGATGATCAGGGCCATCGCCAGCAGGCCGTACATGATGTTCAGCGCGGTGTTGATGAAGCCGCCGTACGTGTTCCTGATGTCCTGCCGGTCCTTGACGCTGATGCCGGGGTTGTCGCCCAGCGCGTCCACCAGCGCCTGTTCGTGCGCGGCGCTCGATCCGCCCTTCGTCGCGACCCACACCTCGGAGATGTACGGCTTGGACTCGTGGCCCTTGACGACGTCCGTGGACACCAGCACGGGCGAGAGGAACGAGTTCTCCTCGAACGTGGCGCCGATCCGCAGTGAGCCCGGCTTTCCGTCGGTGTACGTCACCGGCAGGGTGTCACCGGTCCGCCAGTGGTTGGACTTCGCCGTCTTGTCGGAGACCGCGATCTCGCCCCGGGCGAGGGTGTCCAGCGAGCCCGAGACGGTGGGGACGGTGAAGAGCCGCTGGATGTCGCCGGGGGTGACGGCGGAGACGGAGTGGAACTCGCCCTTCACCTTGATGCCGGCGGACTGCTGCGGGGAGAGGGCGCTGACGCCCGGCGCCTTGTCCAGCGCGGTGACGGCGGACGGGTCGAGGCTGCCGCCGCTCGCCATCTGCACCAGGTAGTCGGCGCGGATGTTGTCCGTGGTCATCCGGTCCACGGCCGAGCCGAGCGTGACGCCGAGGACGGTGAGGCCGGTGACCAGCGTGAGGCCGATGGCCAGCGCGGAGGCGGTGGCTCCGGTACGGCGCGGGTTGCGTACCGCGTTCTGGCCCGCGAGCTTGCCCGAGACCCCGAACGCGCCCTGGAGCAGCGGCCGTACGAGCGCGATGACCGGGCGCGAGAGCAGCGGGATGAGCACGATGACACCGATCATCGCGAGGAACGCGCCCGCCCCGATGAGCATCCGGCCGTCCGAGCCCGCGGCGGCTCCCGCGACGATCCCGGCGGACCCGAGGAGGGTCAGGGCGCCGCCGATCGAGTTCCGTACCACCAGCGACTTGGTGGTGGCCACCGCGTGCACGCTGCTCATCGCGGCGACCGGCGGGATCTTGGCCGCGCGGCGGGCCGGCAGCCAGGCGGCGAGCACGGTGATCAGCACGCCGACGCCGAAGGCCGCGGCGACCGCGGTCGGCGAGACCACCAGCGGGCCCGCGGGGATCTGCGCGCCGAACGCGCCCATGGCGGACCGCAGTCCGGTCGCCAGGCCCAGGCCGACGACGAAGCCGACCGCCGAGGCGATCACGCCGACCACCGCGGCCTCGGTCAGCACCGAGCGCTTGACCTGGCGGCGGGAGGCGCCGACGGCGCGCAGCAGCGCCAGCTCCTTGGTGCGCTGGGCGACCAGCATGGTGAAGGTGTTGGAGATCAGGAAGACGCCGACGAACAGCGCGATGGCGGCGAAGGCCAGCAGCATCTGGTTGAGGCTGGAGAGGCCCTTCTCGATGTCCGCGGCCTGGTCCTCCGAGAGCCGCTTGCCCGTCTGGGCCGTGGCGTTGTCCGGCAGGAGCTTCTTGACCCCGGCGAGGACGGCCGCGTCGGAGGCGCCGGGCTCGGCGCTGACGTTGGCGTTCTGGAAGAAGCCGGGCTCCAGGTAGAGCTTCTGCGCCACGGCGGTGTCGAAGAGGACGAGGCTGCCGCCCGCGTTGACGGCGCCGTCCTCGGTGGTGAAGATCCCGCTGAGGGTGAACTCGCGCACCGGGCCGTTGGTGCCGACGCGCACGGTGTCGCCGACCTGGTAGCCGCCCTTGTCGGCGGTCGCGCGGTCGAGCGCTATCTGGTCGTCCCGGGTCGGTCCCGTACCCCCGGTGAAGGTGTACGCGGGGTCCTTGCCGTCCTTGGCGGGCGCGAAGTTGGCTCCGGCGTTGGACCAGCCGTTGCCGATCAGCTTGCCGTCCCGGTCGGCGACCCCGGCGAAGCCGTCGACCCGGCCGACGACGGAGGAGACGCCGTCCAGGGCGCCGATCCTCGTGAGCGTGGCGGCGCTGATGCCGGGGGTCCGGCTGCCGGCCTTCCCCTCCGAGTTGTCGCGGCCGTCGTGCGAACTGACCGCTACGGAGACGTCCTTGTAGCTCTTGGCCGACTGGTTCCTGAAGGCGTTGCCGAGGGTGTCGGTGAAGACCAGGGTGCCGGAGACGAAGGCGACGCCGAGCATCACGGCGAGCACGGTCATCAGCAGTCTGGCCTTGTGCGCGAGCACGCTGCGCAGGGCGGTACGGAACATGGTGGGAGTCCTGGTGGGATGGGCCGGGTGGGACGGGCGGGGTGCGGGTACGGGCGGACCGGGCCAGGGGCGACAGGCCCTAGCTCGTACGGCCCTTGGCGTCGAACGCCTTCATCCGGTCGAGCACGCCGTCGGCGGTGGGGTGGAGCATCTCGTCGACGATCCGGCCGTCGGCGAGGAAGATCACCCGGTCGGCGTAGGAGGCGGCCACCGGGTCGTGCGTCACCATGACCACCGTCTGGCCCAGCTCCCGCACCGAGTTGCGGAGGAAGCCCAGCACCTCGGCGCCGGCGCGCGAGTCCAGGTTCCCGGTCGGCTCGTCACCGAAGATGATCTCCGGCTGCGAGGCGAGGGCACGGGCGACGGCGACGCGCTGCTGCTGGCCGCCGGAGAGCTGGGTGGGCCGGTGCCCGAGACGGTCGGCCAGGCCGATCATCGTGATGACCCGATCGAGCCACGCCTTGTCGGGCTTGCGGCCGGCGATGTCCATGGGAAGCGTGATGTTCTCCAGCGCCGACAGCGTGGGCAGCAGGTTGAACGCCTGGAAGATGAAACCGATCTTGTCCCGGCGCAGCTGCGTGAGTTGCTTGTCCTTGAGCGAGCCGAGCTCGGTCTCCCCGATCCGTACCGACCCGGAGCTGAAGCTGTCGAGACCGGCGACGCAGTGCATCAGCGTCGACTTGCCCGACCCGGACGGGCCCATGATGGCGGTGAACTCGGCCTGTCCGAAGTCGACGCTGACCCGGTCGAGGGCGACCACCTGGGTCTCGCCCTGTCCGTAGACCTTCGACAGTTCGGAGGCGCGGGCCGCCACGGCGGTGGCGCGGTGAGCGAGCGGGGTGGTGGTCACGGCGGGGAACTCCTGTCGGTGCGCTGAGTGGACCCCTTCATCGTGTCGGCCCCCCGGCCACGGGTCGTCAGCCCCGATGCCCGTTCCCGGGGCCCTCTTGGGGCTGAGTGGAGGCCGCCCGGCTCCTCCTGGGGGATGACACCACCCCTGACGCAGGTACGACCTGAGTGACCGGGCGGCGACTTTTCGTCATTTCCGTACGCCGCGGTAGGTGATGACCACCCGCGCCCACCATGTGCCGATGGCTCATTCCATGTGCTGACGCACCCTCAGGTGTCAGTAAAATAAGACAACATCGCGCCACGGAACCAGAATTCGGGGCGCGCGCCCCGATATGCTCGTGTGCCAACGCGGAGCCGCGCCACGCCCGGGTGGTGGAATGCAGACACGGCGAGCTTAAACCTCGCTGCCCCTCTCGGGGCGTACCGGTTCAAGTCCGGTTCCGGGCACATATCCGACTTCTCGTTCCCCACCGGAAGCCCCCATTCCGGTCAGGCGTCTTCTCCCCGGGCGGCGCGCCCCGCGGGTGTGACCGACGGCACCCCCTTCGGGGTCACGATCACGGAAAGATCCTCCCGGAGCAGTAGGGTGTTCCTTTTGCTCGCCCATTACTCTTGTGCCAAGGCCGCGCTGGGTGGCCATGGAGGAGTGAGATGAGGAGCAGCAACCCGGTCTTCTCGCGACGGGGCTTCAGCCGCGACAACGGCCGAGCGGGCTTCACCGCGGCACCGCAGGCCGGGGGCCCCGCCGTAGGAACCAACCCCTACGCGACGAACCCGTACGCGACCAACCCGTACGCCCCTCAGCAGGGCGCGCAGGTCGGCGGCCCGCAGGCGCCGCCGCGCGCCGACGTCATGACGATCGACGACGTCGTGACCCGTACGGCCATGACGCTGGGCACGGTCGTGCTCACCGCGGTCCTGGCCTGGGTCCTCCTGCCCGTGGACGAAGCGAACCTCGGCAAGTCGTACGGCATCGCCATCGGCGCCGCCCTCGTCGCCTTCGTCCTCGCGATGGTCCAGTCCTTCAAGCGCACCCCGGTCCCGGCGGTGATCCTCGCGTACGCCGCCTTCGAGGGCGTCTTCCTCGGGGTCATCAGCAACGCCGTGAGCACGTACATCGCGCCCGGTGTGGTCATCCAGGCCGTGCTCGGCACGATGGCCGTCTTCGCCGGCGTGCTGATCGCGTACCGCGCCCGCTGGATCCGCGTCACCCGCCGCTTCTACGGCTTCGTGATGGCCGCGGCGATGGGCTTCCTGATCCTGATGGCGGCCAACGCGCTGTTCTCCCTGTTCGGCGGCGGGGACGGCCTCGGCTTCCGCAGCGGCGGCCTCGGCATCCTCTTCGGCGTGATCGGCATCATCCTCGGCGCGTGCTTCCTGGCGCTGGACTTCAAGCAGGTCGAGGACGGCGTCGCGTACGGCGCTCCGCGCGAGGAGTCCTGGCTGGCGGCCTTCGGCCTCACCGTGACGCTCGTGTGGATCTACACGGAGATGCTGCGGATCCTCTCGATCCTCCAGGGCAACGACTGACGTCCCTCCGGGGACCGCGCCCGACGACGCCTGACGGCGCCCGGCGGCGGCTGACATACGCGAAGGGGTCCGTGGCCGGTGCCACGGACCCCTTCGCGTGCCCACGGCCCCCACGGGCCCGGCCCGTGGGGGCCGTACGCGCGCCGGTACGGCTGGTCCCCGCCGAGGGCGGCCGCGTAGGGTCGCCGCGTGCTCGATACAACGCCCCTGACGGCCGCCGTGGACCGATTCGCCGACCGGCTGCGTTCCGCCCCCCGCAGCAAGCTCCAGAGGGGCGCGGCCGAGGAGGCGCTCGCGCTGGCCAGGGAGCTGTCCGTACGGGCCCAGCGGCTGGAGGCGGCCGCGGCCGCCGGCGCGGAGGGGAGCGGCGCGGCCCCCGCGGCCGAGCCCCGGCTCATGCCCGACGCGGGGGTCTTCGCCGTCGCGGACCAGCTCACCGTCGCCGCCGCCGACCTGGTGGAGGCGTTGCGAACGGCCCCGTCCCTGGCGGAGCTGGACGAGGCCGTGAGGTCGGTGGAGCGGGCCGTGACTAGAGCGAGGCTATGACGCGGTCCGCGAGGATGTAGATGTGCTCCCCGGCGTCCCGGCTGGCGTCGAGGCCGCCCGCGGGACCGCCGGTCGAGAAGGTCAGGGTGTACGCCCCGGAGACTCCCGAGCCGCCCAGCAGGAACGGCGCGCCGCCCTGCCGCAGGGACTCGGCCAGCCGCTCCGCGGTCTCGCGGTGGCCGGGCGTCATGCAGAGCGTGGTGCCGTCGGTGAAGACGTAGACGTCGAGCGTGCCCAGCGGCCCCGGCCGTACGTCCGCCAGTGCCGTACCGGTCGCGGCCAGCTCCTCCAGCCGGGCCACGGTGCGCTCGTGGTCGGTGACGACGGGGGTCTGCACCGGTACGAAGTCCGGGTGCGAGGGGTGCCGGCGACGGGCGGCGGCCAGCTCGGGCGAGTCCTCGGCGTACTCCCCGGCGAACTCGCTCACCTCGCTGACCCCGCTCAGCTCGGGCAGGTCGGCGAAGGAGTCGTCCCCGTCGGTGAACCCGCCGTCCAGGGCGTCGAGGTCCAGCGCCTCCAGGGAGTCCAGCGCGTCCACGGACTCCAGCGACTCCAGTCCGGCGAAGTCGGCCTGGCGGGGCACGTAGAACGGGCCGCCCTCCTCGGTGCCGAGCCCGGCGAGCCCGCCCAGCAGGGACGGGGCGTCGGCGGCGTCGCGGGCTTCCTGGGCGGCCCAGAAGGCACGCGCCTCGGCCAGCTCGCGCTCGCGCTCCTCGGCCAGGGCCTCGGCGACGGCGGAACGTATCTCCTCGGTGGGTGTGGCACTTCTGGCCTGCGGTACGGATGCGGCGGGCCCGGCAGGGTTCGCGGCCAGCTCACCGCGCAGGGCGGCCACCTCGCGACGCAGCCCGTGGGCGGCGTGCAGTGCGGCGACTCCCACGGCCGTCGCGGCGGCCGTGGTCAGCAGCAGGGCAAGAGACATGGCGCTCACTGACTACTCCCGATCTCAATCGATACCCCCGACTTCCTAGTTCAGCTTGTCGTGGGTGCGGGGCCCGCCGTCAGTGCATTACGTCATGAATGGGACAGGTCTTTGGGCCTTAGGTTTAGTCTCCACGCGGACCTGAACGGCGCCAACGAATCTCCCCGTGCGAGAGGTCACATCCTGGGGGAGATTCAGTCACGGCTGGGGATCGACGGGGTTGGCGGGAGGGGTCCGGGGGAGGCGGCGGGCCGCCGCCCGGCCTCTCCGTGCCAGGTCAGCGGCCCGCCGCCGGACCGGGGCGTCCCGGCGCGGCCCGCGCGGGCTCAGCTCAGGCGCTCGATCACCATCGCCATGCCCTGGCCGCCGCCCACGCACATCGTCTCCAGGCCGAACTGCTTGTCGTGGAACTGGAGGCTGTTGATCAGCGTGCCGGTGATGCGGGCGCCGGTCATGCCGAAGGGGTGGCCGACGGCGATCGCGCCCCCGTTGACGTTGAGCTTCTCCAGCGGAACGCCCAGGTCCCGGTAGGACGGGATGACCTGCGCGGCGAAGGCCTCGTTGATCTCGACCAGGTCGATGTCGCCGATGGTCAGGCCGGCGCGGGAGAGCGCCTGCCGGGACGCCTCGACCGGGCCGAGGCCCATGATCTCCGGCGACAGGCCGGTCACCCCGGTGGAGACGATGCGGGCCAGCGGCGTGATGCCCAGGTCGCGCGCCTTCGTGTCGGACATGATCACCAGCGCGGCGGCCCCGTCGTTCAGCGGGCAGCAGTTGCCGGCCGTGACCAGGCCGTCGGGGCGGAAGACCGGCTTGAGCGCCTGCGTGCCCTCCAGGGTGACCCCGGCGCGCGGGCCGTCGTCCTTGGACACCACGGTGCCGTCAGGGGTCGTGACGGGGGTGATCTCGCGCTCCCAGAAGCCGTTCTTGAGGGCTTCCTCGGCGAGGTTCTGGGACCGTACGCCGAACTCGTCCATGTCCCGGCGGGTGACGCCCTTGAGGCGGGCCAGGTTCTCGGCGGTCTGCCCCATCGCGATGTACGCGTCCGGGACCAGGCCGTCCTCGCGCGGGTCGTGCCAGCCCGCGCCCTCGCTCCCCGCGACCTCGGCCGTACGCGCCTCGGCGTCCGCGAAGAGCGGGTTGTGCGTGCCGGGCATGCCGTCCGAGGAGCCGTTGACCTGGCGCGACACCATCTCCACGCCGGCCGAGATGAAGACGTCGCCCTCGCCGGCCCGGATGGCGTGCATGGCCATGCGGGAGGTCTGGAGCGACGAGGAGCAGTAGCGGGTGATCGTGCAGCCGGGGAGGTGGTCCATCCCCATCTGGACGGCGACGATCCGGCCCAGGTTGTGCCCCTGCTCGCCGCCCGGCAGCCCGCAGCCGAGCATCAGGTCGTCGATGTCGCGGGCGTCCAGCTCCGGGATCCGGTCGAGTGCGGTCCGGATGATCGTGGCGGTCAGGTCGTCGGGGCGCAGCTCCTTGAGCGAGCCCTTGAAGGCCCGGCCGATGGGGGAACGGGCGGCGGAGACGATCACGGCTTCGGGCATCGGGCGGCTCCCAGAGTGGCTGAACGGCGGAAATCGGGACTGTCTGGGAAGTTACCCGTACGTAGAGCGCGGGTCACCGAGCCGGTCGTGTGATGCGGGCCTCTTTTCTAAGCGCTTGCTCAGCAGGGGGGTGCGGGCGCTGCGTACGGGGGCGTACACGAAGCGCACGCGCGCGCCCGGCGTACCGGGGCGCGCGGTCGGTTTCTGCCGCGCACCGGATCGCGGGCCGACTCTGGCGCGATTCGCGCGCCACCTTTCGGGGGTGGCGGCCTCCCATGATCGGTATGCGCCACTCCCGTGATACCGGTGGCGTACGGCCCTCAGGTCTGCTGGGGGGTGGTGCCCTGGCGCGCCCCGCGGGAGCGCCGCGCCTCGGCCGGGGATTCGGCGTTCCGGTCCACGGCGGTCGAGCCGTGGGGGGTGATGTCGTGCGGACCCGTCTCGGGGGAAACGGCGGAGGCGACGCCCTCGGAAGCCGCGTCCACCGGCGTGACCGGGTGCCTGCGCCGCCGGTGCTTCAGCAGCGCCCACGGCCCCCGGGCCCCGGCGACCTCGGTGCCCGCGCGGGACGCCGCGGCCGACGCCGCCTTGGCCACCGGGAGCATGTCCTCGTCACGCGAGACGTCGAGGTGATCGGTCTCGGGCCACAGGCCGAGCACCGCGCACAGCGTCGGCAGCACGGCCATCGACGCCGTCGCGTACCCCTCTGCCGACGGGTGGTAGTTGTCCGGGCCGAACAGCTCCCGCGGGTTCTCCGCGAACTCCGGCCCCAGCAGGTCGCCCAGCGACACCGTGCGCGCGCCCTGCTCGACCGCCACGATCGTCTGCGCCGCCGCCAGCTGCCGGCTCACCCGGCGGGCCAGGTAGCGCAGCGGCTGGTAGACCGGCTCGATCGTCCCCAGGTCCGGACAGGTCCCGACGACCACCTCGGCGCCCGCCGTCCGCAGCCGCCGTACCGCCGCCGACAGGTAGCGCACCGAGCGGGTCGCCGACATCCGGTGCGTGACGTCGTTCGCGCCGATCATGATCACGCAGACCTCGGGCGGCTCCGCGCCGGACAGCAGCAGCGTCACCTGCCGGTCCAGGTCGTCGGACCGCGCCCCCGGCAGCGCCACGTTCCGCAGGTCCACCGGCCGCTCCGCGACCGCCGCCAGCCCCGAGGCCAGCAGCGCCCCCGGGGTCTGCCCCGCCCGGCGCACGCCCTGCCCCGCCGCCGTCGAATCGCCCAGCATGCCCATCCGCAGCGGGTCGGTGTGCCCGAAGGCCAGGCCGTACCACCCGTTGCCGCTCGGCGGTACGGGTGCGATCCCGCCGCCCACCGACCGCTTCGCCAGCTGCGCCTCCGCCAGCAGGATCCCCACACCGGCCGCGCCGATCAGGCCGATGCTCCCGCCCCCGTAGGCCGCGCCCGCCGCGATCCGCCGTGCCACCCTCGCCCTTGACACAGTCCGAGCCACCTCCTCCTAGCCGCACGCCGTACGCCGCGCGCCCTACGCGTGAGTACGTACACCAGCTAACTGCCCCGTAAGGACCGTCGCCCAATCTCACGCGTCTGCGCATACGCTGGCCGGACCATCACGGAGACCCCGGAGACATACGGTGCAATTCCACGACTCGATGATCAGCCTCGTCGGCAATACCCCGCTGTTGAAGCTGAACAGCGTGACCACGGGCATTCGGGCGACAGTCCTTGCCAAGGTCGAATACTTCAACCCGGGCGGTTCGGTGAAGGACCGGATCGCCCTGCGCATGATCGAGGCGGCGGAGCGGAGCGGAGAGCTCCAGCCGGGCGGCACGATCGTCGAACCGACCAGTGGCAACACCGGCGTCGGCCTCGCGATCGTCGCCCAGCAGAAGGGCTACAAGTGCGTCTTCGTGTGCCCTGACAAGGTCTCCATGGACAAGATCAACGTCATGCGCGCGTACGGCGCCGAGGTCGTCGTCTGCCCGACGGCGGTCGACCCCAGCCACCCGGAGTCGTACTACAACGTCTCCGACCGGCTGGTGCGGGAGACGCCGGGCGCCTGGAAGCCGGACCAGTACAGCAACCCGAACAACCCCCGCTCCCACTACGAGACGACCGGTCCCGAGCTGTGGGAGCAGACGGAGGGGAAGATCACCCATTTCGTCGCGGGGGTGGGCACCGGCGGCACCATCTCGGGCACCGGCCGCTACCTCAAGGAGGCCAGCGGCGGAGCGGTACGGATCGTCGGCGCCGACCCCGAGGGGTCCGTCTACTCGGGCGGCTCCGGCCGGCCCTACCTGGTCGAGGGCGTCGGTGAGGACTTCTGGCCGACGGCGTACGACGCGACGGTGACGGACGAGATCATCGCCGTCTCCGACAAGGACTCGTTCCGGATGACGCGGCGGCTCGCCAAGGAGGAGGGGCTGCTCGTCGGCGGCTCCTGCGGGATGGCGGTCGTGGCGGCGCTGAAGGTCGCCGAGGGGCTCGGCCCCGACGACGTCGTGGTGGTCCTGCTGCCCGACAGCGGGCGCGGCTACCTCAGTAAGATCTTCAACGACGAGTGGATGAACGACTACGGGTTCCTGGAGCAGACCGGGGGCGCGGCGGCCGTCGGCGACGTCCTGCGGCACAAGGAGGGGCCCATCCCGACCCTCCTCCACATGCACCCCGAGGAAACGGTCGGCCAGGCCATCGAGGTCCTGCGCGAGTACGGCGTCTCCCAGATGCCCATCGTGAAGCCGGGCGCGGGACACCCCGACGTGATGGCCGCCGAGATCATCGGCTCGGTCGTGGAGCGGGACCTCCTGGACGCCCTGTTCAGCCAGCGGGCCGCGCTCGGCGACGCGCTGGACAAGCACATGTCGGGGCCCCTGCCGCAGGTCGGTTCCGGTGAGGCGGTCGCCGACCTGATGGCCGCGCTCAGCGGCTCGGACGGCGCCGACGCGGCGATCGTCCTGGTGGAGGGGAAGCCGACCGGCGTCGTGAGCAGGCAGGATCTGCTCGCGTTCCTCTCCAAGGACGTACCCCACCCCACGCATTGAGCGCGGGTTTCGCAGATTCGCGAAAGTGGTACGAGGGCGACACGTCCACGCAGCACCCGCTTAACACGCGTCAGGCACATTGGTGGTTGTCGGCGTCACGGACTACGGAGCGGCTCCCGGACCTCCATGGACGCCCAGGACACGAGAACCGGCCCTGACCCGGACCGTGTCCCTCGCGGGGACCGTCGTCGTCCCGCCCCCCAGCAATGGGGGTGCGGCGGTCCCCGCGCTCACCTCTTCCCGCGCGCGGGTACGCGTCCTTCCCGGGCGTGGGTACGCGCCGCTCAGTCCTCCCAGTCGGACTCACGGCGCCGCCGCCGCGACGACCACGGCCAGCCGTGCGACGAATGCACCGTGTTGACCGCGACGATCCCCAGCCAGCAGACCACCAGCCCCTTGGTGCCGCCCACGGCGGCGATCGCGGACAGCGGGATGGCGAGGATCAGCGAGATGATCCCGAAGCCGAACCGCTCCCCGAACCCCTCGGGACCGGCCGGCGAGCGGCTGCTGCGGGCCGCCGACATCTGCCGCTCGGCGAGCTGGCGCCGTACCCGCCGGTCGACGGTCCCGTCGAGGCGCTCCTCCACCTTCTCCAGGAACGACTCGACGAGCGCGGGCTCGTACTCCGCCCCGAGTTCCCGGCGGGCCTGAAGGGTCGCGTCGAGCTCCTTCTTGAGCTCAGGATCGAAGGCTTCCATGCCGACCACGGTACGAAGCCGAGGCACCACGGGTCCCTGGGGCTAACCCCCCACTTTCCACGCCGGCGGGCGGGCCGGCCGGCGGCGCGCGGGGAGTACGGGCCCGCGCGCGCCGTCGCGCTTGCCCGGCCTGCATATGGTCATGCAGAGTGGTGCGTGGCTGAATGGAATGCCAAAAGGGGGCATGCGCGCATGATGTCGTCCCACCCGTCCCACCCGCTCTATCCGGCGTACGCGTCGAAGGCCGGCGCCGTGGTGGTCCTGGACGGGCAGAGCCTGCCGGTGGCCGACGTCGTGCGGCTGGCCGACGGGGACGCCCGGCCCGTTCCCGGCACCGACGCGATGAAGCGCGTCGAGGGGACCTGGGACGTGGCGCGCGAGCTGGCCGCGTCCGGGCGGGTGTACGGGCGGTCCACCGGCGTCGGCGCCAACCGTACCGAGGCCGTCCCCACCGAGGCCGCCGCCGACCACGGGCTGCGGCTCCTGCGCAGCCACGCCGGGGCCATCGGCGCCGCGCTGCCCGCCCGCGAGGTCCGCGCGATGCTCGCCGTACGGGCCAACCAGCTCCTCGCCGGCGGCGCCGGGCTGCGCCCGACCGTCGTCACCGCGCTCTGCGAGGCCCTGGAGACCGGCGCGTACCCCGTGGTCAACGAGTTCGGGTCCGTCGGTACGGGCGACATCGCCGCCCTCGCCCAGGTGGGCCTCGCCCTCGCCGGCGAACACCCCTGGCGCGGCGGGCCCGCCCCCGAGGCACAGCCCCTCGACAACAACGACGCGCTCGCGCTCATCAGCAGCAACGCGCTGACGCTCGGTCAGGCGGCCCTGGCACTGGACGAGTTGCGCCGCCTGGTGACCGCCACCGAACTGGTCGCCGCGCTCTCGCTGCTCGCCGTCGACGGCTCGTACGAGACGTTCGCCGAGCCGGTCCACGCGGCCCGCCGCCACGCCGGTTCGTACGCCGTCGCCGCCGACATGCGCCGGATCCTCGGCGCCCCCGACCGCCCCGCCCCGCCGCTCGGCCGCATCCAGGACCCGTACGGCTTCCGCTGCGTCCCGCAGATACACGGCCCGGCCAGGGATGCCGCCGACGCCTTGGAGAGCGCGCTCGCCGTCGAGATCAACGCCGCCGCCGAGAACCCGCTGATCGTCCCCGGCACGGAGAGCGAGCCCGCCCCCGCCGCGTACCACCACGGCGGCTTCTACCTCGCCCAACTGGCCCTGGCCCTCGACCACTTCCGGCTCTCGCTCGTCCAGACCGCCCGCCTCTCCACCTCCCGCCTCGCCGCCCTCAACGAGCCCGCCTTCACCCGCCTGCGGCCCTTCCTCGCCGACGCCGAGCCCGCCAGCTCCGGCGTGATGATCCTGGAGTACGCGGCCGGCGCCGCGCTCGGCGACCTGCGCGCCTACTCCGCGCCGGCCTCGCTCGGCCACACCGTCCTGTCCCGCGGCGTCGAGGAACAGGCCAGCTTCGCTTCCCTCGCCGCCCGCCAGACCCTCCGCGCCGCCGGCGCCTACCGGCTGGTCGTCGGCTGCGAACTGGTCGCCGCCGTCCGGGCGTTGCGGCAGCGCGGACTGCGGCCCGACCCGGGGCTGCCGGTGGGGCGGGCCTTCGGGCTGGCGGAGTCCGTCCTCCAAGAGGCGTTCGCCGACCGGCCCTTGACCGATGATGTGACGGGCGCCGCCGCGCTGCTCGACCGGTTCACCGACCTGGCGAAGGACGCACCGGGCCGTACGACCGGGGCGGCGGCCCGTACGACAGCCGGCCCGACGCCCGTCCCGCCGCCAGACCCGGACCCGAGAAGGGGGATCGCGTGAGCGACAGCCCTGCCACCCGCCTCCAGCAGCTCTTCGAGGGCCACCGCCTCACCCCCACCCAGCGGCGCATCGCGCACAGCATGGTGCGCCGGGCCGCGGACGTGCCCTTCCTGTCGAGTGTCGAACTCGCCGAACTGGCCGGGGTCAGCCAGCCGTCCGTCACCCGCTTCGCCGTCGCGCTCGGCTTCGACGGCTACCCGGCGCTGCGCAAGCACCTGCGCGAGGTCGCGCCCACCGGGCAGGACACGGACGCCGCCCCGTACAACGAGTACCAGCAGGCCGTGCTGGGCGAGATCGAGAACCTCAGGCACCTGGCCGAGCTCCTCGCCGACCCGGCGCCGGCCGAGCGGGCGGGCCGGCTCCTCGCCGCCTCCCGCCCCCTGCCGGTGCTCGGGCTGCGCGCCGCCTCCTCGCAGGCGCGCGGCTTCGCGTACTTCGCCGCCAAGGTCCATCCGGACGTACGGCTGCTGGACGAGGGCGGCACGATGCTCGCCGACCGGATCGACACGGCGCGGACGGCGGGCGCCAGCGCCCTCCTCTGCTTCGCCCTGCCGCGCCACCCCAAGGAGGTCGTCGAGGCCCTCGCGTACGCGCGCGAGGCGGGACTGACCGTGATCACCGTCGCCGACTCCGCGTTCGCGCCGGTCGCCCGGCACAGCGACCTGCTGATCCCGGCGGCCGTCGGCACGGGCCTCGCCTTCGACACGGCCTGCGCGCCGATGCTGCTGGGGCGGGTCCTGCTGGAGGCTATGTGCGACCACCTCCCTGAGGCGCAGGCGCGCCTGGAGGAGTTCGACGCGGGGGCGGCGGCGCGGGGGCTGTTCGCGGAGTAGGCGCCGGGGGCGATGGCTTCCGGCTCCTCGCTTCTCGCTTCTCAGAAAATGTTCAGGAAGTCCTATTAATCTGCCCGCCACACTCTGGCGTGAGGAGGCAGATCGTGGGGCGTACGGGGCGCGGTGGACAGTCGTTGGTCCGGGTGGCGGTGGTCGTACGGGCCGGTGCGGTCCCGCTCTGGTGGCTCGGGGTCGTCGCCGCCGGGATCGGGCTGCTGATCCCGGGTCTGACGGGGCGCAGGATCGGCGTCTGGGCGGGTGCGGCGGTGTTCGTACTGGCCGCGGCGGCCGTGGTGCTCGTACGCCGCCGCAAGTACACCGCCTGGGCGGAACGCGCCTCGCGCGCGGGCAAGTTCGACTACCTCCAGGACCGGGCCGTGACGATACGGAACTGGCGGCGCGCCCATGTGTGGTGGCTGGTGGCCGCGTTCGCCGCCGCCGTCGGCAGCTCCTTCGTGGTGCCGGTCGTCGCGGGCGCCGCGTTGGCCGGGGCGGGGGTGGGGCTGTGGCTCAAGGCGGTGTGGCTGGGGCGCCGGGAGCGGCGGGACGACGCGCTGCTGTGGGTACGTACGGACTGGGCCGGATCGGGCCGACCCGCCGGCAAGCAGGTCAAGGGCTACCGGACGACGGGGGTCGGCGCGGGCGACGCGGTCCCGGGCGGAGGACGGCGCAGGCGCCCTTGAGGGATCCGGCGACGCGTGGGGTATCACCAGAGGCTAAAGAATGACTGCCGACCCTAGTTAAGAGCCTCGCAGACCCCGTAACCAAGACCTATGCTTTGCGCACGGTATGCGGCAATGGGCGTAGAGCGAGAGAAAAATGAGAGTTTGCTTTTTTGTTGACGAAGAATGGCGTGACGGTGACTTGTGGGGCTGGCCAGTCATTCGTGAATCCGTATTACGCGCATATGTGGCTGCCACCCCTAGACATAGACGGCACGCCCGTATCAGCCTCGGAACTCTCCTTCTGTGGGACCTCGGGGGAAAGGAGAGGATGAGCATTTCCGATGCAGTTGAGGGCCTTCTTGGTGAGCGTTGGGAAGTGTGGAGTACTTTTTCCGTTCCGGAACTTACGGAGAAGGCAAGGAACACCAGGATCGCGGGGATCACGATTGATTCTCTGACTCCGACCGATGCGCGTGCAATGCATGGACGGCTTAGGGATGCTGACTGGTACCTGGGAGCAGTTGAGATCATCCCTTCCATGCCCCTGCACATGGCAGTTTTCCTGAATTCGATGCCTACCCGATTCCGAATCTTTGAGGATTCACTCTATGTTTTCCATCGCCAATGGGAGACGGAGTGCGACGACAGTCGGGATCACGGCGAATTTAAGGAGTGGAAGGCTTCTGGAATCTTCGCAAATGTTCAATGGGAGGATTCTGGGGTGCGAGAGACAATCTTTGACCCATTCCAGGAAGTGGAGGATTTTCAAAGGCTGGGGGAGCTAGATGAACTAATCCTGGGGCAATTCTCGTCCGCGCTTGGTGAGACGCTGATCAGGTGCGCCGATGCTGACCCAAACTTGATGGAGCGGCTTCACGGTGCCTTGAAGGCCTTTGAGAATCATGAATCTTCCGAGGGGCTGGCGCATGTTTCCCTTTCTTGTAGGCGATTCACAGAAAAGCTTGCCGACTGCCTTTACC
Organism: Streptomyces liangshanensis; assembly: GCF_011694815.1. Lineage (NCBI taxonomy): Bacteria > Bacillati > Actinomycetota > Actinomycetes > Kitasatosporales > Streptomycetaceae > Streptomyces > Streptomyces liangshanensis. Next base: position 4,904,960 of record NZ_CP050177.1, read on the forward strand.
CGCCGCGCGACGAAAAGGTCAATGATCGGAAGGTCGGAAAGGCGGAGTATCGAAATCGGCTGTGGGCGTACATTGCTGAAAATGTAACCTCCGACACGACTCGTCAGCTCCTCATGGCGAATATCGCGGATCTGGGGAACAGGATTGATCGACTGGACAACCTAAGCAACAAGGGGCTCCACTCCGAGGTGTCCACGTCCGACGTAAACCGCCTTCTGCTTTCCCTGATCGTCGTGGCTCACGATCTGCTTACGCTGAGCCCTCCCGCTGGCACTTTCCGGTATGACCCCTACGAGAAGTTCATTCGGCAGATTTTCGAGAATTCCATATTGGGGTCTAACGGGGAATAATGGCAAGGCTGAGCGGTCGGAACTCCCCTCCTTACTGGGCAATGCGCACCCCAGACCCGTGGTGAACATCCACCACGAGCCCTGAGGGGGCCGGCCGATGGGCCAGATCCGAACCATCACCCGAAGTGGTAGCCGCTTCTACTTCGACCCCGAAAAGCTTGACCTCAAGGTCCCGGGCGTGACGTCCATCATCGGTATGTTGCCGAAGCCGTTTTTGGCCTTCTGGAACGCCAAGATGGTGGCGGAGTTGGCGGTCGATTCTCTCCCGTTCGTCCAGCAAATGGCGGAGCGAGACCGGTAGGGCGCCGTTGACTACCTCAAGGGCGCCGCCAGGCGGTACGCGAAGCGCCGGGCCGACGTCGGCTCTGACGCCCACGATCTGTTTGAGCGCATGATCCGGGGTGAGGCCCTGGGCCGCGTCCACCCGGACCTGATCCCGTACCGCGACAACTTCGCGGAGTTCCTGACCGCCGTGAACCCGGAGTTGGTCAGGGCTGAAGACGTGGCATGGAGTGATCAGCACGCCTACGCCGGCTCCTTTGATGCCATCCTCAACGTGTGGCTGGACGATGACGGGAAGCCGACCCCGGACCGCTCCGGCGAGAGGCGCACGGTGATCGCGGACTGGAAGGCATTGAAGGCGACTTACCCGGACGTGGCCCTTCAGATGTCCGCGTACGCGCACGCTGACCGCATCATCGATGCCCAGGGCGTGAGCGAGCCCATGCCGGAGTTCGACGGGGCGTGCGTACTCCACATCACGGATGAGACGTGGGCGTTCAAGCCGGTCCGCATCGACTCCGCCGACGTCTTCGCCACCTTCCTGCGACTCCGCTAGATCTTTGTCTGGGACCGGGACACGTCCAAGACCGTGATCGGTCGGGCCATCGCCCAGGCTGCGGCCCACCTCGTGACGGGCACCCAGCGCCGGGCCAAGTAGACCCCAGCCAGCCCCCGGTACCGAAGGAACGTCTTTGGTACCGGGGGCTGAGGTTGTTTCGTCTAAGGGGTTTTAGCCGGGGCAGATCCCGGTGCAGGTATGCAGAGACGAATAAAAGCTTCTTGATCCTTTTGTTGCCATTCTTTGCAGTTCTGAACGGTTGCCTTTTCTGGCTTGAGCGGCAAAGGGTCACGCTTCTTGGATTGTTCTTCGAGGGCTGAATCGGCTATTTGATAGGATGTGATGCCTAGTCCTACCATGCAGGCGAATGCAAGGACGAGCCTAACCCTGTCCAGCAATCTTTCGCGGAGATCTCTAGGTCTATCGATATTCCCCTCTCGTGCTGGATTCTGTGCAATTTGACTAGATGAGATCTCAGTTTTTTCCTGAGGGCCGTCGAGGAGGACGGAGAATGTAATTGTGTGCCCTCGACTTATCAAGAACGGGTGCACGTGAAGCAACGTCCCTGCCACGGAGGTGGTAGGGACGCCGCTGTGGGCGGGATGGGCCGTCGAGTCGACCACTCCGATAATGGGCAATTTGAAGTCGAAGATCAGTGAGTTGGTCGAGTTGCTGAACATCGAAGCTTCGATGTCCCGCTTGCCGTTGTTTCTGATGGCCAGGTCCACGAGGCGGGGTTCGGAAATAGGGTTTCCGTCGTGAGAAACCGACACTGAATTTACGGAATCGCGCAGTAGTGAAACATTCCGAACTTCCTGCCAGATGAATCCGCGTCTTGGGTTGGCCGCGTATAGTGCGCCCCATAGTGCTAGAAGTCCGACGATGGTCGTGATACCGCCGCCGATAATGGCGGACCAGAAGTCGTCAGAGCCGATAAAAGCGGCAAGGATCATGCGTCCCCCTAGTGTGCAATTCGGTACGGCGAGAGAATCCTACAAGTAGGGTCGAACCTCTTCCACCGGTTGATGAAGATCAAGAATGATGGGCTAGGCAAGCCCATCCCGCCCCCGGTGACTTCGGTTGCCGGGGGCGGTTGTGTTGTCCCCAGCCTGTGGGCAATCGGCCCCCTAGTACTCCAGCTGTAGATCGTGATTTTGTTTGGCGACGCGACCTCGGAGCCGGTCTGCATATGTTGAGGCGGTCAGATCAGCTGCTGGGACGGGTGATTGTGATGTCGATGGCGCTGGCGTCCGCCCCTGGAGAGTCCACGGCGACGTGCACGTCGAACTCGCCACGGTCACCAACTCGATGCACGAGGCGAGTCAGCTGCTCGACGTCACCAACTGCGATGCGGCCATCAGGCAGAAGGAGGGAGTCGGCGAAGACCGTGGTAAACGGCAAGTCGGGTACCTGGGTCTCTGAGAGTGGGAACTGGGTGAAGAGACGCACTTTGACGAGTCCCTTCTGAGCTCGGACCCGAACGGCAACGTGAGTGTCGCAGCTGGCCGAGGGGGCAGTCCCCAGAGTCAAAGAGAGCGGAACCCAATCGGTGGCTCCCAGGTGCGGCACGGGATGGTTTGTGTAGATGTCGATTTCGGCGACCTGCACGGTGCTCCCCACGTTCGCAAGAGGCACGGCCACCGTTGATCATCGTGAGTTGTGTGGACAGACGATGAGACGGTGGCCGCAGGTCACAGCATAGATCCCGCCCGTTGGCGAGAGGCGTTCGAGGGCCTGATGGGGCGGATTGCGGGCCGGTTCACCCGGTAAGAACCCCGCCTGCGAGCGGGGCGGTTGGTGATGGGCTTGCTGTCGGACCTGCCACGGAAGAACTGCTGGACGATTGCGGAGTGGGCCGGGGAGGCCAGCCCGCACGGTACGCAGCATCTGCTGTGCCGGGCCGTCTGGAATGCCGATGTCGTCCGCGAATACGTCGTCGAGCACCTCCACGACGAGGCCGCAGTACGGGTCGTCGACGAGACCGGCGACCCGAAGAAGGGCACCCACACCGTCGGGGTCCAGCGCCAGTACACCGGCACGGCCGGACGGATCGAGAACTCGCAGGTCGCTGTCTACCTCGTCTACGCCGGCGCCCGGGGACGCGCGGCAGTCGACCGCGCGTTGTACATCCCGCGCTCCTGGACGTACGACCCGGACCGCTGCCGGGCAGCTGGGATCGACAAGGACATCGTCTTCGCGGCCAAGCCGGAACTGGCCCGCACGATGATCGAACGGTTCCTGGACGCCGGACACGACATCGGCTGGGTCACCGGAGATGAGGTCTACGGCGGCAACCCGAAACTGCGGACGGCTCTGGAAGAACGCGGCATCGGCTACGTCCTGGCGGTGGCCTGCTCGGCAGAAGTAGCCACCGGTGCGGGCGCCTTCCGCGCAGATGCCTTGGTGACGAAGATTCCAAAGCGGGCTTGGCTGAAGCTCGGCCGGACTTGGGGCGAAGGGAGAGCGCTTCTACGACTGGGCTGTCATCGACCGCGCTGAGCCGGCGCCGGGCAGGCGCCAGCTACCGATCCGCCGCAATCGCATGACCGAAGAACCCGCCTACTACCGCTGTCATTCCACCGAGCCGACACCGCTGACCGAACTGGTGCGAGTCGTCGGATCCAGATGGTGGGTGGAGGAGACCTTCCAGGCCGAGAAGGGGCTCGCGGGACTCGATGAGCACCAAGTCCGCCGCTACCCCTCCTGGACCCGCTGGGTCACGCTGGCCATGCTCGCTCACGCCTTCCTCGCGGTGGTCCGCGCCGAAGAACACGCCAGCCATCCCGGGCCAGCCGACCTGATCCAGCTGTCCTGCAACGAGATCCAGCGACTGTTCATCACAGTCGTCGTCCAACCCCTCCACGACATTGCCCACCGACTTCACTGGTCGGACTGGAGGCGCCGCCACCAGCAGCGGGCACGCACCAGCCACTACCGGCGACAAGCCGCATCCCAGCCATGAAGATCACGATCTACAGCTGGAGTACTAGGCCCTGGGTGAAGGGGGAAGGCGCGGCTGTCCCGGGGTCCGGCAGGTACCGCAGGAGCACGGCGAACTCCCCGAAGTCGGAGCCCCCCCACCACGGAGACCTATGGTTCTGCGTTGCCGTTCTTGCGGACGCCAATGGCGAATCTCGGTTCGAATGGCGGAGCCCAATACCCCCTAAAACGGCTGAAGAAGATCGAATCTGCGGGGAGGGGGGGGGATCTAGCCAGCCTCACGGAGCAACCCTGGCCGATGAGGCTTGTTTTCTTCTTCCCCACTCCGACCGCCTCAGACGGTTTGGGCGGTCCGGGCCAATCGAAGACCCGTCAGGGTTCTTCGAATCTCCGGACGGTCGTTGTTCTCCTTTCGCATAGTGGGGCGAATACCTCCCCGCCGTGAGGTGCTGGGAGGAGCTGACCGGACGGGCCTTCCCTCCGCCCACGGAGCGCGGGCCGCGCGGCGGTGTCCGGCTCGTGCCCCGGTGGTGCGAATGGCTCATGGGGCTGCCCGCCGGCTGGGTCACCGGGATACCCGGGCTGACCCGCAAGCCAACTCAAGACCCTGGGCAACGGAGTTGTCCCCGCCCAGGCATTCGAAGTGTTCCGGCGGCTCATGGGCTGACAGGACAACCGCACCGTACGGGCAGGGGCCCGCCCAGAACGACCGGGTGGGCTCCTGCCCTTCGTGCGCGTCGGGTGGGCTCTGCCCCCACCATGGGGAGAGACCTTGCAGACCTACCGCCACGGGGTGGCTGGGGAGAGCGTCGCCGTCCACGTCCCCCGGACCCGCGAAGACCTCATCCGCTTCAGCTTCTGGCTTGCCCGCGCCGACCGCCGGGGCCCCGTCGCACTCGACACGGAGACGAGCGGGCTGGATATCTACAGTCCCAACTACCTTCTCCGCACTATCCAGTTCGGGGACGAGCGGGACGCCTGGGTCATCCACTGGGAGCGCGGGCCCGCGTTTCAGTCCGCCGCCCGCGCGGCACTGCGCCGCGTAGACCGCTTCCTGATCCACAACGCCCCCTTCGACTGGGCCGTTTTGGACGAGCACGCCGGGGCGCCGCTCGAAGCGCTCGCACCGCGCACCACGGACACCGGACTCAAGGCCGGTCTCCTGGACCCCAGGCAGCCCCAGGAAGGCGGTATCGGCACGGGCCTCAAACCCCTGTCCGCCTACTGCGTGGACCCCTCCGCCCCGGATACACAAGGGGACCTCACCCAGATCTTCCGGAGCCTGGGCCTGACGAAGGCCACCGGCTGGGCCGGCATCCCCCTGGACCACCCCACCTACAACCTGTATGCGGGCCTGGACTGCATCCTCACGGCCCGCCTGGACCCGATCCACGCGGGAGCTGGACCGTCTGGGCGTTCGCCCCGAACTTGTCCAGTACGAACACGAGATAGCGCGGATCTGCACCCACATGCAGCGCGCGGGCATGGTCGTTGACGAGACCTACGTACAGGAGCTGGGGGCCAACCTGACGTACGAAGAGCAGCACTACGCCGACGTGGCCCGCTGGTACGGCGTCGAGAACGTCAACTCCACCCGGACCCTGGCCGAAGCGCTCGTTGGCATGGGCGAGCACCTGACGGAGCGCACCGGGAGCGGCGCCCTGAAGGTGGACAAGGCAGTCCTCTCCGCCCTGGCGGACCTGAGCCTTCAGGGCGAACGCTTGAACATCCGCACACCCAACCCCTTGGCCGAAGCCGTGATCCGCTCGAAACGGGCCGGGAAGTGGCGAGCGTCCTACGCGGACACCTTTCTTGAGGTCATGGACGCCGGGGGCTGGTGTCACCCCTTCGTGCACTCCATGGCGGCCCGGACGGGTCGCATGTCCGTGACCCGCCCCGCGCTTCAGACCCTGCCCAGCTCAGACCAGATGATCCGGCGGGCACTGCTCGCGGACCCGGGTCACGTCATGATCTCGTGCGACTTCAGCGCCGTTGAGATGCGCATCCTTGCCGCCCTGGCGGACGTGCGCCGGATGCGGGATGGCTTCCTTGCCGGGGAAGGCATCCACTCGTTCACGGCCCGGCTCGTCCCGGGGGGCGGGGGCCACGGAGTCGGACCGCAAGGTCATGAAGGGGGCCGGGTTCTCGAAGGTCTACGGGGGAGGCGTACGCACGGCTGCCCGCCAGACCGGGGCCAGTGAAGAGGCCATGGCCCGCGCCTTCGCGGAGTGCGACCGCCTGTATCCGGAGATCAAGCGCGAGTCCCGCCGGTGGCAGCGCAAAGCGTACGAGTTCGGCATGGTTTTCGTCTCCGCGACGGGGCGCCGCCTGCCGCTGGACCGGGACCGCACTTACGCGGTGGTCAACTACGCCTGCCGGTCGGTGGCCCGGGACTGCCTGGGGCAAGCCCTCCTCAACATCGAGGAGGCGGGGCTCCTGGACATGCTCAAGCTCCCGATCCATGACGAAGTCCTCTTGTCCGCCCCGCGTGAGGACGTCCGGGACGTGGCGTGCGCGATCGAGAAAGCAATGACCTTCGATCTGTACGGCGTCCCGATCGAAGCCACGGCGGAGACCGGGGGCCGGTCCTGGGGGAGCCTCTACGGCTCCGACTTCTGAGGCGTCAAGCGACTCACGCGAGTCGGTTGCCCCATCCGAACCGGCGCCCGCCGCATTACGGGGCGGTCACGCCTGCCGGTCGTCTGGCACCGGGGGTCGAGGTGTAAGTACGCCCACCGGGTGAGGTCCGATCACGCCCTGGATTTCCTCACAACTGTCGTTCGTCGCACGGGATCTGTCCCAGTGAATACACCAACGGCGTTCGCACGGACGCCGACCGACGCAACGACGTAGGCCCTGATCAAGCCCCGTCAAGCACCCCGAAGAGGAGCTTGATCTGACGCGCCTTCATTACGCATGCCATGGGAATCGTGCGCCCTAAAACGGGTGGTGACCTAGGTCACTTTGCGCGCTCTCGGCTCTCGCCCATTCGGGCAATCGGCTCCCCAGAAACCGGGTGAGCCGAAGGAGAGCCACCCGTGTCAGAGCCTGAAATCTCCGTAGTTCGCGCTGCCCAGAACCAGGATCTTGAGGCCACTGCCCAGGTCATCGCAGCCACCGAAGGGCGCGTTTCCGTACTCGACCGGAAGGCGGCGCGGCGCATCCCGGAGAGCGGTCCGCGCCATGAGGAATTCCGCGAAGAGTTCGAACAGGTAGGTCGGATAGCGGTCTGGGAGGCCCTGGGCCGCTTTGACGAGTCGGTCACCACGGACTTTCTGGGATTCGCGTACACCACCGTGGAGACCACCCTCCTGAATATTACGAGGGCGGAGCGTAACCAGGGGGCTGATCCGGACGCGGCGAAGACGTTCCTGTCCATGCTGGGCACGGCGGGGAACGACCCCTACCTCGCCGAGAAACTGGCCCAGACCGTACCGCCCGCCGGTCGCCGGCTCAGCGCGGATCGGGCGCACGCTGCCCGCTTGGCGTACCAGGGGGCGGAGAGCCTTGACGTTCCGGTGCCCGGTACGACCGGGGAGGAGCGCTGGGCACCGGCCGTGTCCACGTACGGCGTGCCGGACGACCTGATCACCCCGGATGACGTGGCTCGTGAGGAGCGACGGATCAAGCACGCGGTCGTGCACGGCATCCTTGACACGATGGGCGACGGCCAGGCGCACGTTCTGCGCGCCACCTTCGGGATAGAGCCCGTCCCTTTCTACGGCAACGCAAACGAAGTCGAGTTGGCCGGCGACATGGGCACCACACCGAAGGCCGTACGGGAAGCCCGGTAAAGGGCTCAAGAGCTTCGGCAAGCGTGGTGCTCGCGGTCATCGGAGAACGCGCGGGACACGCGGGTCCGGGCGGGCGCTCCTACAGCGACAGCTCCGTGCGGTACGCCTCCAGGCGGTCGGCCAGTTCGCGGGGGTGGCCGAGCATCGGGCAGTGGTCGCCGGGCATCTCGTCCGGGGTGAAGCCGAGCCGCTCCCGCACGATCCGCCGCAGGTACGCGGCGGGGAGGAAGCGGTCGTCCCTGGCCAGCAGGAACCGCGTGGGCACGGCCGGCCACGCGGCCAGTGGCCAGGGCTTCATGAACGGGGTGGCCGACTGCGCCCGCGCGTGCTCCTGGGCCCCGGCGGCCAGTTCGGGCGGGGTGTCGTGGTGGAACAGCGCCACGGTGTCGTCCGGATCCCGGCCGTCCCGCTCGTCCTGCTCCCGCCTGGCCTCCTCGTGACCGGTGTTGCCCCACCACTCGCCCGGGCTCTCGCCCGGCGCCGGGATCTGCGCCTGGAGCAGCACCAGCAGGCCGACCGGCAGGCGGTCGCAGACCAGCGGGGCGGTGAACCCGCCGAAGGAGTGGGCCACCACGATCAGGTCCCCGCGCCCCCCGACGGCCCCGACCGCCGCGTCCGCGTACTCGGCCAGCCCGGCCGCGTTGTCCTCGCAGGGCAGGTCGACGGCCACCACGTCGTGGCCCCGCGCGCGCAGCTCGGCCTCCAGCGGGTGCCAGTACCAGGTGTCGGTCCCGGCGCCGGGAAGCAGGACGTACGTGGCCATGGTCAGTGTCCTTCCGGCAGCTCGTCGCGGTCCGCGCGCAGGGCGTCCGCGTGCGCGCCGCCCGACTCGGCGACGATCTCCTCGACCGTCTGGGGGGTCCGTACGGTGGCGAAGCGGATCCCGCCGCCGTCGCCCGGCGAGGGGAGGAAGCCGTAGATCCCCGGGCGGGCCAGGCTGTTGTAGGCGTAGTGGTTCGAGAAGTAGTACGCGCCGGTGTCGAGCGCGGCCACCAGGTCGCCCTGGCCGAGCAGCGGCAGCGACCGGTTCTCGGCGAGCAGGTCGCCCGCGAAGCAGGCGGGCCCCGCGACGTCCTGTGCCACGACCGGGCCCGTCCGCGGGTGACCCCCGGCGTCGTACGCGGCGATGCGCAGTGGCCAGGACGCGGGGTCGTAGACCGTACGGGTGGCGAGCTGCGCGCCCGCGTGGGTGACCGCGATGGGGCGGCCGCCCGCGGACTTGGCGTACTCGACGCGGGCCAGGACCGTGCCGTGCTTGGCGAGCAGCGAGCGCCCGAACTCGGTGACCACCCCGTACCTGCCGTCGAGCAGCCCGGGGACGGTGTCGCGCAGGAGCCGCGCGTACGCCGCGTACGTCGGGGTCTCGTCGTCCGAGGTGAAGTTCACCGGGAGGCCGCCACCGATGTCGATGGTGTCGATCTGCTGCCGGCCGGCGGCCGCGTTGATCTCCTCGGCCAGTTCGTACGTCTCGCGGACGCCGCGTGCCATCAGTTCCAGCGGGACGCCCTGCGAGCCGGTGTGGGTGTGCAGCCGGGTGAGCCAGGGCCGGTCGAGGCAGGCGCGGACGACCCAGGAGCGGGAGCCCTCGTCGCGCAGGGCGACGCCGAACTTGGACGTGGCGGTGGCGGTGGACAGGGCGCCGATGGAACCGCCGCCGACCTGCGGGTTGACGCGCAGGCCGAGGGGCGAGCGGGGGCCGGGGCCTGGCGAGCCGACGAGCGCGTCGAGGCGGCCCAGCTCCTGCGGGTTGTCGGCGTTGACCGCGACGCCGAGGGCGAGGGCCTGGCGCAGCTCGGCGGTGGTCTTGGCGGGGGAGTCGAGCACGGTGTGCTCCGCCCGTACGCCCGCCGCCGCGGCCAGCGCCAGTTCGCCGGGGCTGGCGACCTCGGCGCCGATGCCCTCGTCGTACAGCAGCCGCAGGACCGGGACCAGCGGGGTGGCCTTCACGGCGAAGGCGTGCAGGACGGCCGTGCCGGGGGCGGTGACCTCGGCGAACGCGGACCTGAGCGCGGCGGCGGACGCGCGGATCCCGGCCACGTCGAGCAGGGCGATCACGGCCCGCTCCTCGCTGAGCAGCCCCTGCGCGACGGCGGCCAGTACGGCCCGGTCGCGCCGGGCGGGCGCGCCCTCGGCGGCCGGGCCGTCCTCCCGGCCGGCCGCGTGCCCGCTCTCCCGGTCGTCCCCGGGGTCGTTCCCCCGGCTGTGGTCTTCGTCGGTCTCGCGGTCCAGGCCCATGGAGGTCAGCCAATCATCGTTGTCGGCCGATCGCCGTCGATTTGCCGCCGTTCTGCCGCCGATCGGACCGCGCGGGCCCCGCGCCTGTTGACTACAACTATTCATCCGTCCAGGATGTGAATAGATCGACCAACATGACGTGTGCGGCGGCCCACCCCGGTCCACCGCCCACCACCCCCATGGAGGAGGCATCGCCATGTCAGGATCCCGACCCGTACGGGCAGCGCGCGGTACGGAACTGAGCGCCCTGGGATGGCAGCAGGAGGCCGCCCTGCGCATGCTCCAGAACAACCTGGACCCCGAGGTCGCCGAGCACCCCGACCAGCTCGTCGTCTACGGCGGCACGGGCAAGGCGGCCCGCGACTGGCGCTCGTACGACGCCATGGTCCGTACGCTGCGCACGCTCAAGCAGGACGAGACGATGCTCGTCCAGTCCGGCCGCCCGGTGGGCGTCCTGCAGACCCACGAATGGGCGCCGCGGGTCCTGCTCGCCAACTCCAACCTGGTGGGGGACTGGGCGAACTGGGAGGAGTTCCGGCGCCTGGAGGCCCTCGGGCTCACCATGTACGGGCAGATGACGGCCGGTTCGTGGATCTACATCGGGACGCAGGGCATCCTCCAGGGCACGTACGAGACGTTCGCGGCCGTCGCCGCCAAGAAGTTCGGCGGCACGCTCGCCGGGACGATCACCCTGACCGCCGGGCTCGGCGGCATGGGCGGCGCCCAGCCGCTCGCCGTGACCATGAACGACGGCGTGGCCATCTGCATCGACTGCGACCCGCGCGCCATCGACCGCCGCATCGAGCACCGCTACCTGGACGTGAAGGCCGGCAACCTCGCCCACGCCCTCCAGCTGGCCACCGAGGCCCGCGACGCGCGCCGCCCGCTGTCCATCGGCCTGCTGGGCAACGCGGCCGAGCTGCTGCCCCGCATGCTCGCCGAGGGCGCCCCCATCGACATCGTCACGGACCAGACCTCCGCCCACGACCCGCTCGCCTACCTCCCGCTCGGCGTCGACTTCGACGACATGGCCGCCTACGCCACCGAGAAGCCCGCCGACTTCACCCTGCGCGCCCGCGAGTCGATGGCGCGGCACGTCGAGGCGATGGTCGGCTTCATGGACGCCGGCGCCGAGGTCTTCGACTACGGCAACTCCATCCGCGGCGAGGCACAACTCGCCGGGTACGAGCGGGCCTTCGCCTTCCCCGGCTTCGTCCCCGCCTACATCAGGCCGCTGTTCAGCGAGGGCAAGGGCCCGTTCCGCTGGGCGGCCCTGTCCGGCGAGGCGTCCGACATCCACAAGACCGACAAGGCGATCCTCGAACTCTTCCCCGAGAACGAGTCCCTGCACCGCTGGATCAAACTGGCCGGCGAACGTGTCCACTTCCAGGGCCTCCCCGCCCGGATCTGCTGGCTCGGGTACGGCGAGCGCGACAAGGCGGGCGAGCGGTTCAACGACATGGTCGCCTCCGGCGAACTGGCCGCGCCCGTCGTCATCGGCCGCGACCACCTGGACGCGGGCTCCGTCGCCTCCCCGTACCGCGAGACCGAGTCCATGCTCGACGGCTCCGATGCCATCGCCGACTGGCCGCTCCTCAACGCCATGGTCAACGTCGCCTCCGGGGCCTCCTGGGTCTCCATCCACCACGGCGGCGGCGTCGGCATGGGCCGCTCCCTCCACGCCGGGCAGGTCACCGTCGCCGACGGCACGAAGCTCGCCGGCGAGAAGATCCGCCGCGTCCTGACGAACGACCCGGGCATGGGCGTCATCCGGCACGTCGACGCCGGCTACGACATCGCCGAGAGGGTCGCCGAGGAGCGCGGCGTCCGCGTCCCGATGCGCGAGGGCGCCGCCGACGACTCCGCCGCCCCGACCACGACGGAGGGCACCCCCGCGTGACCTCCCCCACCCCGCACCCGAGCACCCCCGCCGCGGGAGCCGGGGCGGTCGCGAACCCGCCCTCCTTCCAGGAGATGTGGCGCGACCTCGCCCCCCTCGGCCGCGACGCCACCAGCCACGGCTACCGCCGCTACGCGTGGACCGCCGCCGACACCGACTGCCGCGCCTGGTTCCGCGCCCAGGCCGAGTCCCGCGGCCTGGTCCACGAAGTCGACCGCAACGGCAACCAGTGGGCCTGGCTCGGCGACCCCCTCGCCGGGGACGCCGTCGTCACCGGCTCCCACCTCGACTCCGTCCCGGACGGCGGCGCCTTCGACGGCCCGCTCGGTGTGGTGTCCTCCTTCGCCGCCCTGGACGAACTGCGCCGCAGGGGAGCGCGGTTCACCAGGCCCCTGGCCGTCACCAACTTCGGTGACGAGGAAGGGGCCCGCTTCGGCCTCGCCTGCGTCGGCTCCCGGCTCACCGCCGGACAGCTCACCGCCGAGAAGGCGTACGCCCTGCGCGACGGCGAAGGAGTCACCCTGCCCCGCGCGATGGAGGCCGCGGGACACGACCCCGCCACCCTCGGCCCCGACCCCGAACGCCTCGCCCGTATCGGCGCGTACGTCGAACTCCACGTCGAGCAGGGCCGCGCCCTCGACCTGTCCGGCGACCCCGTCGGCATCGCCTCGGCGATCTGGCCGCACGGCCGCTGGCGGTTCGACTTCCGCGGCGAGGCCAACCACGCGGGCACCACCCGCCTCGCCGACCGCCGCGACCCGATGCTGACGTACGCCGAGACCGTCCTCGCCGCCCGCCGCGAGGCCGAGCTGGCCGGGGCCCTCGCCACCTTCGGCAAGATCTCCGTCGAACCCAACGGCGTCAACGCCATCCCCTCCCTCGTCCGCGGCTGGCTGGACTCCCGCGCCCCCGACCAGGCCACCCTCGACACCGTCGTCGCCGGGATCGAGACGGCCGCCCGCGACGCCGCCGAGCGCGCCGGGATCGACCTGGGTGTCGTACGGGAGTCCTTCACGCCCGTCGTCGAGTTCGAGCACGCCCTGCGCGACGAACTGGCCAGGATCCTCGCCGCCGGCGGCCGGACCCCCCTCCCGGTCCTCGGCACCGGCGCCGGGCACGACGCGGGCATTTTGTCCGGATCCATTCCGACCGCCATGCTGTTCGTACGGAACCCGACCGGCGTATCGCACTCCCCGGCCGAGTCCGCGGCCGAGGACGACTGCGTGGCGGGCGTCCTGGCACTGGCCGACGTACTGGAAGGACTGGCGTGCGCATGACGCAGGGACCCGGCACCACCTACTGGCTGGAGCACGCCTGGCTCGACCACCACGTCGAGCCCGGCGTGGCCGTCGACGTCGCCGACGGCAGGATCACCGCCGTCCGCACCGAGACCGACACCCCGCCCCCCGGCGCCGTGGCCCTGCGCGGCCTGACCCTCCCCGGGCTCGCCAACACCCACTCCCACGCCTTCCACCGCGCCCTGCGCGGCACGGTCCAGGTCGGCTCCGGCACCTTCTGGACCTGGCGCGAGCTGATGTACCGCACCGCCGCCCGCCTCACCCCCGACTCGTACCACGCCCTCGCCCGGGCCGTGTACGCCGAGATGGCCCTGGCCGGCATCACCTGTGTGGGTGAGTTCCACTACCTCCACCACGGGCCCGACGGCACCCCCTACGACCGGCCGAACGCCATGGGCGAGGCGCTCATCGCGGCCGCCGCCGACGCCGGCATCAGGATCACCCTCCTCGACACCGCCTACCTCGCGTCCGGCATCTCCACGGCGCGCGGCGGCTCCGTCCCCGACCGCCACCAGGTCCGCTTCTCCGACGGCACCGCCGACTCCTGGGCGGAACGCGCCTCCGCCCTCCACGACAGCGCCCGCGACACCTCCCACGCCCGGATCGGCGCGGCCATCCACTCCGTACGCGCCGTCCCGGCCGAACAGCTCTCGACCGTCGCCGCCTGGGCCGAGGCCCGCCGCGCCCCCCTGCACGTGCACCTCTCCGAGCAGACCGCCGAGAACGAGGCCTGCCTCGCCGTCCACGGCCGCACCCCCGCGCAACTGCTCCACGACCACGGCGTCCTCGGCGCCCGTACCACCGGCATCCACAACACCCACCTCACCGACGAGGACATCGCGCTGCTCGGCGCCACCCACACCGGCACCTGCATGTGCCCCACCACGGAACGCGACCTCGCCGACGGCATCGGACCCGCCGCCCAGCTCCAGCGCGCGGGCTCGCCGCTCTCGCTCGGCAGCGACAGCCACGCCGTGATCGACCTCTTCGAGGAAGCCCGCGCGATGGAGCTCAACGAACGCCTGCGCACCCGCACCCGCGGCCACTGGACCGCCGGCGCCCTGCTCCACGCCGCCTCCGCCGACGGCCACGCGGCCCTCGGCTGGCCCGAGGCGGGCCGGATCGAACCAGGGGCGCTCGCCGACCTGGTCACGATCGCCCTGGACTCGGTCAGGACAGCGGGGCCACTGCCCCGGCTCGGAGCGGAGACCGCCGTATTCGCCGCCTCCGCGGCTGATGTACGCCACACGGTCGTGAGCGGCCGTCATGTGGTCCAGGACGGGGTCCACTCACTCGTCCCCGATACGGCGCGGGCCCTCGCCGAGGCGATCGGAGCCCTGGCCCACCGCGTCTGACCGGCCCACCGCGGCCGGCGGACCCTCCGCGTCCCCCAGACCCTCCGCGACCGGCCCCCGCCGGCCCGCCGCCGAAGGAGCGCATCCCCACCATGGCCAAGAGCCCCCCGAACAGCAGGCCGAACACCACGCCGGACAGCACCCCGGACACCGCCACCACGTTCAGCGACACCGCCGCCACCACGGCGAGCACCGCCCTCACCCACATCGCCGCTCTGGTCACCAACGACCCCTCCCTCGGTGACGGATCCCCCATCGGTCTGATCCAGGACGCGGCCGTCGTCATCGAAGGCGACCGAGTCGTCTGGGTCGGTGAATCAAGCAAAGCACCCCCCACTGACAACGCCCTCGACCTCGGCGGCAGGGCCGTCGTCCCCGGCTTCGTCGACTCCCACTCCCACCTCGTCTTCGCCGGCGACCGCACCGCCGAGTTCAACGCCAGGATGTCCGGCCGCGCCTACACCGCCGGCGGCATCCGCACCACCGTCGCCGCCACCCGCGCCGCCTCCGACGCCGACCTCACCGCCAACGTCGCCCGCTACGTCGCCGAGGCCCTGCGCCAGGGCACCACCACCCAGGAGACCAAGTCCGGCTACGGCCTGACCGTCGAGGACGAGGCACGCGCCCTGCGCATCGCGAGCGACCACACCGACGAGGTCACCTACCTCGGCGCCCACATCGTCCCGCCCGACCACGCCGACGACCCCGCCGCGTACGTCGCGCTCGTCACCGGCGACATGCTCGACGCCTGCGCCCCGTACGCCCGTTGGATCGACGTCTTCTGCGAGACCGGCGCCTTCGACGGCGACCAGGCCCGCGCCATCCTCCTCGCGGGCCGCGCCAAGGGCCTGCACCCCCGGATCCACGCCAACCAGCTGTCCCACGGCCCCGGCGTGCAACTCGCCGTCGAACTCGACGCCGCCTCCGCCGACCACTGCACCCACCTCACCGACGCGGACGTCGACGCGCTCGCCCACAGCGACACGGTCGCCACGCTGCTCCCCGGCGCCGAGTTCTCCACCCGCGCCCCCTGGCCGGACGCCCGCAGGCTCCTCGACGCGGGCGCGACCGTCGCCCTCTCCACCGACTGCAACCCCGGCTCGTCCTTCACCTCGTCCATGCCGTTCTGCATGGCCCTCGCCGTACGGGACATGCGCATGACCCCCGACGAGGCGATCTGGTCCGCCACCGCGGGAGGCGCGCGCGCCCTGCGCCGTACGGACATCGGCCGCCTCACCCCCGGCGCCCGCGCCGACCTCACCGTCCTCGACGCCCCCAGCCACGTCCACCTCGCCTACCGCCCCGGCGTCCCGCTCGTCTCGTCGGTCTGGAGAGGCGGGGTGCGACTCCTGGGGAACGGGGTACGACTCTGAGGCAGTGAGGGGCCGACGGGCCCTGTCCCGGCGGGGACACGGGCCGGTACCGTCCTCACGAGCGTGAGCCCACGAACGAGTCCATGGGGGACGTGGACACGCGGGGGCAGGGGACCGGGGGGTCGAGTTGAGCGACGTACGCAGCGCCGCGCGCATCCGAGTGGTGGCGCCGGCGGAGTTGAGCGAGGAGGAGGCCGAGGCCTGGCGCGAACTGCGCGCCAAGTCCGGCGCACCCGCCAACCCGTTCATGGAACCGGAGTTCACCCGGGCGGTCGGCCGGGTACGCCCCCGGTCCAGGATCGCCGTCGTACGGGACGGGGACGAGCCCGCGGGGTTCTTCCCCTACGAAACAGGCCCGTTGGGGCAGGGCAGAGCCATCGGCCGGGGCGTCTCCGACTGCCAGGGCGCGGTCCTGCGCCCCGGACTACGGCTCGCCGCGGGCGAGTTGCTGCGCGCCTGCTCCCTCTCGGCCTGGGAGTTCGACAACCTCGAAGCGGGCCAGGACCTCTTCGTCCCGGCCGCCGCCGAGGAGTTCGAGTCACCGGTCATCGACGTCGGGCAGGGGTACGGGGCGTACGAGGCGGTCCTGCGGGCCCAGTCGCCCAAGTTCCTCAGGACGACCACCGCGAAGGAACGTAAACTCGGCCGCGAGACCGGCGGGACCCGCTTCGTCTTCGACGAACGCGACCCCCTGGCGCTGCGCACGCTCATGGGGTGGAAGTCCGCGCAGTACCGCAGGACGGGCCGCCGCGACCGCTTCGCCAAGGAGTGGATCAGCGAACTGGTACGGCAGTTGGCGGTCACGCGCGCGCCCCGCTGCTCGGGGGTGCTCTCCGTGCTGTACGCGGCGGACCGGCCCGTCGCCGCGCACTTCGGGCTGCGCTCGCGCACGGTCCTGTCGTGCTGGTTCCCGGCGTACGACCCCGAGTTCGCGAAGTTCTCGCCCGGCCTGATCCTCCACCTGCGGATGGCGGAGGCCGCCGCCGCCGAGGGGATCGGCCTGCTCGACCTGGGACGCGGGGCGGCCGAGTACAAGGACGCGCTGAAGACCGGCGCGCTGCGGGTGTACGAGGGCTCGTCGGTACGCCCGGGGCCCCGGGCGGCCCTGTCCTGGCTGGGCCGCGAACCGGCCCGCCGCGCACACAGTTTCGTACGCAACCGGCCGAGGCTGGCCGGCTACGCGCAGCGGACCCTGAACCAGGTGGGCCGCCTGCGTGACCGGTGACCACTGAGGGGCTGACGGGGGGAGTGAGCGGTGCTCGACCGAACACGTACAGGCACAGGCAGGGGCACAGGCACAGGCACAGGCACGCGCGCGGACGAACACGCGGGCCCATGCACACCGGCCGCGACGACCAGGGGCGAGGCGGCGCTGCCCGACCTCCCGCCGCTCGCGGTCGCCGAGCTGGACCTCGACGGCCCCGACGGTGAGGTGCTGTCGCTGAGGCCGGCGCCCGGGGGCCCGCCCCTGGGCGAGGGCGGGGTGTACGCGCTGGTACGGCTCCGGGGCCGCCCCGCCGCGACCGTCCTCGGCCACGTGCGCGCGGGCGAGGACCCGGCGGAGGCGCTGAGGACGGCGTTCCGCACGCAGCGGACCGGCCGGGAACAACCGGACGAGCGCGACACCGAGCCCACGCTGACCCCGACCCGCACCCCCACCACTACCCGCACCCCCACTCTCCCCCGTGCCACCGTCGTCGTCGCCACCCGGGAGCGCGCCGCGCAACTCGCCCGCGCCCTCGACTCCCTCGTCGCCCAGGACCACCCCGACTTCCAGGTCCTCGTCGTCGACAACGCGCCCCGCACCACCGCCACCCGCGACCTCGTCCAGGGCCGTTACGCGGGCCGCGTCGACTACGTCGAGGAATCGGTCCCGGGCCTGGCCACCGCCCACAACCGGGGCATCGCCGCCTCGGACGGGGAGGTGCTCGCCTTCACCGACGACGACGTCATCGCCGATCCGCACTGGCTCACCGCCCTCACCGAACCCTTCGCCACCGACCCCGGCCTCGGCTGCACCACCGGCCTGATCCTCCCGGCCCGGCTCACCACCCCCGCGCAGATCCTGCTGGAGAGCCACGGCGGCTTCGCGAAGGGCTTTGCGCCACGGCTGTACGACCCGGCTCAACCGCCCCCCGACGAACCGCTGTTCCCCTTCACCGCGGGCAGCTTCGGCTCGGGCGCCAACATGGCCTTCCGGGCCCAAGTCCTCTCCTCCGTGGGCGGATTCGACCCCGCCACCGGCACCGGGACACCCGCCAGGGGCGGCGACGACCTCTACGCCTTCGTCCGGGTCCTGAGCGCGGGACACCGCCTGCGCTACACCCCCGGGGCGCTCGTCTGGCACCACCACCGCGAGACCTGGCAGGACCTGCGGAACCAGGCGTACGGGTACGGCGCCGGCCTCACCGCGTACCTCACCGCGATCCTGGTCCGCCGCCCCGCGCTGCTGCCCTCCCTCCTCCTGAAACTGCCACACGGCCTGGCCCACGCCCGCGCGATCACCGCCCAACGGGACGGCACAGCGACCGCCCCCGGCGCGCACGAGACCCCCGGCACCCCCGCCACGCCCGGCACGCACGGCGCCCAGTCCCACCCCTGGCCGCGCGAGCTGTCGCGACTGGAGCGCCGGGGCATGCTGTACGGTCCCGTCGGCTACGTCCGGGCCCGCCTGCGGCAGCGCGAGGGCGAGCGATGAGCGCGCGGCAGGCGGCGATCCCCGTCCTCCTCTACCACGCCGTGACGGACCACCCGCCCGCCTGGATCGCCGAATTCACCGTCACCCCGAGGGACTTCGCGGCGCACCTGGACGCCGTGGTCGCCGCGGGCCGTACCCCGGTACCGGTCAGCGCGCTCGCCCGCCACCTCGCGGACGGCCGCCCCCTGCCGCCCCGGCCCGTCGTCCTCACCTTCGACGACGGCTTCGCCGACCTGCCGGGCCCCACGGCCGAGGCGCTCGCCGCCCGCCACCTGCCCGCCACCGCCTACCTGACCACCGGGGCCATCACCCCGGGCCGCGTCAGCCTCCTCCCGCCGGCCCCGATGATGCGGATCGCGCAGGCCCCGCGACTGGCGTCGTACGGGATCGAGGTCGGCGCGCACACCGTCACCCACGCACAGTTGGACACCCTCCCCGCCCGCGACCTGAACCGCGAACTGCGCGACTCCAAGGCGGCGTTGGAGGATGTCCTCGGCCACGAGGTGGCACACCTCGCCTACCCGCACGGCTACAACAGCCCGGCGGTACGGCGCGCCTCCGCCGCCGCCGGGTACGCCTCGGCCGTCGCCGTACGGCACGCGCTCTCCTCGGGGCGCGACGAGTCGTACCGCATCGCACGGCTCATCGTGCGCCGCCGGCACACCGCGCGGGACGTCGAGCGGTGGATGGACGGCAGAGCGGCGGAGGGGGAGGCGGTGCGGGTCGCGCCGTTCGGCGACTCGCTGCCCACGCTGGGCTGGCGGCTCTACCGCAGGACCCGGGCCCGCCTGCGCGGACCGGAGTTCGCGGGGTGACCCCTCAACTCCCCTGAGCAACAAGGGCTTACGAGAACAACACAAACGCGGTGACAGTTCCTATACTTCGCTTCAGGGACAGCGGCGTGACGGCCGCGACCACATCTGTGGGGGGAGTCGCACTGTGCAGCAACGTGTGTCCACGCCGGTCCCGGGGAGCGGCGTGCTGCCCCTGCTGGAGGAGCGGGCGGACCCCGGGCGTATGGCGGACGAGCCACCCCCCGAGCGCACGAAGAAGTCCACCTCCCACGCGCAACTCGTCTCCTTATGGCTCCTGTTGGTCGCTGGAGGCTCGCTGTGGGCCTGGTCGTTGCCCCGGATCGGCTTCCGTGACATCGGGGACTTCGGGCTCCTCGACCGCTTCCCGGTCGTCTTCTACGTCTCGCTGGCCGTCCTGTCGGCCGGCTTCCTCGTCAGCCTGCGCCGCGCGGGCAACGCGCCCTGGTGGCCGCTGACCTACTGCGTCGCCATGCTCGTGGCGCTCAAGGCGCCACCGGCCCTGCTCTACGACTCGGTGCGTTACGCGTGGGCGTCGAAGCACGACGCCGT
Source organism: Streptomyces liangshanensis (assembly GCF_011694815.1). Lineage (NCBI taxonomy): Bacteria > Bacillati > Actinomycetota > Actinomycetes > Kitasatosporales > Streptomycetaceae > Streptomyces > Streptomyces liangshanensis. The sequence continues at coordinate 4,925,108 of NZ_CP050177.1, forward strand.
GATCGCCCGGCTCCTGTCCGAGGGGACGTTCCACCCGTACACCGAACTGTCCGGCGGCATGTCGGCGTACGACCAGTGGCCCGGCTTCTTCTCGCTCAACGCGGCGCTGGTCAGGGCCTTCGGCGTGGAGGGTGCCGCCGCGTACACCAACTGGGCGCCCGTGGCCTTCGGGTTGCTGATGATCCCGGTCCTGGTGCTCATCTACCGCACCTTCACCGACGACCGGCGCCTGGTGTGGACGGCGGTCTGGATCTTCCAGCTCGCCAACTGGGTGGGCCAGGACTACCTCGCCCCGCAGGCCTTCGCGTACCTGGTGTTCCTGACCGTGTTCGCCGTCGTCGTACGGCACTTCGTCCGGCCGGGCTCCGCCGGGCGGCTGCGCGACCCCGCGCACCTCGACCCGGCCGCGGCGCCCGTGCCCCCGTCCGCGACGCGGCGGCAGCGGGCGGTCGGCGTGGCGGTGCTCGTCCCGCTGATCGCCGCGGTCAACGCCTCGCACCAACTGACGCCCGTCATGCTCTGCATGACCCTGACGGCGCTCTGCCTCACCCGCCGCTACCGCAACCTCGGGCTGCTCGTGGTGACCGGGGCGGTGATGCTCGCCTGGGACCTGACGATGGGCCGCCCGCTGTTCCTGGACACCCTCGGCACCCTGCGCGACTCGGCGGGCCAACTGCTCAAGAACTCCCGCCCCGGATTCGCGGGTGAACCGACCGGCCCCGGACCGGAGTTGGTGGGTACAGCCAACATCCTGATGGTCGTCGCGCTCGCCGTACTCGCCGGGTCGGCCGTCCTGCTGCGGCGTCGGCTGACCCACGGCGCGCTGCCGTTGCTGCTGGCCGCGGCGGCGCCGGTGCCGCTCTTCGCGGTCAACGACTACGGCGGCGAAATGCTCTTCCGCGTCTACCTGTTCGGGCTGCCGGGCACGGCGTTCTTCGCCGCCGCCGCGCTCGTCCCGGCGGCCGCCCAGGCCGGCCGGGCCCGCCGCCTCGCGCGCCGGGTCGCGGTGGTGGCGCTGCCGGTCGCGCTGATCGCCCTGCTGGCCGGCTTCCTGCCCTCGTACTACGGCAAGGAGGGCATGCAGTACGCGCCGCCCGCGGAGACCGCGTTGGTGGAACGCGCCTACGACCGGGCGCCCGAGGGCTCACTGATCCTCGCCACCACCGGGTCGTTCCCGGGCGCGTACTACCACTACGACCGTTACGAGCGCTGGTTCTTCACCGAGCAGGAGGTCCCGGAGAACCTGAGGATGCTCAAGGACCCGGCGGGCTACCTGGACGCCGGCATCCCGCCCGGCCGGACCGCGTACGTGATCCTCACCCCGACGCAGGAGGAGGCGACCATCGGCGAGGGCTACCTGCCGGCCGGGGGCTTCGCGCGCATGAGCGAGGCGCTGAAGCGCTCGCCGCACTTCCGCGTGGTGGAGGAGAGCCGGTACGGCCTGGTCCTGGAGCACGTCGAGACCCCCGCGCCCACCCCACCCACCACCCCCTGACGCGGAGGCCACCGCCATGCGACCAGGAGACACCGACAACACCCACGCCACGACCAGCCCCAACAAGGAGCCCGCGCCCCCCGCCGAACAAGCCCAACCCCCCACCACCACGACGGAGCCCGCCGCGACGGCGGAGTCCGCGCCGAGGACGGAGTCCGCGCCGAGGACGGAGTCCGCGCCGAGGACGGAGCCCGCGCCGAGGACGGAGCCCGCCCCGAGGACGGAGCCCGCCCCGACGGCGGAATCCGCGCCGGCGGGGGAGTCTGCCCCCGAACCAGTGCTGCCCACAGCGGCAACTCCCGAGCCCGCAACTCCCAGGCCCGCAACCTCCGAGCCCGCCACCCTCACACCCCAGGCTCCCGAGCCCGAGCCCGCCACCGCCCCACCCGGGCCCCGTACCTCCCGCACCCACCACGCCTCCCGCGCCCCCCTCCCTCCCCGCGACCACCTCGCCCTCCGGGCCGCTCTTGCCCTGTCCGGCTGGGTCGCCCTGGCCGCCACCGTCCAGCCCGACGGGTGGCCCTCGCGGTGGATACCGGTCCTCCTCTTCGTGACCCTCGGCCCCGGCCTCGCCCTCCTGCTCCCGCAACCGCCGCGCCCCGCCGCCCGGCTGGAGGTGCTGGCGCTCGCCGCGCCCCTGAGCCTCTCCCTCGCCACGCTCGCCGCCACCGCGCTGTTCCTGGTGTCCGGCTTCTCGGCCACCGTCTTCCTCGCCTCGCTCGCCACCGTCACCACCCTCGCGAGCCTCCTCCCCGCCCTCCCCCTGCCTGCCGCCAGGCAGACCCTCCCCCTGCCCGCCGCCAGGCAGACCCCCCTGCCCGCCGCCAGGCAGACCCCCCTGCCCGCCGCCAGGCAGACCCCCCTGCCCGCCGCCAGGCAGGGCACGACCGAGCGGACCGCGTTACGCGAGCCGGATCCCGAGGTCCCCCGATGACGGAACGCCCGCCCCGTAACACCCGCGGGGCCGCCCTCCTCGCCGTCGCCCTGACCGCGATCGGCGCGCTGCTCACCGGAGCCGGCCTCTGGATCGACCGGCAGGAGAACGGACCGACGCCCCAGGCGAGTTGCGCACCCACCCCCCTGCTGGAGTCACCCTGCGGAGCCTGGTGGGGCGCGTACGTGCCGTACGCGGAGAACGGCTCGCTCACCGACGCCGTCCACGGCTTCGAGCGCAGGATCGGCCGCAAGCTCGACCTTGTCTACAACTACCACGACATGTCCGGCACCCCGCTCGACGGGACGCTCCTCACCCCCGACGAGAGGGAACTGGGCACGGACCGGATGCTGATGCTCGCCTGGGAGTCCACCGTCTGGACCGAGCCGCACCACCGGAACTGGACAGAGACACAGCTCGGTTGGGACAAGGTCGCCTCCGGGGACCTCGACGAGGAGATCATCGATCCGCAGGCCCGCCGCCTCAAGGCGTACGGCAAACCGGTCTTCTTCTCCTTCGACCAGGAGACCGACTTCCGCACCCCGGACGCCGGCACCCCCGAGGAGTTCGTCGCCGCCTACCGGCACCTCTACGACCGGTTCGAGCAGCTCGGCGTGGACAACGTGGTGTGGGTGTGGACCGTGTCCGGCTACCTGGGCAACGCCGAGCTGATGAAGAAGCTCTACCCGGGGGACGCGTACGTCGACTGGATCGGCATGGACCAGTACAACTACTTCCAGTGCCACGACTCCCCGGACTGGCTCGACTTCGACCGCAGCCAGCGCCCGTCGTACGACTGGCTGCGCGCGAACATCTCGGACTCCAAGCCGGTGATGCTCTCCGAGTTCAGTACGGCACCCGACCCGGCCAGGCCCGACCGGCAGCGCGGTTGGTACGAGGCCATCCCGAAGACCGCGCCGACCCTGCCGAAGGTGAAGGCGCTGGTGCACTGGAACCGCCCCGTACCGGGCCCCGACTGCGACCTGACCGTCAACAAGGGCCCGGCGCTGGAGGGTTACCGGAAGGCGGGCCGCGACGGCTACTTCAATCAGCCGCTGCCCGCTCCGTAGCGCCGTACAAGAAGTGCCCGTACGGCGAGCGCCACGCCCGCCACCCCGGCCACCCCCAGGAACACCGGCACGGGCGCGGCGGCGAACGCCTGCTGCGCCGCCCAGCCGGTGATCACCAGCACCCACAACACCCCGGCGACCACCCGGCCGTCGGCCCGTACGGCCCACAGGGCCAGGGCGGCCAGCCCGAGACACAGCAGTTGGAGGGCCACCGGCAGCGCGCGCAGCACGTCGTCCCGCCCGAACGCCCCACCACCCGACGGAAGATGAAGATGCCCCACCGCATCGGTCAGGACGTCAGCGACCGGCCCGTGCCAGGGCCCCGCGGCCCGATCGGGCCGTACGCCGAGCAGCGGGGGCGCCGCGTGCAGCGACGCGAAACTGATCAGCAGCCCGGTCCCGAGGAGCACCGGCCGGGGCCGGACCAGTGACGCGGCGGCGCACTGGACGACCACCAGCAGGATGCCCCCGGCGAGGGTCAGCGGCGGCAGGGCGTCGAGCAACTCCCGCCCGGTCAAAGGGGCTTGGCCGAGCGGTACGACCCGTACCAGCGGCGACCAGATCAGCCCGGCCGCCAGCCCGAGCAGCAGCCACAGCAGCGTGATCCAGCGATCCTCACGCGCACTCCCCACCGCGGGCCGCCGCGCGGCCCCCACCGGGACGCCGACGGCCGGTGAGCCGGAGGGGTGCGGGCGCTGCCGGCTCGCGTGGTGCGGATACGCCGTCCGCCGGGCCCAGTTGGTGCCGTACCCGTCGTCCGGCGGTACGGTCCGCGGCTCGCCGCCCTCCTGCCGTAGGCCCCCGGCCCCCGCCCCCGCCCCCTCCCGTCGTGCGAGCCGTGCGACCCGCGCGCCCCGCGCCGGCCAGGTGGCGCGCGGCGGCCGGCCGCTCAGCGCCGCCCGCAGCCCCGGCGCCGCGACCAGCGCGACCAGCGTCATGGACCCCAGCATCGCCAGGCCCGCCCCGGAGATCCCGGTGGGCCCGAGCAGGACCGTCGCGCTGCCCAGCACCAGCAGGCACATCCCGCCCTGGAGGACCGCGAGCATGCCCGTACGGCCCTGGACGCGCAGCACCCCGATGTACAACTCGACCACCACGCGGGGGAGCGCGGCGGCCGCCAGCAGCCGCAGCACGGTCGTGCCGTGCGAGGCGTAGTCCGCCCCGAACGGCGCGAGCACCTGCGGGGCGAAGACCACCAGCACCAGGACGACCGGCACCAGCAGGACCGTCATCCGGCGCAGCGCCCCCCGCACCCCCTCCGCCAGCCGCTCGGGACGGTGCGAGGCGTGGGCGGTGAGCGAGGAGGCCATGTTGATGGCCATGAACTCCATCGTGCCGCCGACGGTGTACGCGGTGTAGAAGAAGGCGTTGTGCGCGGCGTCGAAGCGGACCGCGACCATCACCGGCAGCAGGTTGATCATCGCGAGGCTGAAGAGCGCCCCGACCGAGTCCCCGGCGAGGAACCGCCCGATGTCCCGCGGGCTCAGCGGTTCACGGTCGTGGTCGGCCTCGGCCTGGCGGGGGATGAGCTTGCGGAAGATCAGCCAGCCGAGCGGCAGGACGGACAGGGCGATCGCGGCGGCCCAGGAGACGAACACGCCGAGGACGGGCATCGCCGTGGCGAACGCGACGAGCAGCAGCAGCTTGCCGATCGAGAAGACGGCGTTGCCGACCGGCACCCAGAAGGCCTTCCTGAGCCCGGTCAGCACACCGTCCTGGAGGGTGAGCAGGGCCCAGGTCACGCAGGAGGCGGTGAAGACGAGCCCGGCGGTGAGGCCGTCGAGAGGCGCGTACGACGGGCCCCAGAGGTCGAGGGTCAGCAGGAACACCACACAGGCGACGCAGACGACCAGCGAACTGACCGCGTACGCGCGCAGGACCAGCGAGCCGGTGGCCCGGCCGGCCCGGGGCACGTACCGCACCACCGCGCCGATCATGGTGGTCGCGGTGATCGAGGCGAGCAGCCGCATGGCGGCGATGGCCGCCGAGCCCTGCCCGACGGCCTCTTCGGTGTAGTAGCGGGCGGCGACGAGCCAGAAGCCCAGGCCCAGGGCGGCGGAGACGCCGGTGGAGAGCATGAGCGCGTACGCGTTGCGGAACATCGAGTCGTGCCCGGCACGCGCGGCGTCCGCCGTCCCGGCCGGGCCGGCGGGACCCCGCAGCCGGGTGGTCCCGGCCACCTCAGCCGTGCCCGTCCCACACGGCCGGCCGGGCGCCGGAGGCGGTGAGGACGCGGATGACCTCGTCGGCGCGGCGCGGGTCGGCGGGCAGGGCGTGCCGGGCGAACCAGGCGGCGGGCGCGGGGTGCGGCGACGGATCGGTGAAGATCTCGCCGGCGTAGGTGTCGAGCGGCGGGTCGTAGAGGTAGCCGGTGGTGATACGACGCCGGGCGAGCGCGGCGATGGCCGCGTCACGGTCCTGGACGAGGAGGGGCACGCGGAACAGCGGCTGCACGGCGGTCCCGCCTCCTCCCCAGGTGGTGTCCAAGAGCCTTTCCGTACCGGCCCGGTGGGCGTCCAGGCGTGCGTCGAGGCCGGCGAGCAGCCGCTCGGTACGCCGCAGACGGGTGCGCCCGGGCCGCAGCCGGTAGTCGTGCATGTCGACACGCACCCAGGAGTGGAAGCCGCTCAGCCCGGACTCCCCGGCGAGCGCCTGCTTGAGCTCACCGGCCCGCAGCGGCATGCGGATCGCCTCCCGTTCCTCCTGGCCGAGCGCGCGCAACGCGGCGCGCGCGGCCCGTACCAGACGCAGCCCGCGCACGCCGGCCTCGGCGTACGGCCGGACGGCATAGGCGAGTTCGGCGCCGAGCCGGGAGGGGAGAAGCAACTCGTCGCGGGCCAGGGCCAGTTCCGTACGGACAGCCGGATCCGCCACCGCCAGGAAACCCCCGGTCTTGGCCCCCACATGCTTGGAGAGGCTGAACACGGACGCGTCCCCGAACCCGCCGACGGGCCGCCCGGCCACCGCGCTGCCGATGGCGTGCGCGGCGTCCTCGATCAGCGGAATCCCCAACATGTCGCAGCGGGAGCGGAGTTCGGGAGCCGGGTCGGGATTCCCGTACAGATTCGTGGTCAGTACGGCGGACAGGCCGCGCCAGTCGGAGTCCGGCACGCGGTCGAGGTCGATCGACCCGTCGTGCGGGTGCAAGGGCGCCTGTACGGGCCGCAGGCCGGCGGCGAGCACCACGAAGAAGATGACGTCGTCGTTGACCGGCGACATGAGGACCCGCCCGCCGGGCGGACACCAGTGGCGCAGCGCCAGATACAGCCCGAAGCGGCACGACGGCACGTACAGACATTCCCTGCCGAGGCGATGGCGCATGAGCGACTCCAGACCGGAGTACGCGGTGCGCCCACTGTTCTCCGCCGGGCAGCTCTCCCCAAGAGCCATTCCGATTCCCCCCTGCCCCGGGCTCAATGTGGCCCATACCGGACGGCCGCGTCAATAAGGCGGGGGGAGGGGAGGCGCGGGGCGGATGTTGGGGGCGGATGCGGGGACCGGATGCCGGGGGCGGATGCCGGGACTGGACGTCGGGACTGGATGCCGGACTGGACGCGCGGGCCGGACGCAGGGACCCGGGCGCCGGATCGGACGCCCGGACCGGACGTCGGACCGCTGTCGGTACGATCCCCGGATGCGGCGCGTTCTGGTGGTGGGCATCAGCGGGGCCGGCAAATCCACGCTCGCGCGGACCCTGGCCGGCGAACTCGCCCTGCCCTACTACGAGATGGACGCCCTGCACTTCACCGGCCCCGGCTGGGCGGTGGACGAGGACTTCGCGGCCCGGGTGGCCGACATCGCGGCCTCACCGTCCTGGATCTTCGACTCGTTCGGTTACCCCGAGGTCCGCGACCTGCTGTGGGAACACGCCGACACGGTGGTCTGGCTGGACTACCCGAGGCGGGTCGTGATGCCGAGGGTGCTGCGGAGATCGCTGAGGCGGACCGTACGCCGGGAACGCATCTTCGGCGGCAACAGGGAAACGCTGGCGGCCTGGTTCCGCCGCGACCACCCGGCCTGGTGGGCCTGGTCCCAACACGCCCCGCGCCGCTCGGAGATAACCCACCGCACTACTAACCCACGCTTCGCCCCACTGCGGGTAGTAAGACTGACGACCCCGGCGGAGACGCGGGGTTGGGTGCGGGTTCAGATCAAGACCTAGTCGGGGTGGGCGTTGTTGTTCTGTGTGACGTGGGGGCCGCCCCTTGCTGTTGAGTGTCGCGGTTTCGGGTCGGGCGTCAAGGGCGCTCCTTCGTCGCGTCGGCAAGCCGATTCCGCTTCGCTCCACCCTTGACTCCCGCCCCGAAACCGCAAGTGAAGGCGAGGGGGGGCGGCCCGGGGGAGGGGTCCCCCGGGAAGGCCCGGGAGCGGCTGGGCTATCAGCCCGGGCTGCGGCTCCGGCCGTGGTTTGCGCACCACTTGAATGGGGCGGTGACGACTCGGCTCAGCGGCTGACCACCGCCTGTTGGCAGGTGTACAAGCACCGTGTCTGAGATCCGTAGGCGAGCTGCGGGGCGGGGAGAGGGACATCCGATCCGGCGACCAGGACACCCCATCTCCCCAGGCCTGGGAGTCCAGTCCCCTGCGGACCATCCCTCCCCGGCCTTGCGTCCTGTGTTCCGTTGACCGGAACCCAGGACACACGACCCGCCAGATAGGACCGGGGAAGGGCCAGACAGCGCCTGCGGGCCACCTCACTCACCCCACCAACCCCACCCGCCTCCCGGCCCGAGCTTGCTGTCCACATGTGGGCCGGTGGACGGCAACCGACGGCTGAGACCACCCCACCACCCACCCCAGCCAAGCCGTATGCCGCATTCGCCCAGGCCTGAAGTCCCTTGTCGGTCCTGTCTCCCCGGCCTTGTGCGCTGTGTTCCGTTGAGCCGCACCCAGGACACACAACCCGCCTAATGGGGTCGGGGGTGGCAACCGACCGCCGCACCACCACACCCCGCCCGGGCATCTGTCGCATTGGCCGAGGCTCGGGAGTCCTCTGGGGTCTCTTCTCCCCGGCCTTGCGTGCTGCGTTCCGTTGATTCGCACTCAGGGCACAAAGCCTGCCGGATGGGGCTGGGGGAGGGGTGGATGGGGTCTGCGGATCACCTCGCCTGCCGCACCCGCCCCACCTCATTAGCCTCCCAGGGCGGGTGTGATGTCCGCATGGCCGGTGGGTGGCGACCGACCGTTGAGACCACCCCACCAACAGGACGAATGCCCTATTTGCCCTGCCTTGGGAGTCTCCTGGCGGCCCTTCCTCCCCAGTCTTGTGTGCTGTGTTCGGTTCGTGCGTACCCCGGGCACATCACCGGGCGGTAGGGGGAAGGCTTCCCGCCTGTCCCCCTCCACCCACCCAGCTCAGACACGGTGCTTGTACGCCTGTCAGCGGACGGCCGGCTAGCCGCTGAGCCGAGTCGCACAGCCCCATTCAAGTGGTGCGCAAAACCCCAACCGGAGCCGCAGCCCGGAAAGAAACGGCAACCGCTCCCGGAGTGTCCCGGGGGACCCCTCCCCCGGGCCGCCCCCCTCGCCTTCACTTGCGGTTTCGGGGCGGGGGTCAAGGGTGGAGCGAAGCGGAATCGGCTTGCCGACGCGACGAAGGAGCGCCCTTGACGCCCGACCCGAAACCGCGACACTCAACAGCAAGGGGCGGCCCCCAGGTTGATCAATGCAAGAACGGTGACCTCGACCGGGTCTTGGTTTGAACCCGCACCCACCAACCCACCCCCCCTCACTCCTCCACCATCAACCCATCCCGCAGTTTGTCCAGCGTCCGCGTGAGCAGGCGTGACACGTGCATCTGTGAGATGCCCAGTTCCTCGCCGATCTCCGACTGGGTCATGTTGGCCACGAACCGCAGCGAGAGGATCTGCCGGTCCCGCTGGGGGAGTTCCGCGATCATGGGCTTGAGCGACTCGACGTACTCGATGCCCTCCAGGCCGTGGTCGTCGTAGCCGATCCGGTCCGACAGGGAGCCCTCCGCGTCGTCCTCCGTCGGCTGGGCGTCCAGTGAGCTCGCCGTGTACGCGTTGCTCGCCGTCATCCCCTCGACCACCTCGTCGTGGGTGAGGCCCAGCCGCTCGGCCAGCTCGCCCACGGTCGGTGCCCGGTCGAGGCGCTGCGCCAGCTCGTCACTCGCCTTCGCGAGTTCGAGGCGCAGCTCCTGGAGCCTGCGCGGCACCCGTACCGACCACGACGTGTCGCGGAAGAAGCGCTTGATCTCGCCGACGATCGTCGGCATCGCGAACGTGGGGAACTCCACGCCCCGGCTCAACTCGAAGCGGTCGATGGACTTGATCAGGCCGATCGTGCCGACCTGGACGATGTCCTCCATCGGTTCGCTGCGGGAGCGGAAGCGGGAGGCCGCGAACTTCACCAGGGCCAGATTCAGCTCGACGAGGGTGTTGCGGACGTACGCGTGCTCGTACGTGCCCTCTTCGAGGGCTTCGAGGCGGGCGAAGAGCGTCTTGGACAGGGCCCGGGCATCAACCGCCCCCACCGCGTCGAAGGGTGGGATCTCGGGCAGGCTCTCCAGTCCGGTGCGGAGGTCCGCACGGAGGTCCGTACGGTGCCCCGTACGGGTTTCGGAGAGCGGTTCGTCGAGCGGTTCGTCGAGCCGGGGTGCCATGGTGTGTCTCCTCCATCGTTCTCGGCATGTGGCCGCCGAAGCCAATACGCGCTGCTGCGGTTTGCGGCGCCTCCGAAGCCGGTCGTGTGGAATGTGTCCCTACAAGCCCTACCTGCTCGGTATGGACAGTTGCAAGTGCTAATTGTTCTGTTTGCCCTTATTGTGGGGGAGTTCGGCTACCGGTCGGCCTGTGAAAGGCGTAATGTTCGACCGGCGTCAACGGCATGCGACGCGCGCGAACTTCCGACGATGGCTACCAGACGCGAAGAGGGACGGGAATGGACCGGCAGACGGTCGGCAGCGCGAACCGAGGCCGACTTCGGGTCGAGGTTCGGACCGAGGGCCGGAGCGAGGTCGTGACCGCGGCCGGCGAGTTGGACCACCACACGGCGGACGTTCTCCGGGTACCGCTGGAGACGGCGCTCGAGCAGGGCCGGGTACGCCTGGTCATCGACTGCTCACAGCTCGAATTCTGCGATTCCACCGGGCTCAACGTGCTGCTCGGTGCCCGCCTTACGGCGGACGCCGCCGGCGGCGGGGTCCATCTGGCGGGCATGCAGCCCGTCGTGGCCAGGGTCTTCGAGATCACGGGGGCGGACGCGGTCTTCACCCTCCATGATTCCGTCGAAGACGCCCTGGCGGACTGAAGCGGACACGGGTACGTGACCCCCTACTCCCCCCGTCACTTCCCTCGTCGCGCCGGCGCCCGCGCCGGCCGCGCCGTGGGCCGGACGGGTCCTCGTGACTTTCACACCGGTGATGTGGGTGTTGTCACGATAGGCAGGGGCAGGAGACTCCCCGCAGGCCCACCGACCCAGCTCCCCCGATCTGGTCTGTGACGTGCAGTGCGTGTATTGATCGATGTAGTGAATCGATGTAGTGACCTGTGATGACGAACTGGAATTCGGTGAATCGGTGAGGTGAAGCGCTGATGAGCACCACCCGGCAGCCTCCGCCGGGCGACCTCGGCCCCGAGCCGGACGACGCGGGAAACACCTCCGCACCGTCCGACCGGCGGGTACGCGCGCTCGCGCTGTCCGACGCGAGCGGGGTCGTCCCGCTCGCGCGTGACTTCACCCGCCAGGCGCTCCACGACTGGGGCTGGCTCCCCGCGGCGACCGCCGACCGGCGGGCGGCCGCGGAAGACGTCCTGCTGGTCGTCTCCGAGCTGGTCACGAACGCGTGCCTGCACGCCGAAGGACCCGAGGAGCTGCGCGTCTCGACCCACGCGAAGGTGCTGCGCCTGGAGGTCTCGGACCGCGGCGCGGGACAGCCCGAGCCCCGCACCCCGCACCGTGCCGGCCGCCCCGGCGGGCACGGCATGTTCATCGTCCAGCGGCTCTGCCTCGACTGGGGTGTCGTACGGAACCCCGGCGAGACGGGCAAGACGGTCTGGGCGGAGCTGGCGGCCCCGCCCTCGTGAGAGGCCGCCCGCGAAGACGAGAGGCCGCCCCCGAAGGCCCCGCGCTCCTGAGAGATGGACCACAGGCAGAAGCGGAACCTTTCCTTCGCATTCGCGGGTGTCCCGCGGGATCGACTCCCTGACCCGCAGGCACCGGCGATCGCTACCCAAGGCGCGCCCGGCGCGGACTACCATCACCCCATGACCCGTGTACTGCTCGCCGAGGACGACGCATCCATCTCGGAGCCGCTGGCCCGCGCCCTGCGTCGGGAGGGTTACGAGGTCGAGGTCCGCGAAGACGGTCCGACCGCCCTCGACGCCGGCCTCCAAGGTGGGGTCGACCTGGTCGTTCTCGACCTCGGTCTGCCCGGAATGGACGGCCTGGAAGTCGCCCGCAGGCTCCGCGCCGAGGGCCACACCGTGCCGATCCTCGTGCTCACCGCCCGCGCCGACGAGGTGGACACCGTGGTCGGGCTGGACGCCGGCGCCGACGACTACGTGACCAAGCCGTTCCGCCTGGCCGAACTGCTCGCCCGCGTGAGGGCCCTCCTCCGGCGCGGCGCCACCGACCCCTCGCCCGCCCCCGCCACCCACGGCGTGCGGATCGACGTCGAGTCGCACCGCGCCTGGATGGGCGACGAGGAGCTCCAGCTCACCGCGAAGGAGTTCGACCTCCTGCGCGTCCTGGTCCGCGACGCCGGCCGGGTCGTCACCCGTGACCAGCTGATGCGCGAGGTCTGGGACACCACGTGGTGGTCGTCCACCAAGACCCTCGACATGCACATCTCCTGGCTGCGCAAGAAGCTCGGCGACGACGCGGCGAACCCCCGGTACATCGCGACGGTACGGGGCGTCGGCTTCCGCTTCGAGAAGAGCTAGGCACCTTGCGCCGTCGTCTCATCCAATCCACGCTCGCGGTGGTGCTCGTCGTCATCGCGGTGTTCGGGGTGTCGCTCGTCATCGTCGAGACCCGCACCATCAGCAGCAGCGCCCAGGAGAGCGTGGACAACGAGGCCGTCCGGATCGGCAGCATCGTCGACAGCCGCCTCCTCGGCGGCGAGAACATCACCCCCGGCATGCTGGCCGACCAGATCAGCAAGGACCGCTACGCCCGGGTCGACATCCCCGGCCACCCGCCCGTCCAGTTCGGCGACCACCCCACCGGCAGCGTCATCCGGGGCAAGGCGACCGGCGAGCAGGGCGAGAAGGTGGTGGTCGAGGAGCGCCGTTCCTCCGTCACCCGTGAGGTCGGCCGCACTCTCCTGATCATCGGCGGGGTCGCGCTCCTCGCCGTCATCGCCGCCGTCCTGCTCGCGGTGCGGCAGGCCAACAAGCTGGCCTCGCCGCTCACCGACCTCGCCGAGACCGCCGAGCGCCTCGGCTCCGGCGACCCGCGCCCCCGCCACAAGCGGTACTCGGTGCCCGAGCTGGACCGGGTCGCCGACGTCCTCGACTCCAGCGCCGAGCGGATCGCCCGCATGCTCACCGCCGAGCGGCGCCTCGCCGCCGACGCGTCGCACCAGCTCCGTACCCCCCTCACCGCGCTGTCCATGCGGCTGGAGGAGATCTCCGCCACCGACGACCTGGACACCGTCAAGGAGGAGGCCACGATCGCGCTCACGCAGGTCGAGCGGCTGACGGACGTGGTGGAGCGGCTGCTCACCAACGCGCGCGACCCCCGTACCGGCTCCGCCGTCGCCTTCGACATCGACGAGGTCGTCAAGCAGCAGCTGGAGGAGTGGCGCTCCGCCTACCGCAGCGCCGGGCGGGCGATCGTCTGTTCGGGCCGCAACGGCATGCGGGCCGTCGGCACCCCGGGCGCGGTCGCCCAGGTCCTCGCCGCCCTGATCGAGAACTCACTCATGCACGGCGGCGGTACGGTCGCGCTGCGCACGCGCGTCACCGGCAACCAGTCCGTCATCGAGGTGACCGACGAGGGGCCCGGGGTGCCCGCCGACCTCGGCGCCCGGATCTTCGAGCGGTCCATCAGCGGCCGCAACTCCACCGGCATCGGCCTGGCCGTGGCCCGCGACCTCGCGGAGGCGGACGGCGGGCGGCTCGAACTGCTCCAGCAGCACCCGCCGGTCTTCGCGCTCTTCCTCAGCCGGGAGGCGCGCACCCGCAAGGCGCCGCACACGTCGCGGGGCGACGACGGCGGCGACCGCCCGGTGCGCTGAGCGGCTCGTACGGCTCAGCTCTGGATCCGATCGGCGGGCCGCCGCTCCAGGAACGATTCGCCTGCCTCGTCCTCCGGCCGCGGCACGGACAGGAACACCCAGCTGCGGTACGACCAGAAGCGGAACAGCGTCGCGACCCCGATGCCCAGGAACTTGAACACGTTGCTCTGGAGCGGGGTGTCCCAGCCGAACCCGTACGTCGCGGCGTAGAGGATCCCGTTCTCGATCACCAGGCCGACCACGCTGAACAGCAGGAACAGCGACAGTTCCTTCGTACGCCGGGTCTTGTCGCGGTCCCGGTACGTGAAGTGGCGGAAGCCCACGTAGTTGAAGACGATCGCCACGACCGTGGCGAGGATGCCGGCCCGTACCACCGGTACGTCCGTGCTGTGCCGTACGAGGTTGAAGACCACCAGATTGACCAGCAGCCCCACGGCGCCCACCGCACCGAACTTGGCGGCCTCGCGCGCGAGCCGGTCCAGCCGCACACGGAGTGCGCCCCGTTCGCCCATGCCCGTTCAGCCCCGTCCGGTCGATGTCCCTGTGCCGGACATGCTAACCAGCGACCCTGTCCGCCGACGGTGGCCGGGGACCGTGGCCAACGACACACCTGGGGCCACGCAAGGACATGTCGGGGGCCACGGAAGGACACACCTGGGGCCCCGGTGACGCGCTGTAGGCCCTCCGCGGCCCCCTCCCGACGGCTCCACCGGCCCCTCCGACCCCTCCGGGACCTCTCGCGGACTCCGTCCCTTCGCGCGCCGGATACCCTGGGGGCGTGACGTTCCCGGTAGTCGGCATGGTCGGCGGCGGTCAGCTCGCCCGTATGACCCACGAGGCGGGCATCCCCCTCGGCCTCAGGTTCAAGCTCCTCAGTGACACCCCCCAGGACTCCGCGGCGCAGGTCGTCGGCGATGTGGTCATCGGCGACTACCACGACCTGGACACGCTGCGTGACTTCGCGCGGGGCTGTGACGTGATCACGTTCGACCACGAGCACGTGCCCATCGAGCACCTGCGCGCGCTGGAGGCGGACGGCATTCCCGTACGCCCGGGTCCTGACGCGCTCGTCCACGCCCAGGACAAGGGCGTGATGCGCGCCCGGCTGACCGAGCTGGGCGCCCCCTGCCCGCGCCACCGCATCGTGGCCGACCCCGCCGACGCCGCGGCTTTCGCCGCCGAGGTGGGCGGCTTCCCGGTCGTCCTCAAGACCGTGCGCGGCGGCTACGACGGCAAGGGCGTGTGGGTCGTACGGTCCGAGCGCGACGCCGAGCAGCCCTTCCGGGCGGGCGTCCCGGTCCTCGCCGAGGAGAAGGTCGACTTCGTACGGGAACTGGCGGCGAACATCGTCCGCTCCCCGCACGGCCAGGCCGTCGCCTACCCCGTCGTCGAGTCCCAGCAGGTCGACGGGGTCTGCGACACCGTCATCGCGCCCGCGCCCGGCCTCTCCGACGAGCTGGCGGGCGAGGCCCAGCAGCTCGCCCTGCGCCTCGCCAAGGAACTGGGCGTCGTCGGGCACCTCGCGGTCGAGCTGTTCGAGACGGCCGACGGCCGGATCCTCGTCAACGAGCTGGCCATGCGCCCGCACAACTCCGGGCACTGGACGCAGGACGGCGCGATCACCTCGCAGTTCGCCAACCACGTGCGGGCGGTGCTCGACCTGCCGCTGGGCGACCCCCGGCCGCGCGCGCCCTGGACCGTCATGTGCAATGTCCTCGGCGGCGACTACCCCGACATGTACCAGGCGTACCTGCACTGCATGGCGAGGGACCCGCAGCTCAAGATCCACATGTACGGCAAGGACGTGAAGCCCGGCCGCAAGGTCGGGCACGTCAACACCTACGGCGACGACCTGGACGACGTGCTGGAGCGCGCCCGCCACGCCGCCGGATACCTGCGAGGAACGATCACAGAATGAGCACCCCTCTCGTCGGCGTGGTCATGGGTTCGGACTCCGACTGGCCCGTCATGGAGGCCGCGGCGAAGGCCCTCGACGAGTTCGAGATCCCGTACGAGGTCGACGTCGTCTCGGCGCACCGGATGCCGCGCGAGATGATCGCGTACGGCGAGCACGCGGCCGGCCGCGGCCTGCGCGCCAT
This sequence comes from Streptomyces liangshanensis, assembly GCF_011694815.1. Taxonomy (NCBI): domain Bacteria; kingdom Bacillati; phylum Actinomycetota; class Actinomycetes; order Kitasatosporales; family Streptomycetaceae; genus Streptomyces; species Streptomyces liangshanensis. The sequence continues at coordinate 4,940,910 of NZ_CP050177.1, forward strand.
CGTCGCGGGCGCGGGCGGCGCGGCGCACCTGCCCGGCATGCTCGCCTCGGTGACCCCGCTGCCGGTGATCGGCGTCCCCGTACCGCTCAAGTACCTCGACGGCATGGACTCCCTGCTGTCCATCGTCCAGATGCCCGCGGGCATCCCGGTGGCGACGGTGTCGGTCGGCGGCGCGCGCAACGCGGGGCTGCTGGCGGCGCGGATCCTCGCGGCGCACGACCCGGAGCTCCAGGCCCGGATGCGGGACTTCCTCCAGGAGCTCAACGAGCAGGCGACGGACAAGGGCAAGCGGCTGCGCGCCAAGGTCCAGGGTGTGGACAGCTTCGGTTTCGGGAAATGACCGCCATGGACTCCACCGACTTCCTCGAAGAGGCCCGTGACCTGCTGGCCGAGTTTCCCGTGGTCGACGGCCACAACGACCTGCCGTGGGCGCTGCGTGAGCAGGTACGTTACGACCTCGACCGCCTCGACATCGCCGACGACCAGTCGGCCCATCTGCACACCGACATCCCCCGGCTGCGGAAGGGCGGGGTCGGCGCGCAGTTCTGGTCCGTGTACGTCAGGTCCGACATGGCCGGGGACGACGCGGTCAGCGCGACGCTGGAACAGATCGACGTCGTCGGGCGGCTCCTCGCGCGCTACCCCCAGGACCTGGTCCGCGCGCTGACCGCCGACGACATGGAGACGGCCCGCCGGCAGGGCCGTATCGCCTCGCTGATGGGCGCGGAGGGCGGCCAGTCGATCAACAACTCGCTGGCCACGCTGCGGGCGCTGTACACGCTGGGCGTGCGCTACATGACGCTCACCCACAACGACAACCTCGCCTGGGCGGACTCGGCGACGGACGTGCCGTCGGTGGGGGGTCTCTCGGCGTTCGGCCGCGAGGTCGTCCGGGAGATGAACCGGCTCGGCATGCTGGTCGACCTCTCGCACGTCGCGGCGACGACGATGCGGGACGCGTTCGCGGTGACCGAGGCGCCGGTGATCTTCTCGCACTCGTCGGCGCGGGCGGTCTGCGACCATCCCCGCAACGTCCCGGACGACGTCCTGTCGCTCCTCCCCGCGAACGGGGGCCTCGCGATGGTCACCTTCGTCCCGAAGTTCGTCCTGCCCGAGGCGGTGGCGTGGTCGGCGGCGGCCGAGGCGAACATGACCGCGCACGGGGTGCACCCGCTGGCCACGACGGCGGAGGCGATGAAGGTCCACGAGGCGTTCGAGGCGGCGAACCCGCGGCCGCGCGCGTCCGTGGCGACGGTGGCGGACCATCTCGACCACATGCGCGAGGTCGCGGGCGTCGACCACATCGGCATCGGCGGCGACTTCGACGGCACGCCGTTCACCCCCGTGGGGCTGGACGACGTGGCGGGCTACCCGAACCTGATCGCGGAACTGCTGGCGCGCGGGTGGTCGCGGGCGGACGTCGCGAAGCTGACGTGGGGGAACGCGGTGCGCGTGCTCCGCGCGGCGGAGGACGTAGCGCGAGCACTGTCCACAGAACGCCCCCCTTCCCAGGCAACACTCCCCACCCTGGACCACTGACGCCCACGGACGTCCTCAAGCGCCGGACGGGCTTCGGGGCCGGTGGGCCGCGCGGGTCAAGGACGTCCTCAAGCGCCGGACGGGCTGGGGTGGGCGCTGTGCGGGCTGGGAAAGCCGGGGTGGGCCAGCCTGTCTTGGCGCGCGCCCCCGGCGACAACCCGCACCAGCGCACCCGGCCCGCAGCGGCACCATCAAGCCTGTCCGGCGATTGAGGACAACAGTGACCGCAACGCGGTCGCCACCCGCGCCCCGGCTACGCACCCGGCATGGGCAGCGTCAGCGTGAACACCGTCCCCACGCCCAAAGAACTCGACGCGCTCACCACACCCCCATGCGCCTCCGCCAACTTCCGCACGATGGACAGCCCCAACCCACTCCCTCCCGTCCCCCGACTCCGGGACTTCTCCGCCCGCCAGAACCGGTCGAAGACATGCGGAAGCTCGTCCGGAGCAATCCCACTCCCCGTGTCCTCGACCTCGATCAGCACCCGAAGCCCCTCCACCCGCGCCCGGAGCGTGACCTCACCACCCCGCGGGGTGTGCCGGATCGCGTTCGAGACCAGGTTCCCCAACGCCTGCCGCAGCCGCACCGGATCCGCTTCCAACAACAGCCCCAGCGGGGACCCCGCGACCGAGAGCGCCACCCCCGCCTGTTCCGCGCTCGCGCGGTGCGCCACCGCCGTCTGCGCCAGCAGGTCCCCCACGTCCACCCACTCCTTCCGCAGCCGCAACTCACCCGCGTCCGCCGCCGACAGATCCCGCAGGTCGTCGATGACGTGCTGGAGCAGCAGCGCCTCCTCCAGCAGCGAGGTCAGCAGGACCTGGTCGTGCGCGACCACCCCGTCCTCCGCCGCCTCCAGCCACCCGCGGATGTTGCTCAGCGGCGTCCGCAGCTCGTGCGCGACGTCGCTGACCATCGCCTTGCGTACGGACTCCAGTTGCTCGCGCCGCTCCGACATGGAGTTGAACGCGACCGCGAGGCGCGCCAGTTCGTCGCCGCCCGTCACCCGCACGCGCGCGGCCGTGTCGCCGCCCTCCATGCGCCGGGCCGCGTGGGTCAGGGCCCGGAGGGGCCGTACGAGCCGGATGCCCGCCAGGGTGGTGACCGTGACGGTCACCAGCAGGACCAGCGCCGCGCCCCCGGCGATCCGCGCCCGATTCCCCGCCGACAGGTCGAAGAACGTCGTGGCCGCGCGGGCGGGACTGCTGACGTACAGGAGCGCGGAGGGCGCCACGTACGGTGCCAGCTGCTCGGCGCGGCTCGTGCTGACGCAGGTGTTGACGAGCGAGGTGTTGGCGTCGGAGGGCGCCTTGACCGGAGCGGGGGCGGCAGCCGTGTCCTGAGGCGGGCTCGCACGCGGCGTGGCCACCGCCTCCGCCGCGCCACCCGGCCCCGTACCAGGAACCCGGCCCGTACCAGGAACCCCGCCCGCCCCCGGAACCCCTCCCCACCCCGGAGCCACCCGCGTCGCGTCACTCGGCACCACGCGGGCGGCCCCCGGCGCCGACGTGGGCGCCTGGGACATCGGCGACCACGTGTAGTCCCTGGCCAGCACCACCGGCTCCGCGTGCACCCGGTCCAGGCACTTGTCGACCAGCGTGCTCAGCGCCCCCAGCGCCCGCGTCTCCGTCCGCGTCGAGGCGTCCAGCGCCGTGTTGGCGCAGCGCTGCCCGGAGGCGTTGGCGTCGTCGCCGTTCGGGACCACCAGGCGCGGGCGGCCGTTGGGCTCGTTCGTGATCTGGGCGGTGACGCCCCACGTGTCGCTCAGGCACTTCACGGTCCGCGACGCGGCCTCCCGCAAGGCCGTACGTTCCTTCCCCGTCAGCCGGAAGGGCCCCACCGCGCGCGGGTCGATCCGGTCGGCCGACCCGGTCCGTGACAGTTCCGGGCTGACCGACAGCGGGTTGACGACGGCGGTCGGCTTCGACGGAGGCCGGTACGGGTGTCCCCGTACGGGCGCGGAGTCGGCGACCGGCACCTCGCCCTGGAGCAGCACGATGCGGTGGTTGGTGTCGTCGGCGAGGGCCGCGACCGTGGGGCCGACCCCGGCCCAGTTCGGATGGGTCGCCGCGTACCCGAGAAGGTGGTCGTAGATCTTCGCGTCGTCCGCGAGGGCCTGGCCCTGCTCCTTCTGGATCGCGACCGCCGTCGTCCGGACGACCACCCACGCGGTCGCGGCGACCGAGCACACGGAGACGAGGACGGTCACCGCCAACAGCCGCAGCAACAGGCTCCGGCGCAGCGGTACGTCCCGGCCACCGGCGGCCGGCTCCCTACGCCACACGGAAGCCCCCCTCGGCGCCCCCGGACCCGCCACCGTCCCCACGGGCGCCCCCCTCACCAGCGCCGGCCCCTGTCCCCGCCCCCGCGGCCTCCCCGTCCGCCAGCTTGTACCCCACCCCGTACACCGTGACCAGCGTGCGCGCCCGGCGCGGATGGGGCTCGATCTTCTTCCGGAGGTTCATGACGTGCACGTCCACCGTCCGCGACGTGATGTAGCGGTCGAAGCCGTGCAGCTGCTCCAGGATCTGCGCGCGCGTGAAGACCTGCCCAGGCCGCTCCGCCAGCACCTCCAGCAGCCGGAACTCGCCCGGAGTGCACTCGATCCGCCGGCCGTGCGCCCACACCTCGTGCCGCCCGGGGTCGACCCGCAGCGCCCCGACGGTCAGGACGGGGTCGGGGGCCGGCGCGGCGGCAACCGTACGGGCGCTCCTGCGCAGCAGCGAACGGATCCGCGCCATCAGCTCGCGCGGGCTGAACGGCTTGGTCATGTAGTCGTCCGCCCCCAGGTCGAGCCCCAGCAGCAGGTCGTCCTCGGTGGAGCGCGCGGTGAGCATCAGCACCGGCAGGTCGGACTCGGTCCGCAGGATCCGGCACACGTCGAGACCGTCGACCTTGGGCATCATCACGTCCAGGACGAGGAGGTCCGGGGGCCGGTGCCGTACCTGTTCCAGCGCGGCCCTGCCGTCGTGCACGACCACCACGTCGTGGCCCTCCCGCTCCAGGTAGCGGCGGACCAGCTCGGCCTGCTTCTTGTCGTCCTCGGCGACCACCACGTACGCGCACATGCGAACGAGTCTAGGAACGGGCGCCGCCCAGGAGGCCCGCGAGGGGTCCCCCCGACCCGCGGACCACGAGCGCCACACCGTTCCCTGACAAGTCTCTGACATTCCGCCGGGCGTACCCCCCCACCCCTCACCGCCCACCCCCACGGCCCCACCCGCCCCCGCACCCGCACGTGTCCGTCCCAGCCCCGTCGGCTCGACGGCTCGGAGGCATGCCGCACCCACCCGCACGGCGGCCGCACAGGGCAGCCCCCCGCCCCGCACCCGCAGGCGGCCGCACACCCCCGCCCGCACCACGGCCTCGCAGCCCCCGAACCACGCCCCCGCAGCCCCCGCGCAGGCCCCCCGCACAGCTCCCCGCAGCCCCCCGTACCCCCGAACGCCCCGTCCGCCGCGACCCCCGGCCGGTCCCGTGACACGGTGGCCTGACTGCCGTCACCGACGACCCCGGAGCCTCGTAATGGCAGATTTGCAGGACGATCCGTACACCGACACCACGACCGCCCCGTCCACCCCACCGGACACGGCCCCGGCCGACGCCGTCGACACGACCCCCGTCGACGCGACCCCCTTCGACGTGGTCGACCCCCGGGTCGGCTCCGACGAGCGGGCCCGGGCGCTGCTCGCCGCCCACCCCGTCATCGACGGCCACAACAGCCTGGCCCAGGCGCTCCGGCACATGAGCCCGCACGACCTGGAGCTGGGCGAGGCGGCGCTCGACACCGACATCCCGCGGATCCGCGCGGGCGGCGTCGGGGGACAGTTCTGGTCCCTGGTCGTCCCCGGACAGGCCGCCGACCAGAACCGCGCGATCAGCTCCACCCTGGAGCTGATCGACCTCCTGCGGTCACTGATCTCCGACTGCCCGGAAGGCCTGCGGCTCGCGCTGAACGCCGGTGACCTGTCCGACGCCCGCAACTGCGGCCGGGTGGCCTCGTTCCTCGGCCCGGTCGCCGGGTACGCCCTGGGCGACTCCATCGGCACCCTGCGCGGCTACCACGCGCTCGGCGTCCGGTGTGTCGCGCTCGCCGGCGCCGGCTGGGCGGCCGACGGGCTGACCCGCTTCGGCCAGGAGATGGTCAGGGAGATGAACCGCCTCGGCGTACTTGTCGACCTGTCGGGCACCTCCGGCGCGACGATGCGCGCCGGGCTCGCGGTCGCGAAGGCGCCCGTCCTGCTGTCGCGTTCGGCGGCCGGCGCCCTGACCGACCACCCGGCCAACGTCGCCGACGACGTCCTGGCGCTGCTCCCCGCCAACCACGGCGTCTGCATGGTGAGCTTCGCCCCGGAACAGGTCGTCCGTGCCGCGGGCCGGCCGTCTGTCCGGGACGTCGCCGACCATGTCGAGCACGTACGGAAGGTGGCGGGCCCGGAGTGCGTGGGCCTGTCGGGGACGTACGGCCTGGCCGCCGACACCCCTCGTACCGCCGGGCTGGAGGACAGCTCCCGCTACCCCGCGCTGATCGCGGAACTGTTCGACCGGGGCTGGGACGAGACCGATCTGGCGGCCCTGACCTGGGGCAACGCGGCGCGGGTGGTACGGGACGTGGAGTTCGCGGCCCGCGCGGCGCAACAGCGCCGAGGCCCGTCGAGCGCCACCATGGAGGACCTGGACGGCAGATGACCCCACGCGGCGCGTGCCCAAGGACCGGAGCCACGCGCCGACCCCCACCTCCGGGCCCCCGCCCTACGCCCCCGCCCCCACCTCAGGCGCGGGGGCGTCCCATGGCCCGGTACGTCCAGCCCGCCGCGCGCCACACCCGCGGGTCCAGGGCGTTGCGGCCGTCCAGGATCAGCCGGCGCGACGCCGCCGCGCCCAGGGCCGCCGGGTCCAGCTCCCGGAACTCCCGCCACTCCGTGAGGTGCAGGACGACATCGGCGCCCCGTACCGCCTCCAGCGCGGAGTCCGCGTACCCGAGCGTCGGGAACAGCCGCTTGGCGTTCTCCATGCCCTTGGGGTCGTACACCGTCACCTGGCCGCCCTGGAGGTGGATCTGCCCGGCGACGTTCAGCGCGGGGGAGTCCCGTACGTCGTCCGAGTCCGGCTTGAAGGTCGCGCCCAGCACCGCGACCCGCTTCCCGAGGAACGACGAGTCGCCGCCCACGGCCTCGCGGGCCAGCTCCACCATGTCGCGGCGGCGGCGCATGTTGATCGAGTCGACCTCGCGCAGGAAGGTCAGCGCCTGGTCGGCGCCCAGCTCCCCGGCGCGCGCCATGAACGCGCGGATGTCCTTCGGCAGGCAGCCCCCGCCGAAGCCGATGCCGGCCCGCAGGAACTTGTTCCCGATCCGCTCGTCGTACCCGAGCGCCTCCGCGAGCTTCTGCACGTCCCCGCCCGCCGCCTCGCAGACCTCGGCCATCGCGTTGATGAAGGAGATCTTCGTGGCGAGGAACGAGTTCGCGGCCGTCTTGACCAGTTCGGCGGTGGGGAAGTCCGTCACCACGAAGGGCGAGCCCTCGGCGATCGGCGTCGCGTACACCTCGCGCAGGACCCGCTCCGCGTGCTCGCTGCGCACCCCGACGACCAGCCGGTCCGGGTGCAGGGTGTCCTGTACGGCGAACCCCTCGCGCAGGAACTCGGGGTTCCAGGCGAGCTCCACCTCCCCGCCCGCCGGGGCCAGCTCGGCGATCCTGGCGGCGATCCGCTCGGCGCTGCCCACCGGCACGGTGGACTTGCCGACCACCAGCGCCGGCCGGTGCAGGTGCTTGGCGAGGCTCTCCATCGCGGAGTCGACGTAACTCATGTCGCAGGCGTACTCGCCGTGCTTCTGCGGGGTGTTGACGCAGACGAAGTGCACGTCGCCGAACTCCGCGACCTCCGCCCAGTCCATCGTGAAGCGCAGCCGCCCGCTGGATCCCTCGACGCCGGCGACGTGCCGGGCGAGCATCTCCTCCAGGCCGGGTTCGTACATCGGGACGCGCCCCGCCGACAGCATCGCGATCTTCTCGGGCACCACGTCGAGCGCCAGCACCTCGAAGCCCAGTTCCGCCATGGCCGCGGCGTGCGTGGCGCCGAGGTATCCGGTGCCGATCACGGTGATCTTGAGGGCCATGCGGAGCTCCTGGGGGGTGCGGGCGGGGGTGCGGTGCCTGAGCATAGCCGCGTGTCACGGGCGTTCAGCAGGGGCATTCCAGGTGTGCGGGGCGGTCGCGGGACCGCCGTCACCGAACGCGCCCGCGGCTGTCGTCAAACTCACGTAGGCCCCTTCGGCACCAGGCGCCTAAAATCGAGTTACTTAACGGTAGTTAGCATCCCTGGGGAGTGAATGACCGTGGCCGGATCGGCTGATTTCGACCTGTACCGCCCCTCCGAGGAGCACGACATGCTCCGCGAGACCGTCCGCGCGCTCGCCGAGGCGAAGATCGGCCCGTTCGCCGCCGCGGTCGACGAGGAGGCCCGCTTCCCGCAGGAGGCGCTGGACGCGCTGGTCGCGGCCGACCTGCACGCCATCCACGTCCCGGAGGAGTACGGGGGCGCGGGCGGCGACGCGCTCGCCACCGTGATCGTCGTCGAGGAGGTCGCCCGCGTCTGCGCCTCGTCCTCCCTGATCCCCGCCGTGAACAAGCTGGGCTCGCTGCCGGTGATCCTCGCCGGCTCCCCGGACCTGAAGAAGAAGTACCTGGGTCCGCTGGCCAAGGGGGACGCGCTGTTCTCGTACGCCCTCTCCGAGCCGGACGCGGGCTCGGACGCGGGCGGGATGAAGACGCGGGCGGTACGGGACGGCGACCACTACGTCCTCGACGGCGTGAAGCGCTGGATCTCCAACGCCGGTGTGTCCGAGTACTACACGGTGATGGCCGTCACCGACCCCGAGAAGCGCACCAAGGGCATCAGCGCCTTCGTGGTCGAGAAGTCCGACCCGGGCGTGTCCTTCGGCGCCCCGGAGAAGAAGCTCGGCATCAAGGGCTCCCCGACCCGCGAGGTCTACCTGGACCAGGTCCGCATCCCCGCGGACCGCCTCATCGGCGCGGAGGGTACGGGCTTCGCCACCGCGATGAAGACCCTGGACCACACCCGCATCACCATCGCGGCCCAGGCCCTCGGCATCGCCCAGGGCGCCCTGGACTACGCGAAGGGGTACGTCCAGGAACGCAAGCAGTTCGGCAAGCCCGTCGCCGACTTCCAGGGCGTCCAGTTCATGCTGGCCGACATGGCGATGAAGCTCGAAGCGGCCCGCCAGCTCACCTACGCGGCGGCGGCCCGCTCGGAACGCGTCACGGCGGGCGGCACCAAGGAGGACCTGACCTTCTTCGGCGCGGCGGCCAAGTGCTTCGCCTCGGACGCGGCCATGGAGATCACCACGGACGCGGTCCAACTCCTCGGCGGCTACGGCTACACCCGCGACTACCCGGTGGAACGCATGATGCGCGACGCGAAAATCACGCAAATCTACGAAGGCACCAACCAGATCCAGCGCATCGTCATGGCCCGCAACCTCCCGTAACGGCGACGCGGCGGCTCGAACGCTGTCCACCAAGGGCAAGCGGGCGGTATCGCGTACCGCCCGCTTGTGACCGGCCTACCGCCGTCGGCCGACGACGTGGTGTGGGTCGTCCATCCAGACCCGCTGCCCGTCCCCGTCCACCGACAGCCCGAAGCGGGCGCGCTCCGGCGTCCCCAGGTCGTGCCACTGAAGGAACGCCTCGCGTACGTCGTCCCACAGCGCCCGCGAGCCGTACTGCTCCACCTCGTACGTCTCCGAGTCCGGGACGTACTCCACCGTCGCCCATGACGCGCCGTCGTCGGCGAAGAACCACAAGGTGGCTTCCCCACTGTTGTCGTCGGCCTCGCACCACCGGAACCACGCGTCGGTGAGGGTCAGGCCGATGAAGAAGGCCGGATCGTCCTGGACAACATTCTGCGGCGGGATGTCCGTCGTCCCCTTCACCCCTTCCTCCGCGCGGTACAGGTCCGCGATACGCCCGGCCCCGCCCCGGTGGGCGCGATCCCACATGAAGGCCGGCGACCCGGAGAACGTGCCCTGGGCCTTCCCGTCCACCACGTCCAGGGTGGCGAACGAGCCGCTGAAGAAACTGCTCCCCCAGGGCGTGACGATCCGCCCGTCCGGACACTGCTCCAACCACGCTCCAGGCACGTCACGCATCGTGCAGGTGCAGACGATCCGGTCGTACGGCGCTCCTTCGCGATGCCCGTCGCGGCCGTCACCGAGAATCGTCGTCGGCCGGAACCCGGCCCGCTTCAGATTCGCCTCGGCCAGGGACAGCACCTGTTCGTCCACCTCCACACTGGTCACCCGGGTCTCGCCCAAGCGGTGGGAGAGCCATGCGGCGTGGTAGCCGGTACCGGTGCCGATCTCCAGAACGCGATGCCCGTCCCGTACGTCCAGCAGGGCGAGCATTTCGAGCATGACCGACGGCATGGACGAGGACGACGTGGGCAACCGGAAGGCATCGTCGGGCGCGGGGTGCCCGTCGTTGACCTGGGTCACGACCGGCCTGTCCGCGTAGACGATCCGTAACCATTCCTCCGGGTCCTCGGCGAAATCACCACCGACGATCACCTCAGGAATGAACAGCGCCCGATCCACCGACGCCACGGCGTCGCGCCACTCCGGTGGCAGCGCGCCCTTCCCCACGAGGCTCCGAACAAGCCGCTGCTGTGTTGTCATCGAGCCTCACTTCTTCTTGGGCGGCGGCTCGTAGGGCCGGGTCGGCCCCGGCGGCTTGTCCCGGTGGCCGTCGCTGCTGGAGGTGTCCGGCGTCCCGGAGTGGCTTCCACCCTTCTTGCTCATCTCGGACTCGCTTCCCGTTGAGTGCGGATGGTCACGACAACGACGCTACGAACCGACGAAGGTCTTGGTCCACGTTCTTGCACGACCTTGCGTGCGGACTATCCGAGACGGGTGATCGATTCCGAGATCAGAGCGCGTGCGGGAGCGCCGTGAACAGCGATCCTGGACAGCTCGGAGAAGGCTTTCGCGTAGGTGGCGACCTCGCTCGGCGCCGAGACGTTCACGGCGGCGGTCAGCAGCTCGACGCTCGCTTGCCGGCTGTCGAACAAATAGAAGGCCTCCAACGGCCAGACGCGCCGCTGAGCCGTGAAGGGGATCACCCCCAGGCTCACGTTCGGCAGAGCCATGACCGCCAACAGGTAGCCGAGTTGGCCGGCCATGGTGGCATCGTCACCGATGCGGTACCGGAGAACCGTCTCTTCCAGGAGCAGGGCGAACCGGTGGTCCCCTTCATGCAGGACGCGTGAGCGCTCGACCCGGGAGGCAGCCGCCGTATCGGAGTCGTCGGGGGTGCCCTGGAACGCGGCGATCGTGGACAGCAGGGCGGCTGCGTACGCCTCGGTTTGGAGTATGCCCGGTACCACGTTCGAGCAGTACACACGGAAGTGGCGGGTCCGCTCGTACAGCGGAACAACTTCCTCCTGGGCCCGGCGCATGCCGTGCCGGTGCAGCTTCTGCCAGTGGACGTACATCTGGTCGGCCTGGCGGTTCGCCGCGATCAGGTCGTCCGTCTGGTCCACCGCACCGCACGCTTCGCACCAGGCGCGGATGTCCGCGGCCGACGCGGGTGTCTTCGCCCGCTCGATGCGGGACGACTTCGCAGGACTCCACCCGCACCGGAGAGCCAGCTCATGCCCGGTCAGCTCCGCGTCCTTGCGCAGGTCCCCGAGGCGGGCGGCGATGGCTTCACGGGCGGCCTGGGCGCTGGAGGAGGGGGATGCGGACATGAGTGGGCTCTTCGTTCTCCGTCGGGTCAGACCGTGTAGTTCTCGTGCGGGATGCCGCGTTCCCAGACCGCCTCGAACGCAGCCGAGGCCAGTCCTGCCACCGCGGGTTCGGAACGAACCTCCCAGCCCGGCTCGGACCAGTCCCCCTCACCGGAGAAGTGGTTGAAGAGCACGATCGCTCCGTCGAACACCCAGCAGTCGTTTCCGGGAAGCGCGATGTCCGAAGCGCGCCGCCTCGGCAGCCAGCGAACCCGTTCCCCGGCGTGCAGGTTGACCACCGTGCCCGCGTGCTCGTACCGGATGTAATCGGTCACCGGTTCCGACACGACCCGAGCGCGGCGGACCACCACGCCTCGGGCGACCGTGCTCCGAACCAGATCAACCCACGGCGTCCAGTAGGAGGACGTCGGTTCGATGTCGCGCCGGCCGGTGCGCTTCCAGGTCTCGAAGTCGTCGGCTTCGTCCCCGACGCCGTACGAGTCGCGCATCTCCAGGTGTACGGCGGAGCGCTCGGCCGCGGCCAGCAGCTCGTCAAAGCCCGGCTCGTTCTGCGACATCGCACGCCTCCCTGAGCATCGGCACCATGCGGGCCGGAATCCGAATCACGGCTTCGTGCGGCGGGATGCCCGGAGCGTGCCCGGGAAGCTCGAACAGCGCGCACTCCGCCTCCAGCTTCTCGTCCGGCCGCCAGCCCTGGAGCACCAGCTCTCCCTTCTCCTCGTCCACCCATACCGTGGGGGAGCCCTGCTGCCCGGTGTCTGGATCGATTCCGATGAACCGTAGTGCCATGACTGCCTCCGGCGTTGAGGGGCTTACGCCAACTTGCACGAGCGTCATCCCTGAACCGCTTGGACGTCAAGAGGGCAGCCGGGCCCCGCAGCAGGCGACCGACGCTCCCGTGCGGCCCGCAATCGGGCGTGGCCACCGAGCCGCCGCTCAACGTGCCGCAGGGGCGCCCGGTTCGGGTGCCCCTGCGGTGGTTCCGCGCGGTGTGGTGGTCGGGTCAGTTGCCCTTGACCGTGACCTTTTCGTCGTTGTTGAGCTGGTTCACCAGTTCCTTGACCTTCGCCGTGTCCCAGAGCAGGTTGCCGCCCGAGCTGCCCGCGAGCGGGATGTTCATCGACGTGCCGTCGCCGCCCGTGACGCCCTTCATCGCGAAGAACATCTTGCCGAGCGAGTACAGGGACATGTCCTTGTCCACGATCAGGGTGTCCAGGCCCGAGCCCATGGTCGGGTAGAACTTGAACGGGTTGAGGACCGTGCCCGGGGTCGCCGTCTGGGAGGCCAGGGCCGCGAGGAACTTCTGCTGGTTCTTCGTACGGTCCAGGTCACTGCCCGCGAACGCGTACCGCGTCCGGACGAACGCCAGCGACTGCTCGCCGTCCAGGGTCTGCTTGCCCGCCTTGAAGTCCGCGCCGGACTTCTTGTCCTTGAAGGCCTTCGGGATGTCGAGCTCCACCCCGCCGATCGAGTCCACGATGTTGGCGAAGCCGGCGAAGCCGATCTCGACGTAGTGGTCGATCCGCAGGCCGGTCTTGGCCTCGACGGTGCGGACCAGCAGGGTAGGGCCGTCCTCGGCGTAGGCCGCGTTCAGCTTCTTGTGCTGGTTCGGCTGGGCCGGGAACAGCTTGCCCGACTCCGAGCCCTTGAACGACGGGATCGTCACGTCCGAGTCACGCGGCAGCGAGATCAGCGTCGGACCGTTCGACCCCGTGTGCAGGATCATCATCGAGTCGGTGCGCTTGCCCTCGGCCGAGCCGGTGTGGAGGTCCTTCTTCTCCTCCGACGACATGCCCTCGCGGCTGTCCGAGCCGACGATCAGGTAGTTCGTGCCGTCGCCCTGCGCCGGGCGGTCGATGACCTGCGACAGGTCGACCTCGCGCTTGAGCTTGCCGTCCGCCCAGAAGTACGTGCCGATGGAGACACCGAGGACCGCGACGACCAGCACCAGCGAGCCGATCTTGAGCCGGCGCCGCCAGTCCGGCGCCTGCCGCGGCGCGGATCCCGCCGGGGGCGGGGGATAACCGCCCCGGCCACCGCCGCCCGCGCCCCCCGCGGGCGAGCCGTAGACCTGGCCCGTGTTGTAGCCGCTGTCGTACCCCTGCTGCTGGGGTACGCCCTGCGGTGCCTGTACGTGGGGCATCGCGCGGGCGCCCTCGGGCTGCGCGCCCGTACTGCCGCGTCCGTAACGCCCGCCGCTCTCGCCGTTCCGCCCCTCGGGCCACTCGTTCATGTCAGCCAGTGTGCCGGGCCGTGCCCGGCCGCTGACAGGGAGGATGGGGAATCGGGTCGGCCCTGTTGCCAAGCTGATGCAATGCGACCCGTATCGGAACGCCACAGACCTCCCACATAGGGTGGAGGGCATGACAGCCCAGCCGGACCGTCCGGACCTTCCCGGGAAACCGACCTCCGCGTCCCGGACCACGCTCAGCCACATCATGACCGGCAGCGACACCAATCTGCTGGGTACGGTGCACGGCGGCGTGATCATGAAGCTCGTGGACGACGCGGCGGGCGCCGTCGCGGGCCGGCACTCCGGCGGCCCCGCCGTCACCGCCTCCATGGACGAGATGGTCTTCCTGGAGCCGGTCAGGGTCGGCGACCTCGTCCACGTACGCGCCCAGGTCAACTGGACCGGCCGCTCCAGCATGGAGGTCGGCGTACGGGTCATGGCCGAGCGCTGGAACGAGTCGACGCCCGCGACCCAGGTCGGCACCGCGTACCTCGTCTTCGCCGCCGTCGACGCGGACGGCAGGCCCCGCCCCGTACCGCCGGTGGTCCCGGAGACCGAACGGGACCGGCGCCGCTACCAGGAGGCGCAGATCCGCCGTACGCACCGGCTCGCCCGGCGCCGCGCGATCAAGGAACTGCGCGAGAAGCGCGCGGCCGAGGGCTTCGACGACACGCGCGAGGCGCGGGAGAACTGACCGCCGGCCGAGGACAGGGCGTGCCGTCTCAGGGGCACGCCACCTGGTCGCCCGTCATCGCCTCGAACCGACCCGCGGGCGTCGCCTCGACCCGTACCGGCGCCACCGTCCGGTACTCCGACCCCGCCATCACCTTCAGCGTCCCGCCCTGCCCCTTCACGGCCCGCAGCTCGCTGCCCGGCAGCGCGGCCGCCAGGGACCGCGCCGAACGGTCCCAGCGCGGGTCGTAGAGCACCTGTGTGCGCTTGACGTCCCGTACGCCGGCGGCGAGCGGCGCGCCCGTCGTACGGAAGCCGGTGGCGCGCAGCGCGTCGTCCACCTGCTTGCCCAGGCCGTCCGTACGGGTCGCGTTGTAGACCTGCACCCGGATGTCCGCCGGCTTCACGTCGACGAGGGCGGCCTTGGGAGCCGCGGAAGGTGCCCCCGGAGGTGCCGCGGAAGCTGCCGCGGAGGGTGCCGCGGAAGGCGCCCCGGCCGCCGCCGTCCCCGGGGCCTTCGACGCGGCGGGCGGCGGTACGGACGCCGGCGGCGCGGCGGACGGCCCCGGCGCACCCGCCGCCCCAGGTGCCGGCCCGGCGGCCGGGTCCCGGGGGACCGACGGTCCCGGCAGCGCCAGCGGCTTGTCCTCGCGCAGCGCCCGGAACAGCTTCTTCGACTTCTCCGGGTCCCACTTCACCGTCGAGCCGATGCCCGGCAGCGACACTCCCTTGGCCAGCAGAGGTACGGAGGTGAACTCCGAGGACGACGGGGAGAAGCCGCGCATCGCCTTGTTCAGGCTCAGCAGCTGCTGCGCGCCGAAGCCCGCGTCCGCCCGTACCGAACCGAGCAGGGCCCGCGTCACGTCGCGGAACTTCACCGGGTTCAGCAGCACCCCGTTGCTCGTGGCCCGGCTGATCAGCGCCGCGACGAAACGCTGCTGGCGTTGCATCCGGCTGAGGTCGGCGTTGCCGTCGATGTGCCGCGACCGCACGTACTGGAGGGCCTGGCCGCCGTCGAGCCGGTGCGTGCCGGGGGTCAGGTCGAGTCCGGTGTACGAGTCCTTCAGCGCCCGCGGCGTGCAGATCTCGACCCCGCCGATCGTGTCCACCGTCTTCATGAAGCTGGTGAAGTCGACCTCCAGGTAGTGGCTGATCTTCACGCCCGTCATGTGCTCCACGGTCCTGACCGTGAGGTTGGGACCGCCCTCCGCGTACGCCGCGTTGATCTTCACCGGGTGCGCCTTGTGCTTCTTGCCTGTGGTGGAGTCGGTGTGCGCGGGGATCTCGGCGTAACTGTCGCGGGGCAGGCTCACGACGCTGGCCCGCTTCCCGTCCTCCGAGAGGTGGACCAGCATGATCGTGTCGGTGCAGTGGCAGGGCGCGCCGCCCAGCCGGTACTTCTGCCGCTCGGCCTCGGTGATCCTGTCCCGGCCGTCGGTGCCGACGAGGAGGAGGTTGAGGCCGTGGCCCGCGTCGGGCCTGTTCTTCATGTCCTTGAAGGCGTCGACCCGGTCGATCCCGGTGTCGAGGCTGGTCACCACCGCGTGGCCGATCCCGCCGGCGCCCAGCACGAGCACGGACAGGGTGGTCGCCGCGCGCATGCCCCAGCGGGGCCGCCCGTCACGCCGTACCGGCTGCCGTCCGGCGCCGCGCCGGGCGGGCGGCCTCGGGCGGGCGGCGGCCGGGCGGCGGGCGGGACGGGGGGAGCGGGGCGGCGTGGGCACGGGGGACACCTCCGCGGTGGGTAGGGATCGTGAGCACCGTAGGCCCATACGATCAGCGACCTCGGAAGCGACCGGACGGCGCGCGCCGCTGTCCCCCGTTCGCGGTAACGCGACGGCCGCGCCTTGCCCGCCGTACCCCCTCCTACCTACCTGCCTGCCTGCGTGCCTGCCCGCCCGCTCAGAAGCGGTACGGCGCGTACACGTCCATGCACGCCTTGCTGTCCGACCCGTTGATGGCGTCCGCCGTACCGGGGATGCCCCCCGCCTTCGGCTTCGCCTTCGCCGGGTACGACGTGCCGGTGCGCCAGTCGGCGCCCACGACGACCGTGATCCCCGAGACGCTCGTGGACTGTGTGACCGACGTCAGCGGGATCCCGAGGGCCTTCGCGACGGCCTGGGCGTCCCCCTCCAGGTCCGCGCTCGGGTACGTCACCTCCGTGGCCTCCTGCGGGCTCTGCTGCGTGCCCGCCTCGGCCCGCGTGAAGCCCTTGCCGTCGAGCACGTCCGCGACGGCCCGCGCGCGGCCCGACACCGGGGCCTGCTCCCCGCCGGTCCCGTTGAGCACCGTCACGCCCGTGTCGGCGGGCGCGTCGGACGGCGCCTTCGACGCGGGCCCGGTGGGCTTCCCGGCCGCCTCGGCCTTGTCGCCGTTGGCGTCGAACGCCACGTCGTCGCGGATCATCGTCCACATGCGGTCGGCGTCCGCCTTGTTGGGGACGACGTGGTTCCGGTTCTGCGGGTCCTCGATCCACGGCATGGTCGTCATCGTGAGGCGGTTGGTCGGCACGGCCTTGAGCTGCATGCCGAGGTCGAACAGCTTCTTGACCGTACCGATCTCCTTGGAGACCTCCAGCGACTTCGTGGCCGCCTCGGCGAGGCCCCTGAGCCGCAGCGAGTCGGTGAAGACGTTCTGCGACTTGAGCTCACGGATCATCGAGTTCATGTACATGTGCTGGGCCCTGGCCCGGCCGATGTCGCTGGAGAACGCGTGCCGCGTCCGCAGCCACTGCAAGGCCTGCTTGCCCTGGATACGGGTCGTGCCCTTCTCCAGCTTCAGCCCGGAGCCGCCCGGCACGCCCGGCAGCGGCCGGTCCCAGACGTTGTCCTTGACGCAGACGTCGACCCCGCCGATCGCGTCGGCCATCTGCACCACACCGGAGAAGTCGATCGTCATCCAGTGGTCGATGTAGACGCCGGTGAGGTTCTCCCAGGTGCTGAGCGTGCAGCCGGGGCCGCCGCGCCCCAGGGTCTCGTTGATGATGCCGTTGGTCTTCGGGTAGACCTTGCCGGTCGCGCTGTCCTTGCACTCCGGGATGTCGACGCGGGTGTCGCGGGGGATGCTGACGACCGAGGCGTTCTTGCGGTCGGCGGAGACGTGGAACAGCATCTGCACGTCCGCGAGCGGGGGATTGCCCGCGGTGTCCTTGCTGCCGCCGAGCTTGACGTTCTCCGGATCCGCGCGGCTGTCCGAGCCGATCAGCAGGATGTTGAGAGGGGTCTGCCCGGCCTCGTTGGCCGCGGGCTTCTTGAGGCCGGTGTCGCCGTTGTTGCGGTCGTCGGTGCGTATGTTGCCGTTGAGGTGCCGGTAGTACAGGTATCCGGCCCCGGCGGCCACGAGCAGCAGCAGGGCGAGGACACCCGCGGTCCAGCGGACGACGCGCCAGCCCCGGCGTCTGGGGGGTTTCCCGCCTTTACGGGCCTTGCGGGGCGCGGTCCCGTCCGTACCGTGCCCGTCCGCCCCGCCGGCCCTGTCAGCCCCGTCACCGGCCGGCCCGTCCACCGCGCCGCCCGAGCCGCCCGTACCGTCCGACGGTGCGCCGCCGTCGGAGCCCGCGTCGTACAGGCTGTCGTCCCAGCCCAGTTCACGGGCGTGCGGCTGGCGCCGCCGCGACCGCTCCCTGGGCGTGCTGCTGTGACCCACGCGGGTCCCCCTTGCTCAGGCCGCCGTGCGCGTGAGCCGGGAATCCGGCGTCACTTGGCGCAGACCTGTTTGTCGGCTTTTGTGGTCGGCACCGGCGCCTTTGCCGGACCGGTGATGGGCACCCCCGCGCCCTTGAAGTCCTTGCCGAGGGTCAGCTCCATCGCCTGGAGACCCACCGCGTCCTCCGTCCCCTGCTTCAGCGCCGCGCCCGGCAGCCCCATCATCGCGGCGAGCGCGCGGGCCTGGTCGGCCTGGTTGGGCGCGTACACGAGGGTCGTCTTGGCCAACGGCGCCGGCGCGTTGCCCTTGTTCGTGGACTTGAGCACGCCCTCGTCGTTCTGGAGCCAGTTGAGCGTCGTCTGCGCCGAGCCCTGCGGGCCGCCGCCGTTGAAGACGTCCACGCGCACGTCCGCGGCATCCGCCTTCGGGCCCTGGAGGACCTTGTTCTGCGCGGCCTTGGCCGCGCTCTCCTTCTCCTTCACCTCGCTCAGCGAGGTGTCGTTCGCGATCAACGAGAACAGCTGCTCGGCCGGCGCCTCGTTGACGACCACCGTGGCCCTCCTCGTCGGGGCCTCGCCCGGGTTGTCCAGCACCGGGACGGTGGCGAAGGTGATGTTCTTGGGACTGACCTTGGCGATTTCCTTCGCCAGCGACACGAGCTTGGTGATGGAGCCGATGCCGGAGTCGACCGTCAGCGACTTCGTCGCCGCCTCGGCCAGGTCCGTCACCTTGGAGACGTTGGTGAGGGTGTCCTTGGACGCCATCTGCCGCAGCAGCGAGCTCAGGAACTGCTGCTGCGTCTTGATACGGGTCAGGTCGCTCCCGTCGCCGAAGGCGTGGCGCGTACGGACGAAGGCGAGCGCCTGCTCGCCCGCGATGGTGCTCTCGCCCGCGGGAAGCTTGAGGTGCGACTTGGGGTCGTCGACGGCCTTGTCGACACACACCTGGACCCCGCCCACCGCCGTGCTCATCGTCTTCACGGCGTTGAAGTCGGCCATCATGAAGTGGTCCGGTGTGATCCCGGTGAGTTCCTTGACCGTGGCCATCGTGCAGCCGGGGTCGCGGCCGTCCTGGCCGAGGCTGGTGTTGAACCGCGGTTCCGACACACTGTGCGGTGTGGCCGGAATGACCTTGGTCTCGCCGTCCGCGGTCTTGGTCGTGCACTCCGGGATGTCGAGGACGAGGTCACGCGGGATGGACAGCACCGTCGCGTTCGTCCGGTCCTGGGAGACGTGGAAGAGGAGGGTCGTGTCGGCGTGGCCGACGCTGCCCGCGTCGCCGTAGCTCTGGTTCCCGGCTCCGGTGCGCTTGTCCGTGCCGATCACGAGGATGTTGATGGGCTTGTCCTTCTCGAAGCCCTTGTCGCTCGCGCCCGCCACGTCGATGGTCGAGATGTTGCCGTTCAGGTGCCGGTAGTACAGGTACCCGCCGGTGGACGCGGCGATGAGTACCACCGCCATCGTGCCGCCGGTCCACAGCAGCACCTTCTTCGCCCGCGACTTCTTCTGCTTGCGCTTGCGCCGGCCGGCCGCCGCCTGCGTCTCGTTCGCGGGGCCCTTGCCGGCCCGGCGGCTGCGCTGCCCCGGTACGTCGGCGGCGCGCGTCCCGCTGTCCGCCGCGCCGCCCTTCCCCCGGGCACCGCCGCGCCGGGGCGTGCCCCCGGCGGGCGTGTCCGTCCTCGGCGTGTCCCTGCCCCGCCCGGGCGCCTCCGACTTGGCGCTCGGCGGCGTGCCACGCCTGCCGGAGCGGGCCCCCGGCGGCGGCGACGCGGGGGCCGACTGCCCTCCGGAGTGGTCCAGTCGCAGTTCGTAATTACCGGTTCGCGGGTTGAGTACCCACTGGTCGGCGGGGTCGATCTCGTCCGCCTGTCCACGGTTCTGCGCATCCACGGTTGCTTGAATCCTCCGTCGGTGCCACGCGAGGCGCCTCCCCCCGAAAGCGCTCGGTCAGTCGATCCAGCAGTGCGCGGCCCGAAGGCCGGACGCACCGGATCGCGTCACACTATCCGCCCCGTCTGGCGTCCAGTGACGCCAGTGACCCATTGCACGCTCCTTACAAGCGGGCAATACGCCTATTCCTCATCGATCCCCGCCGGACCCGCGTTCTCCTTGGGCCCTGCTTTACCCGCACATCCCCACTGCGGCGTTCGTGCCCGAGAACGTGGGACTCTCCTCGGGGCGTTCCGACGGCTCGGGCGTTGACGTCCCGTCGCTGTCGCCCGCCGCCTCGGTGTCCCCGCTGTCACGCGCCGTGACGGAGATCGGGGCGTCCTCGCGCAGCGCCTTGAACAACTGGTCGGCCTGCGGCTGCACCAGTTCGTCCCGGTTCCTGTTGCCCGAGTACGGTTGGCGCGGAGCCGTCAGGAACTGCACCTTTTCCGTCGGTACGTTCCGCATGGAACTCGCCAGGTCGTACAGGTCCTTGAGGCTGTTCAGCCCGGGGTCCGTGGTGATGGACTTCGTCGCCGCGTTGAGCACCGGGTAGAGCCGCGTCGGGTTGAGCAGGACGCCGTTGCTCTGCACCTTCTTGAACAACGCGCCCAGGAAGCGCTGCTGGCGGTCCATGCGCTGCGTGTCGCTGCCGTCGCCGAATCCGTGGCGGCTGCGCACGAACCCGAGGGCCTGCTCGCCGTCGAGCTTCTGGCGGCCCTTGGGGAGCTTGAGGTGGGCGTCCACGTCGTCGACGGGCTCGGCGAGGCAGACCTCGACGCCGTCGACCGCGTTCACCATGTCCTTGAATCCGCTGAAGTCGATCACCATGTGGTGGTCGATCCTGATGCCGGTGAGCTTCTCGACGGTACGGATGGTGCAGGCGGCGCCGCCCAGCTCGAAGGCCGAGTTGAACTGCGCGAACTGCTCCCGGCTGCGGGAGCCGTCCGACTCGCGGCAGCTGGGGATCTCCGCCATCAGGTCGCGCGGTATCGAGACGGCCGTCGCGCTCTTCCGGTCCGCGGCCAGGTGCAGCAGGATCACGGTGTCCGAGCGCTGCGAACCGCCGTCGTCCTTGCCGTACTTGTCGTTGTCGCCGGCCCGGCTGTCGGACCCGATCATCAGGATGTTCGTCGCGTCGGTCACGACCGGTACGGGGCGTTCCTTCTCGTACGTACGCAACTCGGAGGCGGCGGCGGTGTCCGTCGTGATGTTGCCGTCGAGCTTCCGGTAGAGCCACCAGCCGGCCGCCGAGACGCCGAGCAGGACGACGGAGGTGCCGACGGCGGTCCAGCGCAGCCAGTGCCGACGCCGCCGGGCGCGGCCGGTCCCGCTCTCGGCATCGTTGTCGCCGAGCGCGGCGACGGGGGTGGGCGCGGTGGGCGCGGCGGGTGCGAAGGGGAGTGCGGAGGCGCCGGAGACCGGGAGCTTCTCGGGGGCGTCGGCGGCGTCCGCGGTGCCCGCGCCGCTGTCCGCGCTGCCGTCCGGGGTGTCGGTGGTGACCGCGTTCTCCGCGCTGTCTGTTGTGTCTGTTGTGTCCGTACGGGAGGTGGCGTCCGCCTCCGGGGTCGCCGCGGGGGCGGGAGCCGTACGGTCGTCGGCGTCCCCGTCCGCGGTGGGTTCCGCGGGCGGGTCGGTCACGGGGGGCCGGGGCGCCGTCGCCTTCTCGTCAAGCCCAGGCGCCCCGCCCTGCGGCTCGTCCTCGGCCGGGTTGTCCGGTTCGGCCGGGGTGCCGGCACTGTCGGTCACGTCTGCGTCCATCCTTCAAGGCGTCGGCGGCGCGCTGGGCCACCGGTTGCAGGGGTAGACGGGCGAACCCCGCGCTTGGTTGTGCGAAGTGCCGCACGTTTCGCCGATCATGTCGTGCCGTGCGCCTTCCCTCCCGGGGGCTCGGCACGCTGTCCGCCGGACGGGTATCGCCGCAGGGATTGTCCTACTCGTATGTGAGAGGTGCGTTAACGCGGCACACGCGGGGCGTCTCGCGGCCGCCCGCGCGCTCACACCGTACGGTCGGTCACCCGCTCGCTCTCCACACGCTTTTCGAGGCTCTCCGCCGACAGCTCCCCGAGGTTCCGGCAGAGCACGACCGACCCGCCCGCGGCCAGCGGCGCGAACAGCCCGGCCGAGAGCCCGGCCCACGTGTCGTACGCGAGCCCGGAGAGCACCCGGGACCCAGGCCCCAGCCCGCGCGCCCCGGCGTCCGCGCGGGCGCGCGCGACGAGCCCGGCCCACGTCAGCTTCGTACGACCGGAAGCGCCCGCACTGCCCTCTTCACCGACCACCAACCCCGGCGCGTCCGGGTCCACCGGCGCGAACGGCGCGAACCGGTCGCCCTGCCCCGGCACCTCCACCGCGTAGTCCGCGAAGCCCGCCGGAGCCGCCGGGAACCGGCCGCCCAGCGGACGCAGCGCCAGCGCCACCCGCTCGCCGCCGCACGCGCGCGCCGCGTCCAGCGTGTCGGGACCGCTGACGACCAGATCGGCCGCCGCCGGGTCGCCGCCGATCTCCACGGTCACCCCGACCGACGCGCAGGCGAGCAGCCACACCGCGCTCTGCCAGTGCTGGGGCAGCAGCAGCGCGAGCCGGTCGCCCGGCTCCGCGCCCAGGTCGCCCTGGAGCAGATTGGCCGTCTTGGACACCCAATTGGCGAAGGTCGCGACGGACAATTCCACGCGCTCTCCGGTGGCATCGTCGTAGAAAGTGACCAAGGGGCGGGCGGGATCCGTGGCGAGCGCGGATCGCAGCAGGTCGGCAGGGGTGCGGTCGGTGGCGTTCACCCGGGAAAGGGTACGCGGCGGGCCGGGCGCGCCGCCGCCGTACCGGTGACGGCGTCCACCGGTCGGCCCGATGGCCCGTCAGCTTTCCGCGGGTTTCTGGACGGGCGGGGGCGGCCGGTCGCGCCGACGATCTTCACATGCGTGCCTACCTTGCTTCTTCGATCGGCGTCGCGTGCACCGCCGCGCTGGTCCTGCCCCTGTCGCTCCCGTCCGGCGCGGTCGCCTCCCCCCAGGCCTCCGTGCCCCACACGGCCGTCCAGGCCGCCCCCCGTACCGCAGTCCAGGCCATGACCCCCCGTACCGCCCCTTCCGCCCCTTCGGCTGCCGACCCCCGCGCCGTCGCGGGCTCCACCCAGTCGCTGCCGCTGGCCCCCCTCGCCACCGACCGCGCGACCGGCGTCGCCACGGTCCAGGGCCTGGCCCGCCGGGACGTACGGCCCTTCTCGCTCCTCGGCGTCGTCTGGGACAGCGCCGACGACGAACTCAACGGCACCGTCCAGGTCCGCACCCGCGCGACCGGGACGCAGGTCTGGTCCGGCTGGCTGGACCTGGAGACGCACAACCAGGAGCACGGCGCCGACCTCGGTACGGAGGAGCGCTCGGCGGCCACCGTCCACGGCGCCACGGCCCCGCTGTGGGTCGGCGACTCGGACGGCGTCGAGCTGCGCGTACGCGCGGTCGAGGAGTCGAGCCCGAAGGGTCCGGCCCGTCCGCTGCTCCCGCGCGGGCTGCGCCTGGAGCTGGTCGACCCGGGCGCGGAGCCGGCGGCGACGACGACGGCGGGCGGCCCGCAGGCCACCCGCCCCAACGGCCCGTCCGACACCCCCGATACCCCGGCGGTCCCCGGCACCGTGCCCGGCACGGCCGGCACCCCCGCCGAGGAGGAGCGCATGCCCGTCGCCATGACGGCCGGGGACGCGGCCAGTTCGGCGGTCAACGCGGACCTGGCGGAGCTGGGCGCGACCGAGATCGCCGCCCAGACCAAGGAGCAGACCGAGGCCGACCTCGCCGACCAGGTCGGCTTCGCGCAGCCGTACATCGGCGCCCGTCCGCGCATCGTCACCCGCAAGGGCTGGGGCGCCGACGAGAATCTGCGCGAGCGGAAGTTCGGCTACACGAAGTCGGTCAAGGCCGCGTTCGTGCACCACAGCGCGACAGGGAACAACTACACCTGCGCGCAGGCGCCCTCCGTTCTGCGCGGTATCTACCGGTACCACGTCGTGAGCAGCGGATGGCGTGACATCGGCTACAACTTCGCCATCGACAAGTGCGGAAACATCTACGAGGGACGCGCCGGTGGTGTGGCCAAGCCGGTCATGGGCGCGCACACCCTCGGTTTCAACACCAACAGCGTGGGCATCGCCGTTCTCGGAACGTACAGCAGCACCAATCCGCCGGCGGCCGCCACGACCGCCATCGCCAAACTGACCGCGTGGAAGCTCGGGCTCTACGGAGTCAATCCGCGCGGGAAGTCCACGCTGACGTCCGGGGGGAGCAACAAATACAAGAAGGGCACGAAGGTCGCGCTGAACGCCATCTCCGGTCACCGGGACGGCTTCGTCACCGAGTGCCCGGGAAGCCGGCTCTACGAGAAGCTCGGCACCACGCGGACGACATCGGCCAAGTACCAGGGCCGCTGAGGAAGGCCGACGTCGTCGGGCGCGGGAATCGCGGAACGAAGCGGGACGTACCGAAAGGCTGCATACACTGGCCGGTCATATGTACGGAGAAGTTGTGTACGCGGTGCCGGCCCCAGCAGGAAGCAGAGACGACACGGTGACAGAAGCGATCCTCCTGGTCGGCGGCAAGGGCACCCGGCTGCGGCCGCTCACGGTGCACACACCCAAGCCGATGGTGCCGGCGGCGGGCGTCCCGTTCCTCACGCATCAGCTGGCCCGCGCGCGGGCGGCGGGGGTCGAGCACATCGTCCTCGCCACGTCGTACCTCGCCGAGGTCTTCGAGCCGTACTTCGGCGACGGCTCGGCGCTGGGGCTGCACATCGAGTACGTGACGGAGCGCGAGCCGCTCGGCACGGGCGGAGCGATCCGCAACGTCGCCGGACGGCTCCGCTCGGGTCCGGACGAACCGGTCCTGATCTTCAACGGCGACATCCTCACCGGCCTCGACATCAAGGCACTCGTGCGGACCCACGAGGTGTCGGGGGCGGACGTCTCGCTGCACCTGACCCGGGTCGAGGACCCGCGCGCGTTCGGCCTGGTGCCGACGGACGCCGACGGGCGGGTGACGGCCTTCCTGGAGAAGCCGCAGACGCCGGAGGAGATCGTCACCGACCAGATCAACGCGGGGGCCTACGTCTTCCGCCGCTCGGTCATCGACACGATCCCGGCGGGCCGGCCGGTCTCCGTCGAGCGGGAGACCTTCCCGGACCTGCTGGCGTCGGGCGCCCACCTCCAGGGCATGGTCGACTCCACGTACTGGCTGGACCTGGGGACCCCCCAGGCGTTCGTACGGGGCTCGGCGGACCTGGTCCTGGGCCGCGCCCCGTCCCCGGCCGTCCCGGGCCGCTGCGGCGACCGCCTGGTCCTCCCGACGGCCACCGTCGCCTCCGACGCGAAGCTGACGGGCGGCACGGTGGTGGGCGAGAACGCGGTGATCGGCGAGGGCGCCCGCATCGCGGGCAGCGTGCTCCTCGCGGGCGCGGTGGTCGAGGCGGGCGCGGTGATCACGGACTCGCTGATCGGCGCGGGCGCGAGGGTGGGCGCGCGCACGATCCTCGCGGGCGCGGTGATCGGCGACGGCGCGACGGTCGGCGCCGACAACGAACTACGCGAGGGCGTCCGCATCTGGTGCGACGCAACCCTCCCCCCGGCGTCGATCCGCTTCTCCTCGGACGCGTAACGTCCCCCGAACGCGCTGAGCCCCGCCGCGCCGCGGACGGCGAACGGCGGGGCCCAGTAGGGGCGTTACGCCTGAACGCACCCGCGACGGGCAAGCGCGACCAGCCCGGCGAAGGCAGCGGGGGAGAGCGTGAGCTGCCCGGCGAGGGGGTCCTTGGAGTCGCGGACGGGGACGATGCCGTGGGTAGCGGCCAGGTTGGTGGCGACCTCGACGCAGTTGCCACCGTTGGAGCTGTACGAGGATGTGAACCAGCGCGGGGATGGGGTCGTCACGGGGTGCCCTTTCGTAACTGGTTGATCATGGCTACAGATGCCGCTTGCGACAGCGCTTCGGCCTGTAGTTGATGGTAGGCCGTCAGCATGCGCAGTACGGAAGTGGTTTCGCGCTCCAGATGTCCTTGAGCTTGCGACTCTGAGTATGCGAGAACCGAGCGGTCGGACAGCGTGAGCAGGTTGACGGGCAAGTTGAACGGGCGCCGTTCTCCCATGCTGAACGGTGCTACCTGGAAAACGGTGTTGGGGCGGGCCGCGAACTCGACCAGTCGTTCAAGTTGCGCGTCCATGACCTCGGGGCTGCCGATGGGCCGTCGGATGCAACTCTCGTCCATCACCAGAAACACCATGGGCGGACGACGCCGTACCAGAGCCGCCTGTCGTTCCGCGAGGAACGAAACCCGTTCCGAGGCCTGCTCGGGTGTGATGGCCCCCCGCTGTACGTCGCTACCCGCCAACACACCTGCGTACTCAGGAGTTTGCAGCAACCCGGGGATGATCCCGATCTCGAAGAGCCGAAGTTCAGCAGCCCGGCCTTCGTAGCCGACGTACTCCGGGAAGCCTTCCAGCAGCGACCCGTTCCGGATCTCCTGCCACTGACGCTCGAAGGAGTCGGCTGTGCCGGCCGTTCCGAAGGCGACGTCCAGGCGGCGCGAGAACCGAAGAGTCGTCATCTTGCGACCAGTTTCCACGGCCGAAATATGCGTACTGGAATATTCCGTCCGCTCCGCGAGCTCTTCCTGCTTCCATCCGTGCGCTTCCCGAAACCTGCGGACCCGCGCTCCGAATGCTGCCGCCGGACCACTGTCGGGGTTCAACTCCTTGATGTTCAAAGCCCAGACACCGACCTTCCGTTCGTGCCGTACAAGTTGAAGGGATATCGACTCTAGGCGACGCTGAACCCGCTTGGTAGCGAAATGGCTACGGAGAGGAGTCGGCTAGTGCTGCCCAACCCCCCTGAACCAGAGCCGGACAACGCCCCGGACGACGAACTCGCCTCCCTCGTGGAGGCCGGCGGATTCTGGCGATTGGCGCCCGAGTGGGTGCCGCGTACCGGCTATGCCGAACCAACTCCCGCCCTGCTAAGGGATGTTGAGTTCGGACTTCGAAGGCTGCTGGCGGCGGATGAGTAACACCTCACCCCACGCACACCCCGAGCCGGCCGACGACCGGTCGTTCAGCCCGACCATGCGGCGCATCCGCCCCCTCGTGGAGGCGGCGAACCGGCGGAGCCGGGGATGGGATCCGGCCGCCGACCGGGAGCGCTGGGAGCGGTGCGCCGAGACGACAAACGACCACGACCACGACGAAGCAAGGCGGAAAGGCACACCATGACGGACACGGGCACGGACGCTCAGACGCAGTACGTGGCGGGCACGGTAGGTGACGACGTACTGACCGTGCACAAGCTCAAGGCCACCCCGAACGCCCGCGGCGCGGCCACGCTGGAACCGGTCTGCCCCGTACCCGGCGCGGAACCCACGCAATGGCTGCGAGCAGTGAATTGCGCGGATTGCCTGGCCGTCGTCGGCTGAACGACCTGGCGGCTGAGGCCGTCCTCCCCGGGGCCTATGCGCCGGCCCACCCGACTGTGTTGGAGTACGACTCGTAGCTGTAGCGAGTGCTGCGGTCCCATTCCTCGCCGGTGAGCTGTTCGGCAAAGCCGATCACAATCGTGGGCGTGGGCGTGACACGCCCAAGGCGTCAGTCGCACGCTGTCGGAACCCGAAGGGGCCACGAAAGTCGACGACGACGTCTTCGACCGTCTGGCATCCCTTCAGGCGGCCGGGTCCTGAACCGGGCACCCCCCATAGACGTACTCGTCGATCTCGTTGCCCGCCCTGTCGCTGAGGTGGAAACAGTGGCCGTTGGCCCACACCGTGACCCACTCAGGTCCGTGGCCGACCTGAAACGGCTCGTCCCCAAGCTGCGTCCCAGGCCAAGAGCCATCTCCCGCAGAGAGGTGAGTGACAACGACGCACGTCTCTTTCGGCAAGATCCGATAGACGTCGCCCCAGGGCTCCAGCATCAGATCCAGCGGCTTCTCACCGTCATTGCTGACCACCAGCCGTGCCGCTTTACCCGCGAAGATGCGCGCCACTCCCCTTCCGACCGCCTCGGGCGGCCGCGAGCAGCCCCCCCCCACACACACACGAGACAACCCTCACATGCACGACCAGCCGAACCAAGCGTGCACGCCCGATTCGCCAAGCGCCCCGCAGGGGAAAGCGCTCTTGCACGACCACCTTCGCCACTTCCGCCGGAGCCGCCACCCTCGCCGGGATCGCCCGGGCCACAGGGGGGACCGGGACCGCAGGGGTTGCCGGGCCTCCAGGACCACAGGGGCGACGGGGCCACCAAGGCGACCAGGACGGCCGGGGCGGGGGAGCACCCGGCAGGGGCAACCGCCTACCCTCTGGAGTGACCCCGCCCCCGACGAACCCGGACACCCCGTGGCAGGCCGCTTCGCTCCGCGCCCCCGTACCGCCCCCGTAAGCGCGCCCGCGCTCCCCACCGCCCCGGCGCTCCCGGCAACCACAACCGAAACCGCCTCGGGTACAGCAACGGTCCCGGGCACCGAAACCGCCCAGGCAACCGAACCCACCCCGGCAACCCCGAGCGCGGCGCTCCCGAGCGCCCCCGCCTGCGGCCCCCGCGCCGTCCACCGTCGCTGGACGCCACCCGACGGCGGCCCCTACGACCTCGCCCTCGTCCTGGGCCCGCTACGCAGAGGTCCCGGCGACCCCACGTTCCAGGCCGCCGCGGACGGCTCCTTCTGGCGGGCGACCAGGACACCGGCCGGCCCCGCCACCCTCCGCGCCGCACCCGCCTCCCACGCGGGCGCCGTCGAGGCACAGGCATGGGGCCCGGGCGCCGAGTGGCTGCTCGACCACCTCCCCGACCTGCTCGGCGAGGCGGACGACCCCAGCACCTTCACCCCCCGCCACCGCGCGGTCCTCACGGCGTACCGCAACCGCCCGGGCCTGCGCCTGTGCCGTACCGGCCTGGTCCTGGAATCCCTGATCCCATCCGTCCTGGAACAGAAGGTCACCACCGTCGAGGCGTACCGCGCCTGGCGCCTCCTGGTACGGAAGTACGGCGAACCGGCCCCGGGCCCCACCCCCACCCGCCTCCACGTCATGCCCGACGCCCGCACGTGGGCGATGATCCCGTCGTGGGAGTGGCACAAGGCGGGCGTCGACGCCAAGCGGTCGTCCACGATCCTGCGCGCGGTCCGGGTCGCGGCCCGCATGGAGGAGGCCGCCTCGATGGAACCCGAACAGGCCGCCGCCCGCCTCCAGTTGATCCCCGGCATCGGCCCCTGGACGGCCGCCGAGGTGATCCAGCGCACCAACGGCGCCCCCGACGCCGTCACGGTCGGCGACCTCCACCTCCCCGGCATCGTCGGCCACGCCCTCGCGAACGACCGCCACGCCGACGACGAGACGATGCTGAAACTCCTCGCCCCCTACGCGGGCCACCGCCACCGAGCGATCCGCCTGATCCTCCTCAGCGGCCACACCCCACCCCGCCGAGCCCCCCGCATGCCGATCAGAAACTTCGCCGGCATGTGAGACGTGTGAGACGTGCGAGAGGGGCGAGGCGCGTCGAGCCTCCCCGCGGGCACGGATCAAACACTCGGAATGTCCGGTTTCGCGGCGATGAGCATGCTCCTGGGAATCACCACGAGCCGCTCGTCCGGACCGATCGACACCCCGGCGGGCAGCCTTGTGCCGAGCGCACCCGAAAGGTCCCTGCCTATGACGGCGACATCGCCGTTCTCCAACTCCCACATGTCGGGGCAGTCAGGAGTGTCGGAGGTGATCCCCAGTTCCTGCGGGGACTTGCCGATCCTTCTCAGGAAGGCCGTCTCCGGATCCGCTTCCCACGATCTCGCCACAACGACTCCCTCGCTTCGGGCCAGAACCGACCGACGGCGGTGCCGCCGTGGTGCTCACCCTCGCGGTCGTTCACCCGGTCCGTCAGGTGAACGACCTCAGGGATGATGAATCCCTACGGAAGTCGGCCGGAAGGCGACGGAGCGGTCGAGTTCCCGGCTCATGAAGAAGGTGACAAGTTCGAGTACTTCGGCGTCGTCCTCACTCCCCACTGGGCGGCGCGTCAGTCCTCGTCCTCGTAATCGTCCGCGTCCATCCGCGACAGCGCCTCCGTGACCATCCGGGTCGCGAAGTCGCGGTCCTCCGTGATGCGGTTGATGTGGTCCGCCAGCAGCAGTGCGGTGACCTCCAGAGGCGTCATCTCCACCTCCGTCCAGTCCCCGTACTGCTTGCGCCACAGGTTGGGGCTCAGGCCCGTGCCCGCCGCGATGACCAGGCCCGCCATGATCGGGATGGCCTCCGGGCGGACGCTCTTGGGCATCCGGCGCATCGAGGCCACGAGGGTCGGTACGACGTACTCGATGACGTCCTTGTCCACGTCTTCGTGGGCCTTCCGCAGCCACGTCATGTACAGGTAGATGAGCGTGCACGCGCCGTCCAGCACGTCGTCGAGACCGTCGGGGCCCAGCGACGCGGTGACGTGGTCGAAGAGGGCCTGCCGTTCGGGGTCGGTCCCCGACCTGCCGTCGTGGACGGCCTTGAGCTGGGAGTCGATCATCATCAGCGCCGCGCCCACATCGCCGACCGGAGCGTTCGCGGGGCTGTAGGGCGACAAGGGCGACGACACAGGGTTCCTCCGGGGCGGCTGCGTGGCTGGCGTGGTGTGCGGACGTACGTGGTGTGTACGAACGGCGGACAGCCGAAAGCAAAGCGCACGCCGGGAGGGGTACGGGCGGTTTCCCGCCTTCCCGCCCCGTACGGTTCTCGTACGGCTACGATGCGTCACCACGTCGACCGACCTGCCACCGTCGCCCCGTCACCGCACCTCGATGAACGCCTCCGCCTCCCGCGCCGGGCGCTCCTTCGGCGGCGTCGCCGCGTGGCCCACCGCCACCGCGCCCATCGGGTCCCAGCCCGCCGGCAGGCCGAGGACGTCCCGTACCACGTCGCGGCAGAACATCGTCGACGAGACCCACGCCGAGCCCAGCCGCTCGCCCGCCAGGGCGACCAGGAAGTTCTGGACCCCCGCGCCCGCCGCGACCACGAACATCTCGCGCTCCGCCGCGTCGCGCCGGGCGTCGCCGTAGGTGTGCGAGCCGTCCATCACCAGGCAGGGCACGACGAGGTACGGCGCGGTACGGAGGAAGTCGCCCCGCTTGACCCGCTTCGCGATGGACTCCGGGGACTTGGCGTCGCCGCGCAGGTCCGCGATCCACGCGTCGCGCATCGCGTCCAGGAGCCGCAGCCGCGACGCGGCGGACTCCAGGAGGACGAAGCGCCACGGCGTCGTGTGGTGCGGCGCGGGCGCGGTGACCGCGGCCGCGACCGCGCGCCGGACCGCGCCCGGGTCGACGGGCTCGTCCGTGAACTCCCGTACCGTACGGCGCTGCGTCACCGCTTCCCGTACGGCCTCCGACGTGCCCAGCCGGAACATGTCGTCCGCCGCCACCCGCACCATCGCGCGGGCGCCGTCCGCCGAGGACGGGTCGGTGTCGCCGACCAGGTGCGGCAGACCGCTCACCACCGCCACCGGCAACCCCGCCGCCTTGCCCTTCACCAGGTCGCCGGCGGCGGCCAGTTCGTCGGCCAGCGCCACGACCGTCGCGCTCAGCGGGTTGCCCTGCGCGTCCGTACCGCCGCGCAGGTCGTCCAGGACCCGCACCCCCGCCGCGCCGATCGCGACGTCCGTCAGCCCGTTGCGCCAGGGCCGCCCGAACGTGTCCGTGACGATCACCCCGACGTCCACCCCGAGCGCCTCCCGCAGCCCGGTCCTGATGACCCGCGCCGACGCGTCCGGGTCCTCGGGCAGCAACAGGACCGTCCCGGGGGCGGTGTTCGAGGCGTCGACCCCGGCTGCCGCCATGACCAGGCCCTGCCGGTTCTCGACGATGCGCAGCGGGCCGCGCCGCGCCACCACCCGTACCGTCTCGGCGTCTATCGCCGCCTCGCGGTCCGTCGCCTCCATGATCCGGCCCTCGGCCTTGGAGACGATCTTCGAGGTGACCAGGAGGACGTCCCCGTCGGCCAGTCCGGGGTCGGCGGCCGCGATCAGCTTCGCGAGGTCGTCGCCGGGGCGGACCTCCGGCAGCCCGGGCAGGGCCCGTACGGAGAACGACGTCATGCCCGCACCTCTTCGGCCAGCGCCAGCGCCTCACGCGCCATCGCGGCGGTCGCGTCCACGTCCGTCATCATCAGCGGGATCGCGCGGGCCCGGATGCCGGCGCCCTCGATGCCGGCCACCGCCGCCGCGTCCACGGTGTCGACGAGCCAGCCGTCGAGCAGCCCCGAGCCGTAGTGCTCGGCGACGGCCGTGGCCGTCGACTCGACGCCGATCGCCGCGAGCACCTTGTCGGCCATGCCCCGCACGGGCGCGTCCCCGACGATGGGGGAGAGGCCGACGACCGGCACCCCCGCGTCGGCGATGGCCTCGCGGATGCCGGGGACGGCCAGGATCGTGCCGATGCTGACGACGGGGTTGGACGGCGGGAAGAGGATGACGTCGGCGGCGCCGATGGCCTCCAGCACGCCGGGCGCGGGCTTGGCCTGGTCCGCGCCGACCGGGACGACCGCCAGCGCGTCCACGGACGCCCGCATCTTCACCCAGTACTCCTGGAAGTGCACGGCCTTCCGCTCGCCGTCGACCTCGACGGCCACATGCGTCTCGACCCGGTCGTCCGACATCGGCAGCAGCCGCACGCCGGGCTGCCAGCGGGCGCACAACGCCTCGGTGACGGCGCTGAGCGGGTAGCCCGCGCCCAGCATCTGCGTACGGACGATGTGGGTGGCGAAGTCGCGGTCGCCGAGGCCGAACCACTCGGGTCCCACCCCGTACGCCGCCAGCTCCCCCTTGACCTGGAAGGACTCGTCCGTACGCCCCCAGCCCTGCTCTTCATTGATGCCACCGCCGAGGGTGTACATCACCGTGTCGAGGTCGGGGCAGACCTTCAGCCCGAACAGATGGATGTCGTCACCGGTGTTGCCGATCACCGTCACGTCCGCGTCGGGCGCGGCCTGCTTGAGGCCGCGAAGGAAACGGGCGCCGCCGATACCGCCGGCCAGAACCACAATGCGCATGAACCCATCGTGTCAGGCCGCGGGGACGTTCCCCTCCCGGAGGGGGTGGGTGACCTCGCTACGCCGGTACGGACTCCTCCGGTACGGACTCCGTCGCGTGCGGCGCGCAGCTCGCCGCGTGCATCGGCATCTCCGTCAGGCCGGGGAAGTAGATGTGCAGGCTCACGGCGGGCTCGATCGTGTCGTTGACGACGTCATGCACGTACCCGGGCGCGAAGACGCGCTGCGCGCCGGGCGCGAGCGTACGGGCGCCGCTCCTCGTCCGCTCGGTCAGCTCGCCCTCCAGCACGGTGAGGACGCCGGAGGACCGACCGTGGTCGTGCGGGCCGCTGCCCTGGCCCGGCACCCAGGAGAGCAGCCACACCTCGTACCCGGGGCCGGTGCGGAGCCGGTGGTACCAGCGGGTGGTGGTGTCGTACCGGACGAGCGGGGCCCACTGCGCGCGGTCGGCGGCGAGTGCGCGGGCGAGCCCGGCGAACTCGGCCACCGTGAGGGGGTGCTCGCGCGGGGGCTGGAGGAGGTGCGGGACCTCGAGGAGGTCGCCGGCGATCTGGAGGTCGCTGTCGCTGTTCATGGGTGCGGTGGTTCCTCGGCGGGAAGAGCTCGGAGCCGACGGGCGCCCGGACACGCGGGCGTGACGACCGGAGGAGACGAACGAGCCAACGGGGGGGGGGAAAGCCAGGAGGAGGCTGGAGCGCTGGGGCGTCAACGACGCGGGAGCGTCGACAACGCGGGAGCGTCGGGACGCCGGAACGTCAACGACGCCAGGGCATCAACAGCGGGAAGAACACGGACAGCAACAGCCGGCCTGGGCAACGCTGCGGAATCCACGGACGTGGGTCGCGGTGTGCACGGCGATCGCTGGCATGTCACTAAAGGTGGCGAATCTGGTTGCCAGTGTCAACTCAATGCCCGATTTGGGGGTAATGTTTCACCACATCCGGTTACTCCGAGCGGAGAAAGGTTTGTGCACGGGCACCTGCGGAGACATGGCGCAGCAACCGCGTACGCAAACACCGTCGCGCCCTCGTGATCGGACTGTGATCCGGATCGCTTTCCGTGGCCGGACCGGCACGGGCCCGGGGCTCGTGGCGTCTCTCCCGGAGAGGGGAGGGGGTGGGCGCGGGCAGGCCAGTGGCATGTGTCAGGTTTTTGGTGATTTGAACACTTTCCGCATAGCCTTGGTTCCGCAGAGTGAATACCGGGCCCAATAGCAGATCTCCGCTTGACTGCCCCGGAGCCACCCACTTGTAATTTCACTCGTGTCGTTCGGCCGGAATCGGTAGCGGCCACCGCACGGGGACGCAAAAGACAGACGAGGGGCGCACATGACCGAGCTGTTCCAGCAACTGCTGGTCGAGGACGCGGACGAGGAACTCGGCTGGCAGGAGCGCGCCTTGTGCGCCCAGACCGACCCCGAGTCCTTCTTCCCCGAGAAGGGCGGTTCCACCCGCGAGGCCAAGAAGGTCTGCCTCGCCTGTGAAGTCCGTTCAGAATGCCTTGAATACGCCCTGGCCAACGACGAGAGATTCGGTATCTGGGGCGGCCTGTCGGAACGTGAGCGTCGGCGATTGAAGAAAGCCGCGATCTGATCGCGCTCCGATCACTTTCTTTCGTTGATTGTCTTACCGTCTGACGATCGGCGGTCGGCAACTGGCGACGCACGGCCGGCGATCCGCGAGCGACGGCCACACGCGCGACAACTACGCGCGCGACGACCGGTCCACGCGACCAATCCGCGCAAACCCGTACGTAGGGAACGGTCCGCGGTCTGCGACAACACCGCAGGCGGCGGACCGTCATGGTGTCAGCCGTTAGTGTGGGGCCCCGTCCGAGACGCATCGACGCCCCCCTCGGGGCGACCCCCCGGCCGGAGGGCCCGTTACCTCAATGTCCCCCACCAACGCCGCGTTCGTCCCCGCCACCGCACCCGAGTTCCCGCGCCACGTCGTGACCGCGGTCCTCGTCGCCCATGACGGTGCGCGCTGGTTGCCCGACGCCCTCGCCGGGCTGCTGGGCCAGGAACGCCCCGTGCAGAACGTCATGGCCGCCGACACCGGAAGCGCCGACGACTCCGCCCAGCTGCTCACCGAGTCGCTGGGCGACGAACGGGTGCTGCACCTCGCCCGCAGGTCCGGATTCGGTACGGCGGTCGAGGAGGCCGTGCACGCCGCGGGGACGCTCACCCCCGACGACCTGCCGTACCTGAAGCGGCCCAGCGGCTGGGACCCCGAGACCAGGACCTGGCGCGACGACACGTACGACCTGCCGGAACTGCCCCACGGCGAACCGGTGCAGTGGCTCTGGCTCCTCCACGACGACTGCGCGCCCGACCCCCGGGCCCTCGCCGAACTCCTGCGCGTCGCCGACTCCGACCAGTACGCCGCCGTCGTCGGCCCCAAGCTCCGCGGCTGGTACGACCGCAAGCAGCTCCTCGAGGTCGGCGTCTCCATCGCCAACAGCGGACGCCGCTGGACCGGCCTCGACCGCCGCGAACAGGACCAGGGCCAGCACGACCAGGTCCGTACCGTCCTCTCCGTCTCCAGCGCCGGCATGCTCGTCCGGCGCGACGTCTGGGACGAACTCGGCGGCTTCGACCGCGCCCTCCCGCTCATGCGCGACGACGTCGACCTGTGCTGGCGCGCGCACGCGGCCGGACACCGCGTCCTCGTCGCCCCCGACGCCGTCATGCGGCACGCCGAGGCGGCCGCCAGGGAGCGCCGTACCGTCGACTGCGCGGGCCGCTCCGTCGTCAACCCGCACCGCGTCGACAAGGCCGGCGCCGTCTACACGATGCTCGTCAACGCGCGGGCCGCCGTGCTCCCGTTCGTGTTCTTCCGGCTGGTCCTCGGCACCCTCCTGCGCACCCTCGCCTACCTCGTGGGCAAGGTGCCGGGACAGGCCGTCGACGAGGTCATGGGGCTGTTCGGGACCCTGCTGCGCCCCGGACGGATCATGGGTGCCCGGCGCGCGCGGGGCAAAGGGGTCACCGAGGCCTCCGAACTGCGCCCCCTCTTCCCGCCGCCGGGCGCCACCATCCGCGCCACCGTCGAACAGATCGCGGGCAGCCTCGGTCGGGACACCGACACCGACGCGGGCGGCTCCCGCCACGGCGTCGTCGAGTCGGGCCCCGGCGGCGAGGACGCCGACTTCATGGAGGTCGAGCAGTTCGCCCGGCTCAAGAAGCTGGCCCACCGGCCGGGACCCGTGCTCTTCGGGATCCTGCTGCTCGTCTCGCTCGTCGCCTGCCGCTCGCTGCTCAGCGGCGGGGCACTGGCCGGCGGCGCCCTGCTGCCCGCCCCCGGTGACGTCTCGGCCCTCTGGTCCCGGTACGCGGACGGCTGGCACCCGGTCGGTACGGGCGGCACGCAGACCGCCCCGCCGTACCTCGCCGTCCTCGCCGCCCTCTCCGCGCTGTTCCTCGGCTCCACCGGCTTCGCGCTGACGCTCCTGCTCGTCTGCTCCGTCCCGCTCGCCGGGGTGAGCGCCTACTTCGCGTCGCGGCCCCTCACCGAGTCGCGGCTGCTGCGGGCCTGGGCGAGCGTCGCGTACGCCTTCCTGCCCGCCGCGACCGGCGCCCTGGCCACCGGACGCCTCGGTACGGCCGTCCTCGCCATCCTGCTGCCCCTGATCGCCCGCGCGGCCGTCGGCGCGTACGCGCTGCGCTCCGGCGGCGGCGGGCGCGCCGGGGCGCGCGCCGACTCCGACTCCGACGACGAGTGGGACGACACCGAGCACCCGAAGGAGCAGGCGGACCCTCCGGCGCGCGGCAGTTGGCGCGCCACCTGGGCCTACGCCTTCCTGCTGACGCTCGTCACCGCCTTCACCCCCGTCGCCTGGCCGCTGGCCGTCGTGCTCGGCGTCGCCGTCCTCGCCCTGCGCCGCCGCGACCTCGCCGGGTACGTCCCGCGCGTCCTCGCCGCACTCGGCACGCCCCTCCTGCTCCTCGCGCCCTGGTCGCTCTCCCTGCTGACCGACCCCGCCGCCTTCCTCCGGGAGGCGGGCCTGGAGTTCGGTACGGGCTCCGCCACCGCCCTCGACCTGCTCGGCATGAGCCCCGGCGGCCCCAAGGCGGCCGGCGGCATCGTGCTCCTCGGCATCGTCCTGGCCGCACTCGGCGCCCTGCTGCGCGGCGAGCGGCAGTTCGCCGTCCGCGCGGCCTGGGTCGTCGCCCTGGTCGGGCTGGTCTTCGCCGTCGTCACCAACAACTCCGGCTGGGCGGGCCCCGCCACCCTCGTCTACGGCCTCGCGCTGATCGCCGCCGCCGTCGTCGGCGCGGAGGGCGCGCGCGAACGCGTCGCCGCCCAGAGCTTCGGCTGGCGCCAGCCCGTCGCCGCGCTCGTCGCCGCCGCCGCGCTCGTCGCCCCGCTGTTGTCCGTCTTCGGCTGGATGATCAGCGGCGCCGCGGGACCGCTGGAGCGCCGCGACCCGGTCCAGGTGCCCGCCTTCGTTGCCGAGGAGTCCATCACCCGCGACCAGCCCCGCACCCTCGTCCTCGACGGCACCACCACCGCCGAGGTGTCGTACGCCCTGGTCCGGGGCTCCGGCAGCCGCCTCGGCGATGCCGAACTGACCGCGTCCGGCGGCAGCGACCCGCGACTCGACAAGGTCGTCGCGAACCTGGTCGCCGGATCGGGCGCCGACCAGACGCAGCAGCTCAGCGGCTTCGCGATCCGCTACGTGCTGGTACGGGACGGCGCGCCGCGCGAGATGGGCCGCGTCCTCGACGCCACGCCGGGCCTCAGCCGGCTGAGCCAGCTGGACGGCAGCGCGCTGTGGCGCGTCGACCGCCAGATCTCCCGGGCCACCATCGTCAACGGCAAGGCCGACGGCGAACCGCTCGCCGTCGCCGCGGGCCCGGTCGAGGCGCACACGAGGATCCCGGCGGGCGCCGACGGACGGGTGCTGCGCATCGCGGACCGCGCCGCCGAGGGCTGGCAGGCCACCCTCGACGGGAAGCCGCTCGCCGCGCGGACCGTCGACGGCTGGGCGCAGGGCTTCGCGCTGCCCGCCGCCGGGGGCCGCCTGGACCTCACGTACGAGGACCCGATCACCCACACCGCGTGGATCTGGGCGCAGGGCGCGCTCGCCGTGGTCCTGCTGGTGCTCGCCCTGCCGGGGCGGCGCCGGGAGATCGACGACGACCTGCCCGACGAGGAGCTGGCGTACGCGGCGCAGGCGGTCGAGGGCGAGGGCCGCAGGGCGCGCAGGCTGCGGGCCGCGGCGGAGGCCGAGGGGGAGACCTCCGGCGGTACGGACGCGGTCGGCGCGGGGGAGACGCCGGACGGGTTCGGCTTCGACCTGCCGGAGCAGCGGCAGCCGGGGAGCGCGGACCCCTCGGGTGACGATCAGGGCCAGGGCCAGGACCAGGGCCAAGGTCAGGGCCAGGGGCCGGACCGAGCGGGCGTTCCCGACGCGCCTCCGGTGCCGTCCGCGCCTCCCGGCTCCGACGGGTACGCGGCGGTGCCGCAGCAGCAGCCGTACGGGGAGTGGGACGGCCAGACGTACGCGGAGCCGCAGTACGCGCCCTACCAGGGCGACCAGTACCAGGGCGAGTACCCGGCCGGGCAGTACCAGGGCGACCCGTACCAGCAGCAGCCGTACCAGCCCTACCCGGACCAGCAGCAATACCCCGGCCAACAGGGGTACCCCGACCAGCAGTACGGGGACCAGCAGCAGTACCCCGCGCAGCCGTACCCGGACCAGCAGTACCCGGCGGACCCGTACCAGCAGGGGACGTACGAGGAGGGGCAGCAGCCCCCGCCGTACGACCCGGCCTCCTACGACCCGTACGGCTACGGGCAGCAGCAGCCGTCCCCCGAGGGCCCTGACAACGAGCGGCGTCCGCGCCCCGACGGGAGCACCGACCAGTGAACCGTACGACTCTCTCCCTGCTCGCGGCCGCGACCGCCCTCGCGGCGGTCACCGGATTCGCCACCCTGTCCGCGCCCGCCGACGACGGGAAGGCGCCGGTGGCGGCGACGCCGAAGCTGCTTCCCGTGGAGCGGAGCAGCCTGGTCTGCCCCGCGCCGAGCGTCTCGGACCTCGCGGAGACGACGTACACGTCCTTCACGCCCGCGGGCGGCACGTCCGGCGGGAGCACGACGGGTACGGCCGAACTGGTGCCGTCCGCCGCCGCGTCGGCGGGTACGGACAGTTCCACGGGGGACGACAAGAAGAGCGACGACAAGAAGGACGACGCGAAGCAGGACGACGCGGCGAAGGACGACGCGGCGAAGGACGACGCGGCGAAGGACGGCGACAAGAAGGCGGCGGACCAGAAGGCCGACGCGCCCGCGAAGGCGTTCGTCGGCGTCAAGGCGCCCGGCACCCCCGTCTCCAAGGAGGCGGAGGGGGCGGACACCCCCGCCCTCATCGGCACGGCCACCGGCAGCCTCGCCCCCGGCTGGACCACCCAGCAGTCCACCGTGGACTCCGTGGGCGGCTCGCGCGGCCTGCTCGGCCTGTCCTGCACGCCGCCCGACACCGACTTCTGGTTCCCCGGGGCCAGTACGGAGAAGTCCCGGCAGGACTACGTCCACCTCACCAACCCGGACGACAGCGCCGCCGTCGTCGACGTC
Source organism: Streptomyces liangshanensis (assembly GCF_011694815.1). Taxonomy (NCBI): domain Bacteria; kingdom Bacillati; phylum Actinomycetota; class Actinomycetes; order Kitasatosporales; family Streptomycetaceae; genus Streptomyces; species Streptomyces liangshanensis. The sequence continues at coordinate 4,980,314 of NZ_CP050177.1, forward strand.
GAGCTGTACGGGAAGAACGGCGCGCTCAAGTCCGAGGTGGGCGAGGGCATTCCGGTGCCGGCCCGCTCCAGCGTCCCGGTGCTGCTCTCGACGCTGACCTCGGAGGCGTCCCAGGACGTGACCGTGCACGTCAGCACCCGTACGGGCCGGGTCGGCGCCGCGGTGCGCGTGGCCGACGACACGGTGGGCAGCGACTGGCTGGCCGCCTCCGCCGACCCGGCGGCCACGCTGGTGCTCCCCGGCATCCCGGAGGACGCGACCGACGTCCGGCTGGTGGCCTTCGCGCCCGGCGGGGACGACGCGGACCTGAAGGTCCAACTGGCGGGCGCCGACGGCACGATCACCCCGGCCGGGAGCGAGAGCCTGCACGTCAAGTCGAAGATGACGGCGTCGCTCGACCTGGCCGACGTCACCAAGGGCGAGGCCGGCTCGCTGATCCTCAGCCCGTCGCAGGCCGGCAGCCCGACCCCGGTGGTCGCGGCGCTGCGGGTCGTACGGGGCAAGGGCAGCGACCAGGAGATCGCGTTCATCCCCGCGACCGGGCCCGTCACCGCCCGCGCGAGCGTGGCCGACAACCGCGCGAAGGGCACGACGCTCTCGCTGACCGCGCCGGGCGCGGCGGCGACGGTGAAGGTCGTCGCCTCGGCGGGGAGCGGCGGGGGCGAACCGGCCGAGAAGACGTACAACGTCAAGGCTGGTACGACCCTGGACGTCACCCCGCCGGTGCCGGCCGGGCTCAAGGGCCAGTACGCGCTGACCGTCGAGCCGCAGTCGGGCGGGCCGGTCCACGCGGCGCGCATGCTGGCGCTGCCGGAGGACGGCGTACCGATGTTCACGGTGCAGACGCTGCCGGACGACCGGGGGACGGTGTACGTACCGACGGCCAAGGAGGACCTGTCGATCCTCGGCGACTGAGATGACCGAGGCCTGCCCGGCAGATTGTCGGGCGGGCAGGCCGCCGGGTCTTCGTGGCCGGCCCGCTCAGGACGGCCGCGGGCCCTCCAGCCCCCGGAGGAGCAGGTCGACCAGGCGGCGCGGGTCGTAGCGCGGATCGCTGTCCCGCCCGGCGCACAGGTTGCCGACGCCGCGCATCAGCTCGTACGGCCGCGTACCCGGCCTGATCTCCCCGGCGCCGGCCGCCGCGTCGAGCAGGTGCCCGCAGACGGGCACCAGGCGGTCCAGGAAGTACGTGTGCAGCGCGTCGAAGCCGCCGCCGTCCGACTGCAGGGCGTTGGCGAGCCCGTGCTTGGTGACCAGGAAGTCCACGAACAGGTCGACCCACTGCCGCAGGGCCGCCAGCGGGGACGCGGCGCTCTCCAGCAGGCTCGGCCCCGCCTCGGCGCACGCCTCGACCTGGTGGCGGTAGACGGCGACGACCAGGTCCGCCCGCGTCGGGAAGTGGCGGTAGATCGTTCCCACCCCGACGCCCGCCTTGCCCGCGATCTCGCGGATCGGCGCGTCGACGCCGGAGGTGACGAACACCGCGGCGGCGGCGGCGAGCAGCGTCTGCTGGTTGCGCTGCGCGTCGGCCCGCTTGCTCCGGGCCGGCACCTCCCCTGACTGGCTCGTGCTGGGCACCACCGCGCTCCTTCCGACGACCTCGGGCCAACGATTTCGGGCCGACAACCCTGGGCCGACGACCTCGGGCCGACGACCTTTGACAAAGCGGAACAGTGTTCCGTATCGTAATCGGAACAACGTTCCGCTTTCAGCTTAGCCGAAAGCGGCGGCTTCCGACCGCCTCGGCCGTCGAAGGGACCTCCCCGACATGAACACGCCCACGCACCCGGCCGGCCTCCCCGGCCCGCCCGCCCCCGTCCTCTCCGTCAGCCCCGTGGTGCTGGCGGCCCCCGGCCGGCCCGTCGACCTGGAGGTACGGGTCTCGGTGCCCGTGACCGGGAACAACCTGCCGGTCGTCCTCCTCTCGCACGGCCAGGGCCACTCCCACCACCTGTCCTCGCTGAACGGCTACGCCCCGCTCGCCACCTTCTGGGCGGCGCACGGCTTCGCCGTGATCCAGCCCACCCACCTCAGCTCACGGTCGCTGGACCTGGACCCCGCCACTCCCGGCGCGCCCATGTTCTGGCGCTCGCGGGTGGAGGACATGAAGCACGTCCTGGATCAGTTCGACGCCATCGAGGCCGCCGTCCCGCAGCTACGCGGGCGCCTGGACCGGAGCAGGGTCGCCGTGGCGGGGCACTCGATGGGCGGGCACACCGCGAGCCTGCTGCTCGGCGCCCGGCTGACCGACCCGGACGACGGTACGGAGGTGGACCTCGCCGACGACCGGGTCAAGGCGGGGGTCCTGCTGGCCACGACCGGCCGGGGCGGCGACGCCCTCACCGGGTCCATGGCCGAGGCCCTCCCGTTCCTGTCGACCGCCGACTTCTCCGCGATGGCGACGCCCGCGCTGGTGGTGGCTGGCGACCAGGACACGTCCCCCCACCTGACGGTCGCGGGCGCGGACTGGCACGCCGATCCGTACGTCCTCGCCCCGGGGCCCAAGTCCCTGCTCACACTGTTCGGCGCGGAACACGGGCTGGGCGGGATCTCCGGGTACGACGTCGCCGAGACCACGGACGAGAACCCCGGGCGGGTGGCCGCGCTCCAGCGGCTCACCTGGGCCTACCTCCGTACCGCGCTGCACCCCGGGGATCCGGCCTGGGCGGTGGCGCGGGACGCGCTGGAGGCGGATCCGGCCCCGGTCGGACGAATCGAGTCGAAGTAGGCGGGGTCGTCACCGGGCCCCCGCGTCACTCCTGCCCGTACCGCGGATCCACCGACTCCGGTGCCAGGCCCAGCAGTTCGGCGACCTGCTCGACCACCACCTCGTGGACCAGCAGCGCCCGCTCGTCGCGGTTCTTGGTGCGGATCTCCACCGGGCGCCGGTAGACCATGATGCGCGCCGGGTGATCCTTGCCGGCGGAGACCGAACTCCCCAGCGGTACGGACTCGTCCTGCGTGCCGGGCACGTCCAGGACCAGGAACTCGACCTCGGCCAACTGGGGCCAGCGCCGCTCCAGCCGGTCCACGGAGTCCCGTACGAGATCACGGAACGTCTCCGAGCGGCTGGCGGAGAGGGGCACCTGCGGCGGGGCGACGGGGCCACGCATGCCTCGGCCGTGGCGGTCGCGGCGGCGCGGCCGGGGCTCGGTCGGGCGGGGCGGTACAGGACTGTCCATCACTGACGCAGGGTAGCTCTCTCCGCGCCCCGGCGATCGCGGCTCCCGCCCCCCGCGGCCCCCATGTCGCATATTGAGCATTCCGGCCAAGCTTGGGCTCATTTACATGGGGTCGCGCGATCGCCGACCTTGCCGTCCTTGACGGGATTTGCCCCAAGTGATGACTGTGTCACGGGCTGTCGCCACCTGGCCACGCGTCTTCCCGCGCAGGTCAGGCCAGTTACTCCGGAGGCCGTTGTGCGGGATGTCACAGCGCGACACGGGCGAGTGACCTGGTGGAGAGTCGTCGCGGCCCGCTCAAGAGTGCGGTACCGTCCAACGTCGTGAGCCCTGTACGTCGCTGTTCGCGCACCGCGTGCGGCCGTTCCGCTGTCGCGACACTGACGTACGTCTATGCCGATTCGACCGCGGTCCTCGGCCCGCTCGCCACCTATGCCGAGCCCCACTGCTACGACCTGTGCGCGGAACACAGCGAGCGGCTGACCGCTCCGCGCGGCTGGGAGGTCGTCCGCCTGACGGACGGCTCGGCCCCGCCACGCCCGAGCGGTGACGACCTGGAGGCCCTCGCCAACGCCGTACGGGAAGCCGCCAGGCCCCAGGAGCGCGCCGCCGGTGGCGGCGGCAAGGGGAACGGCGGCGGGAGCGGTGGCGGCAAGGGGGCGCGGGGGGCGGATCCGGTCGAGGTCGGGCGGCGCGGGCATCTGCGGGTGCTGCGTTCCCCGGAGTCCTGATGTCGGAGTCCTGACCTCATGTCGGGGTCCTGACGCCGCATTCTCCCGTTTGCCGCCACGGTTGCCGCTTGTTATCAGCCCGCTCCGCCACAGTTCCTGTCCGCGCCATTGACCTGTGCTTGTCATGCGCATGACCATTCCTCCACCGGTGAGAGATTCAGTTTCCGTATCGCGGAACCCGGAGGGCTGTCATGTCCGTATCCGTACACCAGCTGGCCTTCGAACAGCGACTGCACCCCGTCGGCGGCTCGCTCGCGCTCTCCGCCCTCGTCGCGGCCCTTCCCCTGGCCGCCGTGCTGATCCTGCTCGGCGGCCTGCGCGTGAGAGCGCACCGGGCCGGGCTGACCGGTCTCGCCGTCGCCGTCCTGGTCGCGTGGCTCACCTTCGGGATGCCGCTCGGCCAGACCCTGTCCGCCGGGGCGCAGGGCGTGCTCTTCGGGCTCTTCCCGATCATGTGGATCGTCGTCAACGCCCTCTGGGTGTACCGGATGACGGTCCGCACCCACCACTTCGACATCCTGCGGCGCTCGTTCGGGCGGCTGTCCGACGATCCGCGCATCCAGGCGCTGGTGGTCGCCTTCTGCTTCGGCGCGCTCCTCGAAGCGCTGGCCGGCTTCGGGGCGCCGGTCGCGATCTCCGCGGTGATGCTGGTCGCGCTCGGCTTCGACCCGGTGAAGGCCGCCGTCGTCGCGCTCGTCGCCAACACCGCGCCCGTCGCCTTCGGCGCGATGGGGACGCCGGTCGTCACCCTCGCGCAGGTCACCGGGCTGCCCCTGGACACCGTCGCCTCCGTCGTGGGCCGGCAGACACCGCTGCTCGCGCTGGTCGTGCCGCTGGTGCTGGTCGGGCTGGTCGACGGGCGCCGGGGACTGCGCGAGACGTGGCTGCCCGCCCTCGTCTGCGGAATCGCCTTCGCCGCCGCCCAGTTCGCCGCCTCGAACTTCGTCTCCGCCCAACTCGCCGACATCGCCGCGGCGCTGGCGGGCGCGGCGGCCCTGGTCGCGGTGCCCTCGGCACGCGAGCCGGCGCGCGAGGAGGTGCGGGTCGCGGTCCTCACGGGCGTACGGAGCGGGGATCTCGACGAGGAGGACCCGCGCCGCGAAGTGCTGCGCGCCTACGCCCCGTACGCCCTGATCGTCGTCATCTTCTCGCTCGCCCAGGTCCCGCCGGTCAAGGACCTGCTGGCGAGGGCGACCCAGGTCTTCGACTGGCCCTTCCTCGACGTCTCCGACGCGGAGGGGAAGCCGGTGGGCGCCAACGTCTTCTCGCTGCCGCTCGTGGCGACCGGCGGGACGCTCGTCCTGCTGGCGGGTCTGCTCACGGCTGGGGTGCTGGGGGTACGGGTGGCGGACGCGGCGCGGGAGTGGGCGGCGACGGTGGGCGAGTTGCGGTACGCGATCCTCACCGTCACCTCCGTCCTGGCCCTCGCCTACGTCATGAACCTGTCCGGACAGGCGGCCACCATCGGCCACTTCGTGGCGGCGGCGGGCGCCGGGCTGGCCTTCCTGTCGCCGATCCTGGGGTGGTTCGGCGTCGCGGTCACCGGCTCGGACACCTCGGCCAACGCACTGTTCGGCGCCCTCCAGGTCACGGCGGCACGGGAGTCGGGCCTGTCCCCCGCGCTGCTGGCCGCCGCGAACAGCTCCGGGGGAGTGCTGGGCAAGATGATCTCCCCCCAGAACCTGGCCATCGCGTGTGCGGCGGTGGGGTTGGCGGGGAAGGAGGGGGATCTGCTGCGCAAGGTGCTGCCGTGGAGCCTGGGGCTGTTGCTGGTGATGTGCCTGATCGTGGTGGGGCAGAGCACGGCGGTCCTGGGGTGGATGCTTCCGTGACCGGCTGATGACCGGCCGATGACCGGACGATTCCGTAACGCGATCGTCAACGAGTACGCCGCCCCGTACGGGTAGTTTGAGCCGATCGCAGCGGTGCGGTCGGCGCGCGGTTCCGGGCGCACGGCCGCGGCACGCGCTGGCGGAGAACTCAGGAGGGGTAGCTCGTGGCGGACTTGTCGGGGATCGTGAAGGCCTACGACGTGCGTGGGCTGTATCCGGAACAGCTGGACGACCGGCTCGCGGAGCTGTTCGGCGCGGCTTTCGTGGAGGTCACCGAGGCCGAGGCGATCGTGATCGGCCACGACATGCGCCCGTCGTCGCCCGGGCTGGCGGCGAGCTTCGCGCGCGGAGCCGTCTCGCGCGGCGCGGACGCCACGATCATCGGCCTCTGCTCGACGGACCAGCTGTACTTCGCGTCGGGGGACATGGGGCTGCCGGGGGCGATGTTCACGGCGTCGCACAACCCGGCGCAGTACAACGGCATCAAGCTGTGCCGGGCGGGCGCGGCCCCGGTGGGGCAGGACACGGGGCTGGGGGAGATCCGCGCGAAGGTGGAGGCGTGGCTGTCGACGCAACCCGCGTCTCCGTCCCCCTCCTCCCCTTCCCCCACTCCCGGAACGATCACAGAACGCGACACGCTGTCGGAGTACGCGGCGTACCTGCTGTCCCTGGTCGACCTCTCGGAGATCCGCCCCCTGAAGGTGGTCGTGGACGCGGGCAACGGGATGGGCGGCCACACGGTCCCCACAGTGTTCGCCGGGCTGCCGCTGGACCTGGTGCCGATGTACTTCGAGCTGGACGGCACGTTCCCCAACCACGAGGCGAACCCCCTCGACCCCAAGAACCTGGTGGACCTCCAGGCCCGCGTCGTGGCCGAGGGCGCCGACCTGGGTCTGGCCTTCGACGGGGACGCGGACCGCTGCTTCGTCGTGGACGAGCGCGGCCGGGGCGTCTCGCCGTCGGCGATCACGGCGCTGGTGGCGGCGCGCGAGCTGGCCAAGCACCCGGGCGGCACGATCATCCACAACCTGATCACGTCCTGGTCCGTCCCCGAGGTGGTGAAGGAGCACGGGGGTACGGCGGTGCGGACCCGGGTGGGCCACTCGTTCATCAAGCAGGAGATGGCGAGGACCGGCGCGGTCTTCGGCGGCGAGCACTCCGCGCACTACTACTTCCGCGAGTTCTGGAACGCCGACACGGGCATGCTGGCCGCCCTCCACGTCCTGGCGGCCCTCGGCGGCCAGCCCGGCCCGCTCTCCGACCTGGTCGCGTCGTACGACCGCTACGCGGGCTCGGGCGAGATCAACTCGACGGTCGACGACCAGATGGCCCGCACGGCAGCGGTACGGGAGGCCTTCGCCACGCGCGAAGGAGTCACGACGGACGACCTGGACGGCCTGACGGTCACAGCGAAGGACTGGTGGTTCAACCTCCGCCCCTCCAACACGGAACCCCTGCTGCGCCTGAACGTAGAGGCAAGGGACACCCCTTTGATGACCAAGATCAGAGACGAGGCCCTGACCCTGATCCGCACACCCCCCACCCCCTAGAACCACCAACTCCGAAAGCCACCCCCTCCAGCCCGTCCCCCTCCAGCCCGTCCGGCGTTTGAGGACGGACCGTTGCACGGGACGGGCGTCCCCAACCTGCCCGGGTCCAGCCACGCCCCCCTCCAGCCCGTCCGGCGCTTGAGGACAGACGCGCGCCTGTGGTGGGCGCACCCACCGCCTCCCTCCAGCCCGTCCCCCTTCAGCCCGTCCGGCGTTTGAGGACGGCCCGTTGCGCGCGACGGGCGTCCCCAACCTGCCCCGGCCCAGCCACACCCCCTCCAGCCCGTCCGCCACGAGGACACCCCCGCACCCGCCGAGCAGGCGCACCCCCCAAGCTCCCGCAGCCCCCTCCGTACCCCGTACATCGACACACCCCCCCACCCCCCAGCGGTACGCTGACATGGCCAGATCCACGCACCCCGAAGGGATCCCACCGACATGCCGCTAGAAGCCGGCCTCCTCGAAATCCTCGCCTGCCCGGCCTGCCACGCCCCCCTGAACGACCGCACCACCGCCGAGCCCCCCGAGCTGGTCTGTACGTCCGACACCTGCGGCCTGGCCTACCCGGTACGGGACGACATCCCCGTACTCCTCGTCGACGAGGCCCGCCGCCCCGCCTGACAGGCAGAGGCGCAACGCCCCAGCGCCACGCCCACGTCCCACCGCACCCCACCGCACCCCACACCACCCCCGGCGAACAGCGCGCCCAGCGCCCCCCGCGCCCGGCGATCGGAGGCCCACTCCCATGCTCGACGAGTCGCTCCTCGACGCCCCCGACGCGCTGACCCGCGCCGACCGCCACGGCCTCCTCCGCGGCGCCGCGGAAGCCGGCGCCCGCGTCCGCACCGCGCTGCGGCACACCGCCGAGGCCGGCGTCACCCAGCTCAACCCCGAGGGCCGCCCCCGCGCCGTACTGATCGCGGGCTCCGGCACCGCCGCCACCGGCGTCGCCGAACTCATCGCCGCCCTCGCCGGCGGCACCGCCCCCGTGACCCGCCTCCACGCCACCGGCGTCGCCCCCGCCGCGGGCGCCCTGCGCTGGACGCTACCGGGCTGGGCCGGCCCCGTGGACCTGCTCCTCGTCGTCACCACGGAGGGCACCGAACCAGGCCTCGCCCTCCTTGCCGAGCAGGCCTACCGCCGAGGCTGCACCATCGTCGCCGTCGCCCCCGCGGGCTCCCCGCTCAGCGAGACCGTCGACGGTTCGCGCGGCCTCCTCGTCCCCATGGCGACGACACCCAGCGAGCAGTACGAGACCGAGCCGCCCCCCGCGGCGGGCCCCGGCGCCCTGTGGGCCCTGCTCGTCCCGCTGCTGGCCCTCCTCGACCGCGTGGGCCTGCTCACCGCGCCGACCGAGACCCTCCACCTCGTCGCCGACCGCCTCGACCGCACCGCGGAACGCTGCGGCCCGTCCATCGCGACGTACAGCAACCCCGCGAAGACCCTCGCCGCCGAGCTCGCCGACAGCCTCCCGCTCATCTGGACGGAAGGCGTCGCGACTGCCCCGGCCGGCCGCCGCTTCGCCGCCGTACTCGCTGAACTGACCGGCCGCCCCGCCCTCGCCGCCGAACTCCCCGAGGCCCTCCCCGCCCACGGCGCCCTCCTCGCGGGCGACCTGACCGGCGGCGGCACGGACCCCGACGACTTCTTCCGCGACCGGGTCGACGACCCCCAGACCCTGCGCCCCCGCATCGTCCTGCTGCGCGACCGCCCCGCCGGCGGCCTGACCGCCGCCCCGGCCGCCCGCGAACTGGCCCTCGGCCACGACACCCCCCTCAGCGAACTCGAACCCGACGAAGGCACCGAGCTGGAAGCCCTCGCCGAACTGATCGCCGTCACCGACTTCGCCACCGTCTACCTGGCGCTGGCCGGCGGAGCCCCCGCATGACGCGAACACCCCACCCCGGACCCTGAACCCGCCCCACCGGCACCGCCGCCCCCGCGGACCCCGACCCCAACGCCCCGGCACACGAACGCCCCGTACAAGAACGCGCCCCACCGCAGACCCGCTGCAAACCCACCCCCCGCCCCACCCACCTCCCCTCCCTCGCACAAGGAACCCACCCATGGACCGCCTCTCCAACACCGTGCGCCCCTACGCCTGGGGCTCCACGACCGCCATCCCGGAACTGCTCGGCATCGCCCCCACGGACGAGCCCCAGGCCGAGATGTGGATGGGCGCCCACCCCGGCGCCCCCTCCCGCGCCGACCGCGGCCGCGGCGCCGGGGAACAGCCGCTGCACGAGATCATCGCCACCGACCCCGCCGCGGAACTGGGCGCGGCCACCGTCGAGAAGTTCGGCCCCCGCCTGCCCTTCCTCCTCAAACTCCTCGCCGCCGGCTCCCCGCTCTCCCTCCAGGTGCACCCCGACCTGGCCCAGGCCAAGGAGGGGTACGCCGACGAGGAGCGCCGGGGCGTCCCGATCGACGCCCCGGAGCGCAACTACAAGGACGCCAACCACAAGCCCGAACTGATCTGCGCCCTCACCCCGTTCGACGGCCTCTGCGGCTTCCGCGCCCCCGAGGACGCAGCCGACCTCCTCGCCGGACTCGACGTCGACTCCCTCAAGCCGTACGTCGACCTCCTCCGCGCCCACCCCCAGGAAGCGGCGCTACGCGAGGTCCTCACCGCCGTCCTCGCCGCCGACCCGGCCGAGATGGCCGCCACCGTCGCCGAGACCGCCGTCGCCGCGGAACGCCTCGGCGGCCCGTACGAGCCGTACGTCTCGATCGCCCACCACTACCCCGGCGACCCCGGCGTCATCGCCGCCCTCCTGCTCAACCACGTCCGACTCCAGCCCGGCGAAGCCCTCTTCCTCGGCGCCGGCGTCCCGCACGCCTACCTCGACGGCCTGGGCGTCGAGATCATGGCCAACTCCGACAACGTCCTGCGCTGCGGCCTCACCCCCAAGCACGTCGACGTCCCCGAACTGCTCCGCATCGTGCGCTTCGAGACCACGGAACCGTCCGTCCTGCGCCCCGAGGCCTCCGCCACCGGCGAGGAGCTGTACGAGACCCCGATCGACGAATTCCGCCTGTCCCGCTACCTCCTGGCACCCGGCGCCGCCCCGCGCGACCTCACCGCCCCCACCCCCCAGATCCTGCTCTGCACGGCCGGCACGCCCCGCGCGAACGACCTGGAACTCACCCCGGGCACCTCGGTCTTCGTCGCGGCGGGAGAAAAAGCCGAACTGTCCGGTGACGGGACCGTATTCCGGGCAACTGTTGTGGTCTGAGTGGGTGACCGCGCCGACGGCTGCAACAATGTGCCGCCGTAGCGCGGCGCCAGGGCCGCGGCACCGAAGAAGGGACTCCAGGCACCCATGAGCGCGTCAGGCGGAACCAAGGCGATCGTGGCGGCGCTCGGCGCCAACCTCGCGATCGCAGTAGCCAAGTTCGTGGCGTTCCTCTTCAGTGGCTCGTCGTCGATGCTCGCCGAGAGCGTCCACTCCCTCGCCGACTCCGGCAACCAGGGACTGCTTCTCCTCGGCGGCAAGCGGGCGCAGCGCGAGGCCACCCCCCAACACCCCTTCGGCTACGGCCGCGAGCGCTACATCTACGCGTTCCTCGTCTCCATCGTCCTCTTCTCCGTCGGTGGCATGTTCGCGATCTACGAGGGCTACGAGAAGATCAAGCACCCGCACGAGATCGAGGCCTGGTACTGGCCGGTCGGCGTGCTGGTCTTCGCGATCATCGCCGAGTCGTTCTCCTTCCGTACGGCCATCAAGGAATCCAACGTCACCCGCGGCTCGCTCTCCTGGACGGAGTTCGTCCGCCGCGCGAAGGCCCCCGAACTGCCCGTCGTCCTCCTGGAGGACCTCGGCGCCCTGATCGGCCTGATCCTCGCGCTCTGCGGCGTCGGTATCGCCCTGGCCACCGGCGACGGTGTGTGGGACGGCATCGGCACCCTCTGCATCGGCATCCTCCTCATCGTGATCGCCCTGGTCCTCGCCGCCGAGACGAAGTCGCTGCTCCTGGGCGAGGCCGCCGGCACGGAGGACGTCGAGAAGATCAAGACCGCCCTCGTCGACGGCGACGTCGTCACCGGCATCATCCACATGCGTACGCTCCACCTCGGCCCGGAGGAACTGCTCGTCGCCGCCAAGATCGCGGTCCAGCACGACGACACCGCCGGCGAGGTCGCCCAGGCCATCAACGCCGCCGAGAACCGCATCCGCGAGGCCGTCCCGATCGCCCGCGTGATCTACCTGGAGCCGGACATCTACAGCGAGTCCGCCGCCGCGGCCGGCACCAACCCGGCCAAGCACCCGGGCGGCCCCACGCCGACCCCCGCCTCCTGATCGCTCCCGGCACTCGACTTTCCCTGGAGCGCTTGCCCGATCGACTGTGGGCGGCTGAGCCGATCGGTGTAGATTCGTGCACAGAGCCAGACGTCGCTGCTGATGGCGGTCGGGCGGCCCGCTCACGCGGACCGACCGAGGGAGAGAGGGCCTCCGACGGACCGGTCCGCGAGTGCTCGGGCATTCGTATGCCCGGACACCGCAGAGCCAGCCGAACGTATCCACCCTCGACCCACCCTTCACGAGGAGCAGCTCGTATGACGACTGTCGCCAACCGACAGGACTTCAAGGTCGCCGACCTCTCGCTTGCCGAGTTCGGCCGCAAGGAGATCACCCTCGCCGAGCACGAGATGCCCGGCCTGATCTCGATCCGCGAGGAGTTCGCCGCGGCCCAGCCGCTGGCCGGCGCCCGCATCACCGGCTCCCTGCACATGACCGTCCAGACCGCGGTCCTCATCGAGACCCTCGCCGCCCTCGGCGCCGAGGTCCGCTGGGCGTCCTGCAACATCTTCTCCACCCAGGACCACGCCGCCGCCGCCATCGCGGTCGGCCCCAAGGGCACCCCGGACAACCCCCAGGGCATCCCCGTCTTCGCCTGGAAGGGCGAGACGCTGGAGGAGTACTGGTGGTGCACCGAGCAGGCCCTCACGTGGCCCAACACGCCCACCGGCGGCCCGAACATGATCCTCGACGACGGTGGTGACGCCACCCTCCTCGTCCACAAGGGCGTCGAGTTCGAGAAGGCCGGCGCGGCCCCGGACCCGGCGACGGCGGACAGCGAGGAGTACGCGCACATCCTCACGCTGCTCAACCGCACGCTCTCCGAGAACCCGCAGAAGTGGACGAAGCTGGCGTCCGAGATCCGCGGCGTCACCGAAGAGACCACCACCGGTGTCCACCGTCTGTACGAGATGCACCGCGACGGCGCCCTCCTCTTCCCGGCGATCAACGTCAACGACGCGGTCACCAAGTCCAAGTTCGACAACAAGTACGGCTGCCGCCACTCCCTGATCGACGGCATCAACCGCGCCACCGACGTCCTGATCGGCGGCAAGGTCGCCGTCGTCTTCGGCTACGGCGACGTCGGCAAGGGCTGCGCCGAGTCCCTCCGCGGCCAGGGCGCCCGCGTGATCATCACCGAGATCGACCCGATCTGCGCGCTCCAGGCGGCCATGGACGGCTACCAGGTCTCCACGCTCGACGACGTCGTCTCCATCGCGGACATCTTCGTCACCACGACGGGCAACAAGGACATCATCATGGCCTCCGACATGGCCAAGATGAAGCACCAGGCGATCGTCGGCAACATCGGCCACTTCGACAACGAGATCGACATGGCCGGCCTCGCGAAGATCGACGGCATCGTCAAGGACGAGGTCAAGCCGCAGGTCCACACGTGGACGTTCCCCGACGGCAAGACCCTGATCGTCCTCTCCGAAGGCCGCCTGCTGAACCTCGGCAACGCGACCGGCCACCCGTCCTTCGTGATGTCGAACTCGTTCTCGGACCAGACGCTGGCCCAGATCGAGCTCTTCACCAAGCCGGAGGAGTACCCGACCGACGTCTACGTGCTCCCGAAGCACCTGGACGAGAAGGTCGCGCGCCTCCACCTCGCCGCGCTCGGTGTGAAGCTCACGACGCTCCGCCCGGAGCAGGCCGCGTACATCGGCGTCGAGGTCGAGGGTCCGTACAAGCCCGACCACTACCGCTACTGATCGACCGGCGCTTCCCACGGACCAGCGCCACCGATCGCACCGCACGTCGACGGACAGGCCCCCGCACCCCCGTGCCGGGGGCCTGTCCCGTGTACGGCGCCCGACGGCGCGCGATCAGTACCCGCGTACCGGAAAGACCTGAAGGACCCCATGCCCCGCGGCCGTTATTCGCTCCATGACCCGCACGACCACACCCCTCTCGGCGAAGAACACTTCCACTGCGCCCCCGGCCCGTCCGGCTGGCGCTACGTCTCCCAGATCACCACTCCGGCGGGCGACCACGCGGGCTCCGTCGACCTGGCCCTCGACGAACTCGGCCGCCCCATCCGCCTCGAACTGCACGCCGCCAGCTGGCAGATCCGCGGCGCCGCCCTCGACGGCGTCACCTGGGTCCGTACCGACCCCTCCGGTGTCCACGCCACCGAAGGCAACGTCGGCGCCCACGCCTTCACCGGCACATCCCCCGCCTTTCTCGTCGCGACCGCCCGTCTCCTGCGACTCAGCCCCGGCGCGCCCGCGACCCGCGTCCGGCTCGTGGCATTCACCGACCCGGTCCTCGCCCCCCGCACGCTGGACCAGTCCTGGGCCTTGATGAACAGTGAAGCGCACGCCACTGACAACGGGCCCCTGACGGTGGACGAGTACCAGGTCAGCGCCCTGGACACCGGTGAGCAGCACACCGTTCACCTCAGCGGCGACGTCGTGCTCTCGGCGCCGGGCATCGAGCTGGAGGACCTGGAGACACCCCCGTCGACCCTGCCCTGACCCGTACCTCCCGCGGCTCCCGGCGGAGTGACCTCAGGCAGGCGGCGCGAAGCCGGTGGCCGGGGGGAGCTGCTGAACGGGGGCAGGGGCGGTCTGCGGCGCAGGTGCCGGTGCGGGTGCCTGTGCGGGTTCGGGGGACAGGGCCGGGTACGGGTACGGGTGCGGCGACGGAGGCAGGAAAGCAGCCGCGGCCGCAGATGCCTGCGCGGCCGTACCGCGCCCACCGGCCTCGGGCCCGCTGAGCGTCCGCCGGGCGTCCCGCGCCCGCCGCTCACTCACCACCGCCGCCAGGAACGCCGCCGGAGGAACCCCCTCCGGCGCCGGCGTCCCGGTGCGCGCCACCAGATCCCCCGCCAACCGCTGCGCCATCGACCAGCTCACCGCCGGATCCAGCTGCGTCATCCGCGTCAGGTACTGGCGGATCGCCAGCCACAGGCCGTCCGGCACATCGGAGAGGTCGAGCTCGGAGAAGCGCCCGACGAGCCACGGCGGCGGAGGCGGGACGACCACCATGGGCGCGTTCGGCACCCGCTCCCGTACGACCAGGGTCCCCGCGAAGACATCCCCGAGCCGGCGCCCCCGCGCCGACACGAGGGAAGCGATGCAGGAGA